>JAJPIV010000029.1 GCA_021324595.1 Actinomycetota bacterium | reverse complement strand
TTACAGGCTCGAAACGCCTTGAGCCGGGCGGCTCGACGTCCACCAGCGCGAGGCGGAGGTTGTCCCGCGTTCCGTTGAACTTCGGTGGCGGCCCCGTTGATCATCAGGCTGCCCTGATGGTCTGATCCTGGCATGCGGCACTGACATTCTCGGTGAAGCAGGCGTCGAGGGCGGCGCGCAGCTTCGGCAGGTGCGTGTGGCCGTGGACGCGGCGGAACTGGCGGCCGGCTTGGAGCATCCCGGCGGCGCACCAGCGCAGCGCCATGGTGCCGTCGCGCCAGCGCTTGACGTTCTTGCCGTGCTCGCGGCAGATCTCGATCATGGACTCGATGCTGTTGGTGGACCTGAGCGTTCTGGCCAGGGTGGGCGGCACGCCGAGCCGCAGGACGGTGAGGGTCCCGGCCATGCCCTCGCGCAGCGATGTGGCGGCACCGGGGCGGGTCTTGCCCAGCTCTGGTGCCAGTGCCTCGAGCTCGGCTTCGGCTTTCAGCGCGGACTGGCGTGATAGGCCTGGCGCATCCGCTTCTCGGTCACCGAGCGGAGCTTGTCCGGCAGCCGGTCGATCACGTTGCGGATCTTGTGCTGCTGGCAGCGCTGGATGACCGGCTTGTCGAACACGTCCTTCACCGCCCTGGACAGGGCCTTGGACCCGTCCGGCACCGCCAGGACGGGCCTGGTGACGTCCAGGCCGCGGTCACGCAGCCCGGTGATCAGGCCGGTGACCAGGGTCGCGTTCCCGGTCGAGCCCTGCTCGACGGCCAGCGGGTGCTTGGTGCCGTCGATGTCTATGCCGAGCGCGACCACGCAGGTGCTCTCCCCGAAGTGCACCCCGCCGGCCATGAACGCCACCAGGTCCAGGTCATCCAGGCGGCGGGCCATCAGCCCGGCCAGCGCGGTCTCGGTCGCGGTGACGAACCGGCGCGACACCGCCGGCTTCGAGGTAGCCGACGCGGCGTCCGCCACCGCCTCGCCCACCGGCTCCAGGCCGCGGTCATAGCGGCGCGACGACAGGCCCGCCAGCATCTTCTCCAGCGCCATCTGCCCGAGTACCTCGGTGGAGGAGAACAGCTCGTAGCTGGGCAGGTGCAGCTCCCCGGATCCGTCGGCCGCGCGGACCCTCGGCCGGGTCACCGGCACGCGGCGGCCGCCCAGGGTCACCGACCCGGCCCCGGTACCGTGCCGGTAGCCGGCCCGGTCCGGGTTGTGCCTGCCGTCCGGCCCGCACAGCACGGCCGTGCCCTGGTCGAACATCGCGGCCATCACCTGCAGGCCCGTGCCCACGGCCAGGGCCAGGAGGCCCTCCCTCGCCGCTCCGGCGATCTCGGCCATCGACACGATCACCTGCTCCGGAACGCCGAACTGTCCCGGCACCGGGCCAGGCTGGGCACGGCGGCTGTTCTTCTGGTAGGCGTTGCTCACGGCGGTCCCTCTCCCTCGTCGGATGACTTGGTCGTTGCCCGGCACCTACCACCTGGCAGGCACCGGGCGGGGGACCGCCACTCTCAAGTTCTACGAAGGCCGGGACATCCTCGCGCGAGGCGTACCCACGGGTTGTCATAGACCAGGCGCTCACCGTAGATCCGCCACGGCTGAGGAGCCGTGCCTTCACTCATTGGACGCTGCTCGTCACGGTGATCCTGGCATGTCGGCCGCTGCCGGTATCGTGCCCCTATGCCCCGGCCCGCCCGGGGCGTTGTCAGCCGGCCTGGACGGCCAGCCCGCCCACGGCCCCGCACCCCATAGGACCTCGCAGTGCCGCCCGTTTACTTCGACAACATCCAGATTCTCAAGGCGATCGACGAGCGCCAGCAGCAGTCCGAGGGCCGCCCCCTGTGGATGAGCGCCTACCAGCTGCTGAACGAGATGTCGGGCACCTATGCCGCGGACCCGCGGCTGATGCCGGGCTTCCTCCAGGAGCTGTTCATCGCCCGGGACGCAGGGCAGCTGACCTGGCGTCTGACGGGCGGTCGTGTCAACCCGCAGGATGCGAACTACTACCTGCAGCAGATCCAGGACCTGGCCCTGACGCCGGCCGGGCAGGACCGGGCCCGGAACCGGGTGGTGGTCCTGCCGGAGCCTGATCCAGGCGAGGATGATGGCCACGACCTGAGCGATCTCATCGTCCGGCAGGTCGCGGAGGCGATCTCCGGCGAGTACGCCCCGGATCAGGTCGTCGTCTTCCTCGGGGAGCAGGGCATTCCTCCGGACTGGCTCGCTCTGCCGGACGGAGTCTCCGGGGCGGATGCCCACGCGGTCCTGGCTGTCGTGTGGCGGGCGGGCTCATTGGGACGGCGCCTGGTCCGGCGTTTCCTCGGCCGCTGGCTGGACGGCCAGCTCATTACCGGGCCGGACGGTGAGCTGCGGGCCGCGCTCGTCGAGCAGCTTACGCGCCAGGGCTGGCAGATCCGCCCGCAGGACTCGGTGCTCGTCGCGGCGGAGCCGGTCCGCGGCATCCCGGTGAGCGCCCCGTTCCTGCGGGAGGCGCGGCTGCATCCGCTCATCGAGGCCGAAGCCCGCCCGCAGTTCATGATCCGCAAGTGGGATCAGGCCGTGTTCGCGTCGCTGAGGGCAGTTGAGATCCGGGTACGCGAGCTCGGCGGGTACAGCGATCAGATGATCGGCGCGGATCTCATGAACCGAGCCTTCGGGTCCGGCGGCCCGCTGACGGACTCGGCAGCCGCCAGGGGAGAGCAGGAGGGAACGCGGGCCCTGTTCGCTGGGGCGTTCGGGGCGCTGCGGAACCCTGCGGGGCACCGGCAGATCGACTACGACGACCTGTCCGAGGCAGCCGAGGCCGTCCAGCTGGCAAGTCTGCTGATGCGCATCCTCGACCGGGTGCAGGCGCGGCTGGTCGCAGTCGGCCGTACCGCCCAGGCGACAGGATCGTCGCCCGGCACACCCTGACCGCCAGAACCGCCACACCATCCACAGTGGGCCAGGGTTCCGCCGCGAGCCGTGAGCCCTCCGCGGCGGCTAACCGGACGACGAAAGGCAAGGGCCGGGCGGCCCGGCGGTCGTCTTGACGGCCACCTCCCGGTACCCGTTGCGGGACCCGGGCCGGGCATCCTCGCAGTCCGCGGCCCGCTGGTAGCGGTCGCGGCCGGGGAACTCGGTGATCTCCGCCTCCAGGGCGGCCTGCATCAGCAGCTGCGCGCCCAGCCGGGCGACCTCCTCCAGGATCTCCGGAAGCTGCTTACCGGAGGCAAACAGCTCGTCGATGTGGCCGCGGATGCGCTCGGCAGGGGATACTCGGTGTGGCATGGGCGTAGGTCCTTCCCTTCGATGACTTGCCGGTCTTGAAGGGAACCTACGCCCGTCCTGTCATTTACACCGCGATTCGGACGCCACCCGGAACGCTGATGTGCAGCGTCATGCGGTCAGTTATCAGCCCCCAGCCGAACCGATCCAGCGAAGGCGGGGCTGCGGAACAGAAAGGTAGGGCACTATGACTGGACGGCAATCTGACCCGGTTCCGCGAGTAGTGTCGGCGTCACGTAACCAGTCACGGGTCCCGGTTAGTTGATCATGCTGGTTGGGGTGGCA
>JAJPIV010000103.1 GCA_021324595.1 Actinomycetota bacterium | reverse complement strand
CGGGGTTGGGGAGCAGCGGGTACCAGTCGGCGGGGGCTCTGTTGGAGGTGAGGATCAGCGAGCGGCCGGCCCGTTCGGTGATCAGCTCGTAGAGGTCGTCGGCCTGGGCGGCGGTCAGCTCGCGCATGGCGAAGTCATCCGGCATCAAGACGGCGGGCCGGGTGAGCTCGCGGAGCCGTTTGTCCCAGGTCCGGCCGGCGTGCCCGCCGGCCAGGTGCGCGAGCGCCCGGCTGGTCTTGAGGAACCGGACTTCGGCGCCGTGGCGGATGGCCAGGTGCCCCAGGGCCTGGGCGATGTGGCTTTTGCCCACGCCGACGGGGCCGTAGAGGATCACGGACTCGCCGGCGTGCAGCCAGCGCAGGGCGGCCAGGTCGCGGATGGCGGCGGCGGGCAGTTTGGGGGAGGCGGCGAAGTCGAAGCCTTCCAGGGTGGCCTGCTGTTCGAACCGAGCGCGGCGGATGCGCTTGGCCAGCGACACGCTGTCGCGGCGGGAGATCTCGTCCTCACACAGCACCTGGAGGAACTCCAGGTGGCCCAGTTCCCCGGCGCGGGCGTGGGCGAGGCGGGCATCGAGGGTGGCCAGCATCCCTGGCAGTTTCAGTGCCCGCAGCGCCGCGGTGAGCCCGTTGCGGTCGGTGATCGTGGTGGCGGTGGTCACGGCGTGCCCCCGATCGCTGTGAAGACGCGCACGGCGTGCCCGGCGAGCTGCCCATCGGCGAACACCCAGCCGCGGGTGTGGCTGCCGGGTCTGGTGTCGGCGGCGGCCTGGCCGCCGGTCGCGGCTGCCAGCCATGCGACGGCGGCGGTCCGGGCGGCTGGTGGTGCCAGGTATTCGGGGACCTGGATGAGGATGTCGTGGCCGATGGTCAGCGACAGGCCCGTGATGCCGGCCCGCTCGATCAGGGTCGCGGCGGCGCGCAGCGCATGTGCCTGGGCGGCCAGCGGCCGGGCCGGGATCAGCCCGGCGCCGGCAGCGGTGCTGGTGGCAGTGGTGGTCATGACCTCACCTGCCCGCTGGGGGCCAGCTGGTCGCTGGTGATCGCGCTCGCAGGACGCATGGGCACGACGTTGGCGAAGGAGGCGGGGCCGTGCAGGAACGCCGCGGCCCCGCCGTCCCCGGCGGTGGCCGGTGCTGGGTCGCGCCCGGTCCCGGCGGCCAGGATGCCCTTGATGGTGCGGTAGGACGGGTCGCCGGCGGTGATCGCCTTGGCGCAGGCGGCCTCCAGCCGGGACGGGTCACACCGGCCGGCCAGGCCGATCACGCCCTGGGCTGATCGCAGCTGGTAGAGCGCGTTGCCGGCCAGCAGCCCGGCGATGACCTGCTCGCACGCGGGCCCGATCCCGGCGGCCTGGCGGCGGCACCACGCCGGGGTGCGCATGTGGAAGGCGATCTTTTCCGGCGGGTAGTCGCCGTAATCGGTCTGCTTGCCCCAGTCCTTGCGCGGGTGGGTCTTGACCAGCTGCCCGCCGGTGAAGAACTGCACCATGGTCGCGGTCACCCGCACATCAGCGGTCTTGCCGATGTGCCGCCACGGCAGCGAATACAGCACCTTGCCCACACGCGCATGGATGCCCGGGCCGGTCTTCGCCTTCGCCCAGGTGGCCAGCACGAACGGCTCACCCGGCAACGGCCGCGGCTTGTCCTTCTCCACCGCGGCGAACACCGCCGCCGGGGCCGCCCCCTCCAGCGGCCGGCACGAGCGCTGCCCGGCCACCTCCGCCGGCCAGCGTGCTGCCTCGGCCTGCATCTGCCCCAGGGAACTGAACTCCCGGCCCCGCCAGAAGCTGTCCCGTATATACGGCATCGGCCGTTCGATCCTGGCCTTATCCCGGGGCTTTTTCGACCGTGCCGGGTCTACCAGCACGCCATAATGGGCGGCCAGCTCGGCATACGAGCGGTTGATCTTCGGGTCATACAGGCCCGGCTTGTCCACCCCGGTCTTGAGGTTGCCAGGGACAAGCCGGGCGGGAACCCCGCCGAAGAACGCGAACGCCGCCACGTGGCACTCGGTCCACGCCCGCTGGTCCAGCTTGAGCACCGGGCGGATGAACATCAGCCGCGAGCACGCCAGCACCATCGCGAACACCCAGACCACATGCCGCCTGCCGGCCGCGGGCCGATCCAGCGGCCCAGCTGCCCGTAATCGATCTGCGCCTCATCCCCGGGCTCCGCCGCCTGCGGCCGCAGCACCCGCACCTGCGCCCGGCGGGTCTCCTCCGGCAGGTTAGCCGCCACATACCGGCGGAAACTAGCCACGCTCACCGCCAGCCCCTCCTCATCACGCAGCCGCTGGCGGATCGTCGCCATCGTCACCCCAGCCTTCAGCTGGCCTGCGATGAACCCGTGATGCTCCCCGATCGCCGGCCAGGTCACCTGCCGCAGCCGGGTATCAGCCAGCTCAGGGAACCACTCCCGCACCCGCTCCGCCCACTCGGCCTCGCTCAGCGGCGGCCCGCCCGGGACCAGCCCCGCCGCCTCCGCCGGGGCCACGTACTTGCTGACCGCCCGCCGGTGCACGCCCAGGCTCGAGGCGATCTGATTCTTCGACCGGCCCGCGTGCCAGCGGACCGGATCTCGGTGATATCGATCACGCCGGACGTTCTCCTCGCCATCGGCCCCCCGTCCCGCTCAGAGACGGGGAGAAAGTTGCTCCTGCCTGATAGCCAGGTCGACCCTGACACGCACTCGCCATGCACATGGGCAATTACGTGATCGGGGCGGGCAATTACGTGATCGCTACTCGCTCAACCTCGGGCAATTCCGTGATCGTCCACAGCTGCCCGCGGTGCCAGACGCGGACCAGCCGGGAGTCTGCGCGAACGTCGACGTGCTTGCCGATCAGGTTCCCCGGGATCGAGTACAGCGACCTGGCGACCTCGATGTGATGGTCGCGGTGCACCTTGGCGGTCGCGTAGACCGGGATCTCGTAGCCGAACACCGGCGCGGTCAGCAGCCGCGGTGCCTCCTCGGCGGCGAACACCTCGGCCGGGCGCCGGCGGGTGGTGCGGTGGACCCGGTGCCCGGACCGGTTCGGCAGGTTCGCGGAGTACTGCCGGATCCGGCTGGCCGATGACCCGCACCTGTGGGCGACGGCGCTGTTCGACGAGGTCACCGGGCTGGGTTGTGACGGCGGGTATTCCTCGTTCACCCGGGCGCTGCGCCGCCTGGGGCTGCGCCCGGACTGCGCGGCGTGCGCCGGGGCGGGGGTGCCGGGCGAGTTCGCGG
>JAJPIV010000052.1 GCA_021324595.1 Actinomycetota bacterium | reverse complement strand
GGGCACGATCACCGAGATCCCCGGCGCGGCCCGGGGCCGGCGTGGCACCGGGAGCCTGCGCACGCGCCTGCGGTGCGCCGCCGCGAAGCACACCAGCGCGAGCAGGCGCAGCACCAGCAGCACGCTGGCCACCACCAGCGCCACGGCGAGGACGGCGACCGAGTGGTCGGCCGCTTGCTGGGTGAGCACCAGCGCGGCCCCGATGAGGCGCTGCCGGGGGGTCACCGGCGTGTCGGCCC
The DNA here is from genome assembly GCA_021324595.1 of Actinomycetota bacterium. Classification (GTDB taxonomy): domain Bacteria; phylum Actinomycetota; class Actinomycetes; order Streptosporangiales; family Streptosporangiaceae; genus Chersky-822. The sequence continues at coordinate 40,474 of JAJPIV010000052.1, read as the reverse complement.
ACGGGAGGCGCAGCGCCGCGGTGATCGTGCTGAACCGGTAGCCACGCGCCCGGAGCGCGGCGATGATCAGCGGGAGCGCGCGGACGGTCTCCGCGCGGTTGCCGCCGGCGTCGTGCAGCATGATCACCGCTCCGTGGCGGGCCTGGCCGGGCCAGTGCGTCGCGTTCCGGACGATCCTGGCGACGCCCGGCCTGGCCCAGTCGCGGGTGTCCGCGGTGGCCAGCACGATCAGGTAGCCGTAGCGGGCGACCCGCTGGTAGGCGCGCCAGTCGACCGCCGTGAGGGCGTCGGCCACGCTGCTGTAGGGGGGGCGGAGCAGGTCGGTGCGGACCCCGGCGGCCCCGGCGAGCGCGTTCTGGGTGAGCGTGAGCTGCAACGGCAGCTGCCAGCCGGCGGTGGCGAGATTGACGTGGGTGTAGGTGTGGGAGCCGACCTCGTCGCCCGCGCGCAGCTCCTCGCGGACCAGGCCCGGCCAGCTGGCCGCGTGCGCGCCGACCACGAAGAAGTTCGCCGGCACGTGCCAGCGCCTCAGGACGGCGAGGATCCTCGGCGTCCAGGTCGGGTCCGGCCCGTCGTCGAAGCTGAGCACGACGGTGCGGGCCGGGATCTGGTAGGAGAACGGCCTGGCGCCGGCCGCGTTGATCACCGGGCCCCCGTTGACCAGCGCGGGCGGCCCCGGCCTGCCGCGCGCCCCGGCCTGGTTCGCGGTCTGCGGCGACTCGCCGAGCACGCCATGGGTGTACCCCTCGACCAGGAGGGCCGCGGCCACGACGAGCAGCACCAGCGCAAGGAAGAGCCAGTGGCCGCGGGGCTGGCGGACGGCGCGATGGCGGGCCCGGGCGGCCGGCGTGGCAGCTGGCATGTCTGGCCGTTAGTGCGACTTGGACGGGTGCGGATGCGGGCTGGGGGAGTGGCTGCGGCCGGGCGGCGACTTCGTGCTCGCCGTCGGCGACGGGGAGGCCGTGGTGCTGGTGGGCGAGGAGGATGGCGAGCCGGAGGCCGACGGCCTCGGGCTCGGCGACGGGTCCTTCCCCGGTGACGGGCGCGGGGAGGGGGACCGGCCGGCCCGGTGCCCCGGGCCCCGGGATGCCGGAGCGGTGCCCGGCTCCGCGGGCCGGCCGCCGGGGCGCGGGCCCGATCGGTGCCCGCCCCCGGGGGGGGACGGGGCCCCGCCCCCCAGGCCGAACGGCGGCTTGGGGCCGCCGGCCAGCCCGACGCCCACCACGGTCAGCGCCCCGGCGCACAGGACGCTCGCCCCCGCGCCGATCAGGCGCAGCAGCCGCCGCCGGCGGCCGGAAAGGTCGGCGAACACCGGCACGGTGAGCGTCGAAGCGGCGGCCCCCGGCGTATCGCCGCGGCCCGGATCGGCCGCGCGGGCGGTGCCGGGTGGCCAGTGGCGGGGCTGGTGCGTCACGAGCGTGAGTGTAGAGGCGTCCGCGCCCCGATGTCGGCCAGACCGCGGTCCCCCTGCCGCGGCGCCCCGAGGCCCCGCGCGGGAGGCCGCGGGCGGGAGCCCGCGGGCCGGGCCGGCCGGTGCCGGGGCGCGGCCGGCGGCGGCTGGTAGCGGTGGCTAGTAGCAGCGGCGCACCAGGAAGGCCCATCCGGGGCGCGGGGCCAGCTCGGTCACCGCGACGAGCTGGTGCGCCTTCAGGCCGCACCAGGCCGGGACGTCGGTGCGCGCCGCCGGGTCGTCGGCGAGCACCTGGATCAGCCCGCCGACCGGCACCGACCCGATCTGGCCGGCCAGCATGATGATCGGGAGCGGGCACTTCCTGCCGAGCGCGTCGATGCGCGCCGCGGGCGGCTCGGGCTCGGGCCGCCCCGCGTGCGACGGCGCCTGCGGCGGCCGGGGCGCCGCCTCGGGGGCCGGCCCGGCGCCGCCGGCCTCCTGGGCGGCGGCCCGGGTCCCCCGCCGGCGCGGGCTCACCGCCGGCCTCCGGCGGCCGGCTGGCCCATGGCCTCGCGCAGCCGGCCGACGATCCCGGGAAGCGCGGCCAGGAACGCCGTCACCGACTCCTGCGCCGTGCCGCGCGGCAGCGAGACCCGCACGTTCCCGTGGGTGACCGCGCCCATCGCCGCGAGGACGTGACTGGGCTGCCCGGTCTCGGACGCGCAGGCGCTGCCCGAGGAGACCGAGAACCCGGCCTTGTCCAGCTCGGTCACCAGCGCCTCGCCGTCGAGGTACAGGCAGGAGAACGCGACGATGTGGGGCGCGCGCAGCACCGGGTCCCCGTGCACCACGACGTCGGGCACGATCTTCGGCAGTCTCTCCCTGATCTGGCTGGTCAGCCGCCGGAGCGCGGCGTCCGCGGCGTCGCGCCCTGCGTCGAACGCCTCGAGCGCCGCCGCGGCACCCATGATCGCGGGCAGGTTCGGGAACCCGGGCGCGGACTGCGCCGGCCACTCGTCGGCGGGCAGCGGGGACCGCCACCTGACCCGCCTGCGGATCGCCAGCACGCCTACTCCCGGCGGGCCGCCCCACTTGTGGCCGCTGGCCGCCAGCAGCGACCAGCCGCCCGGCAAGGCCATCCGCCCGGCGGAGGCGGCGGCGTCGACGAGCAGCGGCACCCCCGCGGCCTCGCACTCGGCGGCGATCTCCTCCACCGGCTGGACGGTCCCGACCTCCTGGTTGACCGACTGGAGGCAGGCGAGCACGGTCCGCTCGCGGCGGAGCGCAGCGGCGAACGCGGCCATGTCCACCCGGCCATCCGCCCCGACCCCGGCGACCGTCACCGCCGTTCCGCCCCGCTCGGCGTGGGCGCCCGCGTTCAGCACGCTGGAGTGCTCGACGGCGCTGACGACGACGTGCCCGGCTCCGCGGGCCGCCGACCGGCGGGCCTCGACGACGCCGAGCACGCCCAGGTGGACCGCCTCGGTGCCGGAGGCGGTGAAGGTGACCTCATCGGCCCGGCAGGAGAGCACGGCCGCGACGCGCTCGCGGGCCTGGTCGAGCAGGAGCCTGGCGCGCCGTCCCTCGCGGTGCAGCCGGACCGGGTCCGCCCAGCCGTCCTCAAGCCCGGCGAGCAGCGCCCGGGCGGCCTCCGGCACCATCGGCTCGGCCGACGCGGCATCGAAGTACACCACGCCCACGACCCTACGGCCGCCGCCGGGCGGAGCCGGGCGGCGGCCCCCGGAATCGGCCGGCGCAGGCCGCCCGGCGCGGGCCGATCCGGCGGGGGCCCCCCGTGCGCGGCGCCCCGGGCGTTGTACTGTGTGCACGACAGCCTGTAGGACAGCGGCCGCGCCCGCCGGGCCACGCGGTCGCCCAGGGCGCGCCCTGGAGGATGGCCACACCGGGAAGGCAGCCTGTGAGTCCCACCACCGCCCCCCGCAGGGAAGGGAGAACGCGCCGGCTCCGGCGCTGGGTGCCGAGCGCCGCGGTCCTGCTCGGGCTGGCCCTGGTGACGACGGGATGCCAGTCGACCGACCTCACCCGCCTCGGCATGCCGCTGCCGGCGAGCAGGCAGGGGCAGGTCACCCTGTCGATGTGGCAGGGCTCGTGGATCGCCGCCTTCTGCGTCGGGTTCGTCGTCTGGGGCGGGATCTTGTGGGCGATCATCTTCCACCGCAAGCGCGGCGACGAGCTGCCCAGGCAGGTCCGGTACAACCTGCCGATCGAGATCCTGTACACGGTCCTGCCGTTCATCATGATCGGGGTGATGTTCTACTTCACCGCCCGGGACGAGAGCTACATCACCCGCAACCCGGCCCACCCCGACGTGGTCGTCGATGTGATCGCCGAGCAGTGGACCTGGCAGTTCCGGTACCCGCAGTACGCGCTCAGCAACCCGAAGGCGCCGTACCGGATGGTCACCGAGGTCGGCCAGATGTGGGTGCCGGGCGAGCCGGCCAGCCGCCTGCCGCTGCTGGAGATCCCGGTGAACCAGACCGTGCGGTTCAACCTGACCTCGCCGGACGTGGTCCACTCGTTCTGGGTCGCCGCCTTCGAGTTCAAGCGCCAGGCGGTCCCCGGCTTCCCGAACCGGTTCACGATCACGCCGATCAGGACGGGGACGTTCATCGGCCGCTGCGCCGAGCTGTGCGGCGTCTACCACAGCCGCATGCTGTTCACGCTCAAGATCGTGACTCCCGCCCAGTTCCGCCAGTGGATCCGCCAGCAGCAGTCGCAGCAGAACGCCTCCGGGGGTGCCCAGTGACCGCGACCAGCACCGACCTGCAGACGCCGCTCGCCGCGCCGCGCCCCTACCGGAAGGGGTCGGTGCTCGCGGACTGGCTCTCCTCCACCGACCACAAGATCATCGGCCACCTGTACCTGATCACGTCGTTCGGCTTCTTCCTCGTCGGCGGCCTGATGGCGATGATCATCCGGGCCCAGCTCCTCGGGCCTGACCTGCACCTGGTCTCCGACGAGCAGTACAACGAGCTGTTCACCATGCACGGCACGATCATGCTGCTGCTGTTCGCCACGCCGCTGTTCGTCGGCTTCGCGAACGAGATCATGCCGCTGCAGATCGGCGCGCCGGACGTCGCCTTCCCCCGGCTGAACCTGCTCAGCTACTACTTCTTCCTGTTCGGCGGGCTGATCGTGCTGTTCAGCTTCCTGACGCCGGGCGGCTCGGCGGCGTTCGGCTGGTACGCGTACTCGCCGCTGACCAGCCAGGTGTACTCGCCCGGCGTCGGCGCCGACATGTGGATCATGGGCCTGACGCTGGGCGGGCTCGGCACGATCCTCGGCGGCGTCAACTTCGTCACCACCATCTTCTGCATGCGGGCGCCCGGCATGACGATGTTCCGCATGCCGATCTTCACCTGGAACGTGCTGCTCACCTCGATCCTGGCGCTGCTGGCGTTCCCGGTGCTCGCCGCCGCCCTGCTGGTGCTCGAGATCGACCGGAAGTTCGGCGCCCAGGTCTTCACCGCGAACAGCAACGGCGCGATCCTGTGGCAGCACCTGTTCTGGTTCTTCGGCCATCCCGAGGTGTACATCCTCGCCCTGCCGTTCTTCGGCGTGGCCACCGAGATCCTGCCGGTGTTCAGCCGCAAGCCGCTGTTCGGCTACAAGGGCCTGGTGGCCGCGACGATCGCGATCGCGGGCCTGTCCATGACCGTGTGGGCGCACCACATGTTCACCACCGGCGCCGTGCTGCTGCCGTTCTTCTCGTTCATGACCTTCCTCATCGCGGTCCCGACCGGGGTGAAGTTCTTCAACTGGCTCGGCACGATCTGGCGCGGCCAGATCACGTTCGAGACGCCGATGATCTTCGTCCTCGGCTTCATGGTCGTGTTCCTGTTCGGCGGGCTCACCGGGATCATCCTGGCCTCGCCCCGCTGGACTTCGCGGTCAACGGCACTTACTTCGTGGTGGCGCACTTCCACTACGTGCTGTTCGGCACCGTGGTGTTCTGCATGTTCGGGGGGTTCTACTTCTGGTGGCCGAAGTGGACCGGCAAGATGCTCGACGAGCGGCTGGGCAAGTGGCACTTCTGGCTGGTCTTCATCGGGTTCAACATGACGTTCCTCGTCCAGCACTGGCTGGGCGTGATGGGGATGCCGCGCCGGATCGCCAACTACCCGTTCCTGCCGCCGCTCGCGACCACGCTGAACCAGATCTCCTCGATCGGCTCGTTCATCCTCGGCGCGTCCACGTTCGTCTTCCTCTACAACGTGTACAAGACCTGGAAGCACGGCGAGCGGGTCACCAGCGACGATCCGTGGGGATACGGGAACTCCCTGGAGTGGGCGACGTCCTGCCCGCCGCCGCGGCACAACTTCGTCTCGATCCCGCGCATCCGGTCCGAGCGGCCGGCGTTCGACGTGCATCACCCGACCGTGCGGGCCGGGCGGGATCCGGCCGAGCGCCGCGAGGCGCTCGGGGCGGGGCATTGAGCCCCGCGAACCAGGGCGGGACCGGCTCGGCGATGGACGACGTGACGAAGGCTGGGGTGGCGGCATGAGGGTCGAGGGCTGGCTCTTCCTGGGATGCGCCGTCTTCTTCGGCGCGGCCGACGCGGTCTACTGGAGCCTGGCGCACGATCCGACCGGCGGCACGGCCCTGGCGCTGGCCGTCGGGCTGGCGTTCCTGACCGGCTTCTACGTCCTGTTCACCGGCCGGCGGCTGGACCGGCGGCCGGAGGACGACCCGGCCGGGGAGATCGAGCAGAACACCGGCGAGCTGGGCTTCTTCAGCCCGCACAGCTGGTGGCCGCTCTTCGTCGGCCTCGCCGCCGGCCTGGCGGCGCTGGGCGCGGCGATCGGCTGGTGGCTGTTCCTGATCGGCCTGCTCGCGGTGGTGCTCAGCGTGATCGGCTTCGTCTTCGAGTACTACCGCGGCCATTACGCCCACTGAACGAGCCCATCGCCCGGCCGCCTCATGCCCGTCGGCCGTGCCCTGGCGGGGCCACGGCGTTTCACGCGGCCGACATGCCGCTGTATGGCGCACGCCGGCGCTCGCGGTGAGAGACAATCTGACTGCGCGGAGTGACGGGCAACCCGGGGGTGCCGCTGGCATGGGGGCGCAGGTGCGGCATTCGCTCCGCGCGATGTCATCGAACGGCACAGGGGGGATCGGACATGCGCATGCGAAGATGCGGCGGCCTTCTCGGGATCCTGGGCGTCGCCGGCCTTCTGGCCGGCTCTCCGGCGCTCGCCAGCGCGCAGCCCGTGCGGGACAGCCTGCCGATACAGAACGTCTATCCGGTCGGGTGCGACCCGAACCAGGCCACGCGGGTCAATGACCTCATCAAGGCGATCACCGATGCCAACAGTAACTCCCCGGCGATCGTCGAGCTGGCGGCGGGGTGCGTCTACACCCTGACCAGCGCCAATAACACGGGCGTATTCGGCGGCAATGGACTGCCGGTCATCACCGGTGACGTGACCATCCGGGGCGCGTTCAGCGTGATCGAACGGGACAGCACTGCCCCGGAGTTCCGGATCCTGGAGGTGGACCGGGGCGGCTCGCTCACCGTCGCCGGCGTCACGGTCCGAGACGGTGCCGTCTCCACGGTCGGGGGGTGCTACCTGGCCGACGGCGGCAGCCTCGCGCTCACGGGCAGCCCGGTCCGGGACTGCCAGGCGACGCAGGGCGGGGGCGGCGTTGCGGTCATAGCCGGCGGCTCCGCCACGGTCAGGGGCGGCTGGATCACCGGCTGCACGTCGAACGGACCGGGTGGCGGCATCGAGCTGATGCCGGGAATCCAGCCGACGACGACCACCTCCGGTGACTCCGGGCAGCCCAACTCGGTGGAGGTCGAGCACAGCGTGCTGGCCCACGACTCGGCACCGGAAGGCGGGGCGGTCGCGATCGCACAGGGGACCGACGTGGCGGGCACGCTCGGGTCGGCCCGCGGTGCCCGGCTGTCCCCGGGCACGAGGGCCTGGTCGCTCACCGGCGGCGTGGTCGAGCTGGTCAGCGACTACCTCGCCGGCGACGAGGCGACCAGCGGAGGAGCGATCGACAACAGCGGGGGATACCTGCTGGTGATGACCTCGAAGCTGCTCCTGAACGTCGCCGACGGCGACGGCGGCGCCATCTGGAGCGACGGCGACACCGCGGTGCGCGGCTCGGTGATCGGCCAGAACGTGGCCCTCGGCGACGGCGGGGCGATCTACAACGACGGGGACGTCCTGCTGCGCAACTCCATCATCAGCTCCAACCGGGCCGGTGATGGCGGCGGGATCTACAACGGCGGCAACGCGGTGGCGATCGTGAGCATCATCGCGGGGAACATCCCGGACAACTGCGCGCCGCCCAGCTCGGTGCCCGGCTGCCTGGGCTGAGCCCGGCGACGTCAGCGGCTAGCAGGCGGGCAACCCGCGGCGGGCCGGAGGCGAGGCGAACCACGCGCCTCCGGCCCGCCGCGATGCCCGGGCACCGGGCGCCGGCCCCGGGCCGGTCGGACCAGGTCCGGCCCTGCTGACGGGGGCGCGGTCCCTGCTGACGGGGGCGCGGTCCCTGCTGACGGGGGCGCGGTCCCTGCTGACGGGGGCGCGGTCCCTGCTGACGGGGGCCCGGTCCCTGCTCACGCCGATGGCGTGCCGTGCTGCGGGCTGTCACCTGCCTCGGCCTGGCCGGCGCCGTGCGGCCCGGCGCCGATGGCGGCGCGGGCCGGCGCCCCGTCGCCCTCCGCGCCGTGCCCGTTGCCGTGCGTCCCGGCCGGGACCTGCTCGGTCACGATCTTGTTCAGCCTGGCCCTCACCCGGCCCATGCCGCCGCGCATCTTCGGCGGGGGCACGTCCTCGTCGGGCGCGTGCCCGCCGCCCGGCAGCGCGGGCGGCGGCGCGGGCAGCACCAGCTTGGCCCGCATCTCCTCGGAGACCGGCCGGGTCTCCTCGATGAACTCCCCGGTCGGCAGCTGCCGGATGATGCCGGTCTCCACGCCGTGCTCGAGCAGGTGCCGGTCCTTGCGCTGCAGGCCAAGGCAGATCCGCTTGGTGATGATGTAGGTGAGGATCGGGACGACGAACACGGCGACCCGGGCGATCTCGGTGACCGTGTAGAGCGCGATGTCGAAGTGGTCCGCGATCACGTCGTTCGAGCCCTCGGCCCAGAGCACGCCGTAGAACGAGACCATGGCCATGCCGAGGGCGGTCCTGGTCGGCGCGTTGCGGGGCCGGTCGTTCACGTGGTGCTCGCGCCTGTCCCCGGTGATCCACTGCTCCAGGAACGGCCACAGCGCGGCGCCGGTCATCACGATGCCGAGCGGCACGAACGCGGGGATGAACACGTTGAGCGCGAACGTGTGCCCGGCGACCACCCACTGCCACGCTGGCATGATCCTCAGCGACCCCTCGAGGAAGCCCATGTAGAAGTCGGGCTGCGAGCCGGCCGAGATCGCGATCGGGTTGTACGGCCCGTACAGCCAGATCGGGTTGATCTGCGCGAAGGTGGCCGCGAGCGCCAGGGCGGCGAAGGTGAACAGGAAGAACGCGCCGGTCTTGGCCATGAAGTACGGGTACATCGGGGCGCCGACCACGTTCGCGTCGGTGCGGCCCTTGCCGGGCATCTGCGTGTGCTTCTGGTGGAACATGATGAACAGGTGCGCCCCGATCAGCGCCATGAACAGGCCGGGGATCACCAGCACGTGCAGGATGTACAGCCGCGGGATGATGTCGTTCCCCGGGTACTGCCCGCCGAACAGGAAGAACGACAAGTAGGTCCCGACGATCGGGATCGACTGGAGCACGCCCTGGGTGATCCGCAGGCCCGCGCCGGACAGCAGGTCGTCGGGGAGCGAGTAGCCGAAGAGCCCTTCGAACAGGCTGAGGGTGAACAGCACGATCCCGATCAGCCAGTTGATCTCGCGGGGCTTGCGGTACGCGCCGGTGAAGAAGATCCGGAGCATGTGCGCCATGATCGCGGCCACGAACAGGTCGGCCGCCCAGTGGTGGATCTGCCGCATCAGCAGCCCGCCGCGCACGTCGAAGCTGATGTTCAGCGTCGAGGCGTAGGCCTCGCTCATCCGGACGCCGTCGAGCTTGACGTAGCTGCCGTGGTAGACGACCTCGGTCATGCTCGGCTTGAACCACAGGGTCAGGAAGGTCCCGGTGAGCAGCAGGATGATGAACGAGTAGAGCGCGATCTCGCCCAGCAGGAACGACCAGTGGTCGGGGAAGATCTTGCGGAAGAACGACCGGATCCCCTTGGCGCCGCGGAACCGGTCGTCCAGGTAGCCGCCGACCCCGCCGAGGGCGCTGCGAGTGCTCATGACCGCTCCCAGAAGCTGGGCCCGACGGGCTCGGTGAAGTCGCTCCGCGCCACGAGGTAGCCCTGCGAGTCGACGGTCATCGGCAGCTGGGGGAGCGGCCGGGTGGCCGGGCCGAAGATCACCTCGGCGCCGCGCGCGGCGTCGAACGTCGACTGGTGGCAGGGGCACAGGATGTGGTGGGTGGTCTGCTCGTACAGGGCGGCGGGGCAGCCGACGTGGGTGCAGATCTTGCTGTAGCAGACGATGTTGTCGACCGTCCAGTTCTCCACCACGTGGCCGGGCACCGGGTGCGGCTGGCTGGTGTACACGATCTGCCCGGGGGCGAACTTGATGATGATGCACGCCGCCTTGGCGAGCGCGTTGAAGTCGTCCTGGTAGCCGTCGGGCACCACGGTGATCATCCCGCCGGGCGAGCTGAAGTCGCCGGGCCTGATCGGAGTGTTGGCGCCGTAGGCGAGCAGCCGCAGCCCGCGCCGCCAGACCGTGTGATCCAGGCTGGTGCCAGGCAGCGGCCCGAGGTCGCGCAGCAGCATGACCGGCGCGATCGCGGCAGGGATGGACGCCGCGATGAGGGTGCGGCGCAGCAGCGGCCGCTTGACGAACTGGCTGGCCTGCGCGCCCTCGTCGAAGGTCTCGGCGAAGGCCGCGCGGTCCTCGTCGGCCGACCGCATCGGCTTGCGCTGCTCGGTCAGCTCGACCGGCGGCATGATCCGGCGGACCCAGATCGTCGCCCCCACCGCCAGGCCGAGGAACGTGAGCGCCATGCTCAGCCCCAGCGCGAGGTTGGAGTGCTGGACGTCGGTGAGCGTGCTCCCGGTGAAGATCACGTAGCACGCGATGAACGCGATCCCGGCGAGCATCGCGATCAGGAAGCACGCTGCGACGACCCGCTCGGCCCGCTTGGCCTTCGCCGGGTCCGGCGGGTCGGCGGGGAGCTCGCGCGCGGCGGGAGGGCGGCCGGGCGGCTCCCCGGCGAGCAGGGCGTGCGCCTTCGCCGGCGGGGGAGTGCCGATCAGCCGGCGCGGGGCGCCCGGCGCCTCGCCGTCGCCGGCGGGTCCGTCGCCGGCGGGGCGGCCGTTCTCGTCGATGTCGCCCGGCCCGTGGCCGGCGGGTGAGTCACTCATGGGCCTTCCCGTGCTTGGCGGTGATCCACAGGGCCGCGAACACCATGAACAGCAGGAGGCCGAGGAAGGCGACCAGGCCCTCGGTGACCGGGCCGACCCGGCCCAGGCTGAACCCGCCCGGGTTCGGCTCCTGCCTGGTCTCCACGATGTACGCGATGATGTCGCGCTTCTGCTGCGGGGTGATCGTCGTGTTGTTGAAGACCGGCATCGCCTCCGGGCCGGTCAGCATCGCCTCGTAGATCTGGGTGGGAGTGGACGCGGTCAGCGCCGGGGCGTACTTGCCGTAGGTCAGCGCGCCGCCGGCGCCGACGAAGTTGTGGCACTGCGCGCAGTCGGTGACGAACAGCTGCTGGCCGAGGCCGGGGTTCGCGCCGGCGATGCTGACCTGGCCGGCGGTGGGGATCGCCGGGCCGCCGCCGAGCGAGGCGATGTAGGCGGCCAGGGCGTGGATCTGCCGGGTGGTGAGCTGGACCGGCTTGCGCGGCATCTCCGCGGCCGGCTCCCGGGCGGGCATCCGGCCGGTGCTCACCTGGAAGTCGACCGCGGCCGAGCCGACCCCGATCAGGCTGGGCGCCACCCCCGGGGTGCCCTGCGCGTACAGGCCGTGGCACGTCGCGCATTCCTGCAGGAAGATCGCCCGGCCCTCGGCGAGCTGGTTCTGGCTCGTGATGCCGGGCGCCGAGGCCGAGGCGGCGGCCGCGCTGGTGATGGCGGCGTAGGCCGTGCCCACGGTGAGCAGGCCGAGCGCGATGACGGCGTAGCCGGCCGCGGGCCGGCGGCGCCTGAGGGAGATCGAGGGCACGGCTGTCGCTACTTTCCGGTCAGCGGGAGCAGGTAGATGGTGGTGAACAGGCCGATCCACACGACGTCGACGAAGTGCCAGTAGTACGACACCACGATCGCGCTGGTCTGCAGCTCGTGGGTGAGGCGCTTGGCCGCGAACGTGCGGCCGAGCAGGAACAGGAACGCGATCAGGCCGCCGGTCACGTGCAGGCCGTGGAATCCGGTGGTGAGGAAGAAGACCGATCCGTAGTTGCTCGACGACAGCGTCAGGTGCTGCTTGATGATCAGGTCGAGGTACTCGTACCCCTGCCCTCCTATGAAGTACGCGCCCATGAGGAACGACAGCACGTACCACTCGCGCAGGCCCCAGTTCGCCCACCCGTGCCGCGGCGTCCACGGGGTGAACCACGGCCCCTGCCGCCTGACCTGGCCCCGCTCGACCGCGAACACGCCCATCTGGCAGGTCACGCTCGACAGGATCAGCACGATCGTGTTCGTGGTGGCGAGCGGGTAGTTCAGCGTCGCCCCCGGCCAGGGCATGTGGCGGCCGGTGTCCACCGACTTGATCGTGAAGTACATGGCGAACAGAGCCGCGAAGAACATCAGCTCCGAGGACAACCAGACGATCGTCCCGACGCTGACCAGGTTGGGCCGGCTGGCGGGGGTGCGCGGCACGACGGGCGCGCTCGTTGCTGTCGTCACGCGCCCATTATTACGACACCCAGTAGGGGAACGCGCCACGACCCCCTGATCCGCCGGCCCGGCCAGGCGGGCCGGCGGGCGGGCCGGCGGCGCTGCCCGCCGGTAGCATCCAGGCATGAAAGTTGTCGTGTACAGCCATGACGCCGACACCCGCGCCAGGATCCGGTTCGCGATCGGCAAGCGCCCCGCGCCCGACGTGCCGGAGGCCGAGATCATCGAGGTCGCGACCCATCCCGCCCTGATCCGGCTGCTCGACGCGGGGGGCGCGGACGTCATGGTGCTGGACGGCGAGGCCCAGCCGGCCGGCGGCATGGGGGTGTGCCGTCAGGCCAAGGACGAGGTGTTCGACTGCCCGCCGGTGCTGCTGGTGATCGGCAGGGCAGATGACGGCTGGCTGGCGACGTGGTCGGGCGCGGACGCGGTGGTCTCCCACCCGATCGACCCGGCGGCGCTGGCTGGCGAGCTGGCCGGGCTCATGCGCCGCCGGGCGGCGGCCGGGGCCCCGCCCGCCTTCGCCTGACCGCGGCGGGCCGGTGACCGCAGTGAACCGGTGACCGCAGTGAAGGAGCCCTGATGAACTCCCCCTACTCCTGGCCCGCGCTGATCGGCGCGCTGGTGCGCGGCGAGTCGCTGCCCGCCGACGCCGCCGCGTGGGCGATGAACGAGATCATGACCGGGGCTGCCACGCCCGCGCAGATCGCGGCGTTCGGGGTCACGCTGCGGATGAAGGGCGAGACCGCCGCCGAGGTGGAGGGGCTCGCCTCGGCGATGCTCGGCCACGCCACGCCGCTGTCGATTCCCGGGCCGCTGACCGATCTGGTCGGCACCGGGGGCGACCGGGCGCGCACGGTGAACATCTCCACGATGGGCTCGATCGTGGCCGCCGCCGCCGGCGCCCGGATGGCCAAGCACGGCAACCGGGCCGCCTCGTCGGCCTGCGGGGCGGCCGACGTCCTGGAGGCGCTGGGCGTGGTGATCGACCTGGCCCCGGCCCAGACCGAGAAGCTGATGCAGGAGACCGGCGTGGTGTTCCTGTTCGCCCCGCTGTACCACCCGGCGCTGCGGCACACCGCCGCTCCGCGCCGGGAGCTGGGCGTTCCCACGGTCTTCAACTTCCTCGGCCCGGTCGCCAACCCGGCGCGGCCGCAGGCGCAGGCGGTGGGCGTCGCCGACCCCCGGATGGGGCCGGTGCTGGCCGGGGTGCTGGCCGGGCGGGGCTGTTCGGCGCTGGTCTTCCACGGCGACGACGGCCTCGACGAGCTGACCACGACGGGCCCGTCCACGGTCTGGGTGGTCTGGCAGGGGTCGGTGGAGCAGGCCAGGTTCGACCCCGCCGGCATCGGCATCCCCCGCTGCGAGCCCGGTGACCTGCGCGGCGGCGACCCGGCGCGCAACGCCGCCGTCGCCCGGTCGGTGCTGGCGGGCGAGCCGGGGCCGGTGCGCGAGACGGTGCTGCTCAACGCCGCCGCCGCGCTGGCGGCTCAGGCCGGCGTGCCCGGCGCCGGGCGGCTGGCGGAGGCGCTGGCCGACGGGTATGCCCGCGCGGCCGACGCGGTGGACTCCGGGCGGGCCGCCGCCCTGCTGGACCGCTGGGCGCGGGCGAGCGCGCGGCTGGCCTCCGGCTGAGCGGCCGGCGGCTGGCCTCCGGCCGGGCGGGCGAGCGCGCGGCTGGCCTCCGGCTGAGCGGCCGGCGGCTGGCCTCCGGCCGGGCGGGCGAGGCCGCGGCGGGGGCCGTTCACCGCTCCGGCGGTCCGGGGCGGGCGCTCAGGCGGTCTCGGGGTAGCCGAGCGCGAACGCCGCCTCCAGGTCGTGCCGCGAGTAGGCGCGGAACGCGATGTGCGTCTCGGTGTGGGTCACGCCCGGGATCCGGTTCAGCCGGCCGGGGATGACGTCGCCGAGCTCGTCGTGCTCGCGCACCCGGACCATCGCGACCAGGTCGAACTCGCCGGTGACCGAGTAGACCTCGCTCACCTGCTCGATCTGGGCGATGGCCTCGGCGGTCTCGGGGATGCGCGCCACATCGGCCTTGATCAGCACGATCGCCGTGACCATAGCCGCCTCCTGTGCCCGGAGCCCGCGCTCCGGCTGCGGCGTCATCGTAGCCGGAGCCGGGCCCGCGCCGCAGGCCCGCCCGGCCTCCAGCGGAACCTGGCCGGCTCGGTGGCCGGCAGCTCGAGCAGGCCCGCCAGCACGCTCACGGTCGCCCTGGCGTCGGCGAGCGCACGGTGGCGCGGGCCGGCGGGCGCGGAGAAGTACTCGGCCAGCGTCGCCAGCTTGTGATCGGGCACCTGCCCCGGGCGCAGCAGCAGGCGCGAGAGCACAGCGGTGTCCACGACGGGCCACCGCGGCCAGGCGATGCCGCACGCCTCGCAGGCGGCGGCGAGGAACGCGATGTCGAAGGGCGCGTTGTGAGCGGCGAGGATGGCGCCGTCGGCGAAGGCGAGGAACGAGGGAAGCACCTCCCTGATCGTGGGCGCCCCGCGGACCATCGCGTCGGTGATCCCGGTCAGGGCGGTGATGTGCGGTGGTATCGGCACGCCGGGGTTGACGAGCGAGGAGAACTCGACGGGCGGCCCGGCCGGGCGCAGCCGCACGGCGCCGATCTCGGTGATCCGCCCGGCCTCGGCCAGCCAGCCGGTGGTCTCCACGTCCACGGCGACGACCTGCCCGCCGTCCCGCAGCGCCCGGCCCAGGCCGGCGCGGTCGAGCAGCACGGCACGCCCTGGCAGCGCACGGGCGAGGCGGCGGTGCGGCCGGCGGCCCTGGAGGCGCAGGGCCCGCGGCCGGAGCCCGGGCGGGGCGGCGGCCAGCGGCACGCGGCGCCGGAGCGGATCCTTCACGGCAGACCACGCTAGGCGCCTGCGCCGACAGTCGCGCCCGATCACGGTGAGCCCAGAGTGCGCGAAGTGGTTGAATGCGCCGGCCGTCGTCAATAGTCTCGTGTCCCGGGCCGGTCGCCTGGCAGCCGCGTCGGCGCGGCGGCAGCCGGCCACGCAGGCCGGCCCGCCGTCCGACGCCCGCGGGGTCCCGGCAGCGGGGGGACGAAGGAGCGTGCCTGGCTCGTGCATACGCCGCGGTCGGATCGCAGCGCTGGCGGTCCTCGCATGGGCGGCCGGCGGCCGGGTACGCGGCGGCTGCCGGGCGCGTGGCGGCGGCTGGGCATGCTCGCGGCGGTGGCCGGCTCGGTCGCGCTGGCGAGCCCGGCCGGCCCGGCGAGCGGGGCGCCCGCCCCCACGATCGCCCAGGTGCAGCGCAAGCTCGCCGAGCTCAACGCGCGGGCGGGCAGGCTCGGCCAGCAGTATGACCAGGTGCTGTCCCAGCTAGCCGAGGCCACCCAGCGCCTGAAGCTCCTGAACCGGGAGACCGCGCAGTTCAGCGCCGAGTTCCGGGCCCTGCAGAGCCAGGTCAGCCGGATCGCGATCGTGGCCTACGAGCAGGGCAGCGTCGACCTGACGGTGGTGCTGCTGACCACGGCCTCGCCGCAGCGGGTCCTCGGCCAGGCATCGATCCTGACGGAGCTGTCCGACGTCAACGGCGCCCAGATCCGCCGGTACCTGGCGGCGAGCCGCCAGCTGCTGAGCGCCCAGCAGGCCGCGCGCCGGGAGCGGGCGGGCATCGCTCAGGTCAGGCGCGCACTGGGCAAGCGGCTCGCCGTCCTGCGGGCGCTGCAGGCCAAGCAGAAGGCGCTGCTCGCGCAGCTGACCCCGCCGCAGCGCAGCGGCCTGGTCCCGGGCGGCGGCACAGGAGGCGGCACGTACCACGGCCCGACGCGCACGCAGGCCGAGAAGGCGGTGGCCTTCGCCTACTCCCAGGTCGGCTGCCCCTACGTCTACGGGGGGACCGGCCCGTGCAGCGCCGGCTACGACTGCTCCGGCCTGATGATGGCGGCCTGGGCGCACGCCGGGGTGCAGATCCCGAGGGTGAGCTGGGATCAGATGAGCTCCCTGCCGGCGGTGCCGCTGCACACGTCCTCGGGGGCGTTCACCGAGCGTTACCTGCAGCCCGGCGACATCCTCGGCTTCGCCGGCAACTCGCACGTCGGCATGTACGTCGGCGGCGGCTACCTGATCGACGCGCCGGTGCCCGGCCAGTACGTCGAGAAGATCGCGCTGGCCGGCTGGTACCTGCAGAACCTGGACGGCGCGGTCCGCCCGTAGCTGGCCGCCCGCCAGGCCCCGCCGCCGCGCCGGCCGGCCCTGCGCCGGTCGGCCGCGAGCCGGGTGGCCTGGCACGGGTCAGGGCCTGCCCGCGATCCCGCCGGGGATCATTGCGTGCCTTCCTGGCGGGGAATGATCCTTGCGGGCCCGGGCTAGCATCGGTCAGACGGCGGCCCGGCCGCCGGGCGCGGGAGAGGCGATGGGCAAGGTCCTGATCATCACCAATGACTTCCCGCCGCGCGCCGGCGGGATCCAGTCGTTCGTGCACTCGCTGGCGGCCGGCCTGCCGGCCGGGGCGGTGGTGGTCTACGCTCCCGCCTGGCCGGGCGCAGCGGGCTTCGACGCGCTCCAGCCATTCCCAGTGATCCGGCATCCGACCTCGCTGATGCTGCCGACGCCGGCGGTGGCGCGGCGGGCGCGGGCCATCATGGCCGAGCACGGCGCTGACACGGTCGTCTTCGGGGCGGCCGCGCCCCTCGGGCTGCTGGCGCCCGGGCTGCGGCGGGCGGGGGCCCGGCGGATCGTGGCGCTCACCCACGGGCATGAGGCGGGCTGGGCCGTGCTGCCCGGCGCCCGGGCGGTGCTCCGCCGGATCGGCGACGGCGTCGATGTCGTCACCTACCTCGGGGAGTACGTGCGGGTCAGGCTGGCCAGGGCGCTGTCGCCGGCCGCGGCGGCCCGGATGGCCCGGCTCGCCCCGGGGGTGGACACCCGGGCGTTCCGGCCCGGGGCGGGCGGGGCGGCGGTCCGGGCGCGGCTGGGCATACCACCGCAGGCGCCGGTCGTGGTGTGCGTCTCGCGCCTGGTCCGGCGCAAGGGCCAGGACACGCTGATCCGCGCCTGGCCGCGGGTGCTCGCCACGCTGGGCGGGCCCGCTCCCCCGCATGGCGCCCGGGCGGCTGACGGCAGGGCGGCTGACGGCAGGGCGGACGGCGCCGGCGCGGCCGGTGGCGGGGCCAGCCCCCTGCTCCTGCTGGTCGGCGACGGCCCCCGGCGGCGCGCGCTTGCCCGGCTGGCCCGCCGTCACCGGGTGGCCGGCTCGGTCATCTTCGCCGGGCCGGTCCCCTGGGCGGACCTGCCCGGCTACTACGACGCGGGCACGGTCTTCGCCATGCCCTGCCGCACCCGGCGCGCGGGGCTGGACGTCGAGGGCCTGGGCATCGTCTACCTGGAGGCGTCCGCGACGGGCCTGCCAGTCATCGCCGGCGACTCGGGCGGCGCCCCGGACGCCGTGGTGCCCGGCGAGACCGGCTACGTGGTCAGCGGCCGGGATGTGGCCGGGCTCGCCGGGCGCCTGGTCGGCCTGCTGCGCGACCCGCAGCAGGCGGCGTCCATGGGGGAGAAGGGCCTTGCCTGGGTGGAGCGGGAATGGCGCCAGGAGCTGGTCGCGCGCCGCTTCGCCGAGATCCTGTCCGGCTGATCCCCCGGGGGCCGGCCGCCCCGGCGGTCAGGCGTACAGCGCGTCGATCTCGGCCGCGAAGTCCTTCGCCACCACGCTCCTGCGGACCTTGAGCGATGGCGTCAGTTGCCCGCTCGCCTCGGTGAAGTCCGAGCCCAGCACCCGGAACCTGCGGATGGACTCGGCGCGGGAGACCGCCAGGTTCGCGTCGTCCACCGCGGCCTGGAGCTCGGCGAGCAGGTCGGGGTCGGCGGCCAGGTCGGCGGCCGTCGCGGCGGCGGGCTTGCCGTGCTGGGCCTTCCAGAACTCCAGCGCCTCGGCGTCCAGGGTGATCAGGACGCCGATGAACGGCCGGTTGTCGCCGACCACCATGCACTGGCTGATCAGCGGATGCGCCCTCAGCCTGTCCTCCAGCACCGCCGGGGCGACGTTCTTGCCCCCGGCCGTCACGATGAGCTCCTTCTTCCGGCCGGTGACCCGGAGGAATCCCTCCTCGTCCAGGTTCCCGATGTCCCCGGTGCGCAGCCAGCCGCCATCCTCGAATGCCTCGGCGGTGGCCTCCTCGTTGCGCCAGTAGCCGCGGAAGACCACCGGCCCGGCGATGAGGATCTCCCCGTCGTCGGCGATCCGCACGCTGACGCCCGGCAGCGGCAGGCCGACCGTCCCGATCTTGTTGCGCCCGGGCCGGTTGACGAACGCGGCGGCCGAGGTCTCGGTGAGGCCGTATCCCTCCAGGACCACCAGGCCCGCGCCGCGGAAGAAATGGCCGAGGCGCTCGCCCAGCGGCGCGCCGCCGGAGATGCTGTACTGCACCTTCCCGCCGACGGCCGCCCGGAGCCTTGAGTAGACCAGCCGGTCGAAGAGCGCGTGGCGGGCGCGCAGCACCGGGCCGGCCCCGGCGTCCCCGGCGAGCGCCCTGTCCAGGCTGCGGCTGTAGGCGATCGCGGTCTCGGCGGCGGCGCGGAAGAGGCGCGCCTTGACCGGGCTGGACGCCGCCTGCTGCTGGGCCGCGTTGTAGACCTTCTCGAACACGCGGGGCACCGCGAGCAGGAAGGTCGGCGCTGCCTCCGGCAGCCCGGCCGCGATCGTCGCGGTGTCCGGCCAGTGGCTCAGCACGGCGCCGCCCTCCAGGCAGGCGACCTGGATGATCCTGGCGAACGAGTGCGCGAGCGGCAGGAACAGCAGCGTCCCGGTCCCCGGGATCTCGAACAGCTCCGACAGCGCGCCCTGGACGGCATTGCGGGCGCCGGAGAGCAGGTTCCGGTGGGTGAGCTCACAGCCCTTGGGCCGGCCCGTGGTGCCCGAGGTATAGATGATCGTGGCCAGGTCGTCGGCGGACGTCGCCCCCATGACGCGGTCGAGCTGCTCGTCGGTGATCTCGGTGCCCTGGCCGGCCAGGGCGCCCAGGGCGCCGAACAGCCAGACGTGCTCCAGGGCGGGCAGCGCGGCCCGGACCTGGGTGATCGCCGCGGCGTGCTGCTCGGTCTCGGCGAAGACGGCGCGGCAGCCGGAATCGGACAGGATCCATTCGATCTGCTCGGCCGAGGACGTCTCGTAGACCGGCACGGTCACCGCGCCCGCGGCCCAGATCGCGTAGTCGGCCAGCGTCCACTCATAGCAGGTCCGCGCCATCAGGCCGACCCGGTCACCGGGTGCGATCCCCGCCGCGATCATGCCCTTGGCCAGGGCGCGCACCTGGTCGCGGAACTGCCGGGCGGTCACGTCGGACCACTCGCCGCCGGACGCGGGCCGGCGGCGCAGCATGACCGCCCCCGGAGCCTGCTCGGCCCGGCGGCCGACGACGTCGGTGAGCCTGGCCCCGGCCGGGACGTCGGCCACGGCGGGAATGCTGAACTCGCGCAACGAGCCTCCTCACCTGGTCGGTTCCGGCGTGCTGGCAGCCGGCTCTCCGTGGAACGTATCGCGGGCAGGCCCCGTCGCGCACGCGCGGGTGCCCGGCCCTGGGGACCGGCATTCGTAGAGTTGGGCGATGCGGGTTCACGTGATCAGCGACGTGCACGGCAACAGCCCGGCCCTGCGCCGCGCGGGCGACGGGGCGGACGCGCTGATCTGCCTGGGCGACCTGCTGCTGTTCGTCGATTACGCCGACCATTCCCGCGGCATCTTCGCTGACCTGTTCGGCGCCGAAGCGGCCCGCCGCCTGATCGCGCTGCGCACCGCGCGGCGGTTCGACGAGGCGCGCGAGTTCTCCGCCGGCCTGTGGGCCGGCCTGCCCGGCGACCCGGCCGCCCGGATGGAGGCGGCCATCACGGCCCAGTACGCCGAGCTGTTCGGCGCCATGCCCGAGCCTGCCTACCTGACCTACGGCAACGTGGACATCCCGCGGCTGTGGCCGGGCCACCTGCGCCCCGGCCACCGGGTGCTGGACGGCGAGCGCGCCGAGATCGGCGGGCTGACGTTCGGCTTCGTCGGCGGCGGGCTGCGCTCGCCGTACCGCACGCCGAACGAGATCGACGACGACGCGTTCGCCGCGAAGGTCGAGGCGGTCGGGGCGGTCGACGTGCTCTGCGCCCACATCCCCCCTGACATCCCCGAGCTGCTGTTCGACACCGTCGCCCGGCGGATGGAGCGGGGCAGCCGGGCGCTGCTCGAGGCGGCGAGGCGGACCAGGCCGCGTTACCTGCTGTTCGGTCATGTCCACCAGCCGCTGGTCGCCAGCCTGGCGATCGGCCCGACCCGGTGCGTCAACGTGGGTCACTTCCGGGCGACCGGCACGCCCTGGGCCCTCACCTGGTGAGCGTCGCCGGAGCACGGCGCGGCGGGTACGCTCCGAGAATGGCCGACAGGACACGCTCGACCGCGGTGATCGGCGCCCCGAGGCCGGTCGTCATGGGGGTGATCGCCGACTTCGCCGCGTATCCGCGGTGGGCGAGCGGGGTGCGCGGCGCGCTGGTCCTGGGCGCCGGGCCGGACGGGCGCGCCGACCGCGTCAGGTTCACGATCGACGCCGGGCCGGTCCGGGACAGCTATGTGCTCGCCTACGCCTGGGACGATGACGCCGAGGTCCGCTGGGAGCTGGCCGAGCGCGGGGCGATGGTCGCCGAGATGTCCGGCTGCTACCTGCTCGCCGAGGAGGACGGGGCGACCCGGGTGACCTACGAGCTGCGCGTCGGGCTCTCGGTCCCGTTGCCGGGGATGCTGAAGCGGCGCGCCGAGAAGACGATCACCGACACGGCCCTGCGGGGGCTCGGCGCGCGCGTGCGGGCCCTCGCCGGCGGGCGGTGAGCGGCCGCGGCGGCTGGCGCGGCCCCGGGCCCGGGCGATGGACGGGACCCGGCAGATGGACGGGAATGGTGAGGCGGATGAGCGAGGAGCCGGGCGAAGGCGGGCGCGCCGGCGGTGGCCCGGGGCAGTCGTGGGAGCGGCGCGCGGCGGGCCTCGTCGGGGAGATGCAGAAGTGGCTGGTCAGGCAGGGCGCCCGGAGCGTGCGCGACGAGCTGGGCGACCAGGTGCGCAAGGCGCTGCACGGTCCCGGCGGGGAGCGTGAGGACGTCTGGGCCGTGGCGACGTCCGAGCCCCTGGACGAGGCGCCGGAGTGCGCCTGGTGCCCGGTGTGCCGCGCGGCGCGGCGGATCGCGCGGGCGCGCGCCAGCCAGGGCAACGCCGGCGTGCCGGTCTCCGACCTCACCGAGGTCATGGCCGGCGCGATCCGTGACGCGCTGGCGGGCGTCGATGCGGTGCTGTCCTACCGCCCGCCGCCCGCCCGGCAGCCCGGGAAGCCGGGTGAGGGCCCGGCCGGCGGGAGGGCAGCGGGCGGGGCGACGGCGGCAGGCGGCCCGGCCGGCGAGGGCAGCGGGCAACGCGGCCGCGACGGCCGGCCGGCCGGGGGAATCCCGGCATGAGCCTGACCATCGGGGTGGACGTCGGTGGCACCAAGATCGCGGCGGGCGTGGTGGACGAGGACGGCGCGATCATCGAGATGGTCAAGCGCCCCACCCCGGCTGCCAATGCGTCCAAGACGATCGACGTGATCAGCGACGCCGTGCGGGAGCTGCTGGCCAGGCATGACGCCGGCGCGGTGGGCATCGGCGCGGCCGGCTTCGTGGAGGAGAGCCGGTCAGCGGTCCTGTTCGCCCCCAACCTCGCCTGGCGCCACGAGCCCGTGGCGCGCGCGGTGGAGGAGCGGACGGGCCGGCCGGTGATCGTGGAGAACGACGCGAACGCGGCCGCGTGGGCCGAGGCCAGGTTCGGCGCCGGGCGGGGCCACGGCCACGTGGTGCTGATCACGGTCGGGACCGGCATCGGGGCGGGGATCGTGCTGAGCGGCGAGCTGTACCGGGGGCGCTGGGGCATGGCCGGGGAGCCGGGTCACTACCGCGTGGTCCCGGAGGGCCGGCTGTGCGGCTGCGGCAACCGCGGGTGCTGGGAGCAGTACGCGAGCGGCAGCGCGCTCGTGTTCGAGGCCCGTGAGTTCGCCCGCCGCTCGCCGGGCGCGGCCGTCCGCCTGCTCCAGCTCGGCGGCGGGGCCCCCGAGGGGATCACCGGGCCCGCGGTGACCACCGCGGCCCGGGAGGGGGACGCGGCCGCGCTGCGCTGCTTCGAGATCATCGGCAGGTGGCTGGGCGAGGGCCTGGCGGACCTGGCGGCGATCCTCGACCCGGGCTGCTTCGTCCTCGGCGGCGGCGTCTCTGAGGCCGGTGACCTGCTGCTCGGCGAGGCGCGCGCCGCGTTCGACGCCGGGCTGACCGGCCGGCTGTTCCGGCCGCACGCCTCCATCGTGCTCGCCGAGCTCGGGGCGGACGCGGGCCTGATCGGGGCCGCGGACCTGGCGCGCAGGAGCCGGGCGGCCGGGTGAGGCTCAGACCACCGCGCCCTGATCGGGGCCGTCGCGGCGCGACGGGCCATCGCCGAGCCTGGCGACGAGCACCACGAACCCGGTCACGAACGCCATGACCGCGGCCAGCTCGGCCCAGCCGGGCAGCCGCCAGTTCAGCACCGTGGCGAGGAACAGGTACCCGGGGCCGCCGAACAGCGCCGCCCACGCCCCGCGCGCCACCGGGTCGAGCCCCGGCTGCCGCGGCACCAGCGGCGGGATGTAGCGATCGCCGAGCTCATCGAGGTCGTAGAGCTGCTCGAGCTCGTCGTCGAAGCCGTTCGCCCCCTCCTCCGGGCGCCCCGGGCCGGCCGGCCCGGGGCCAGGGCCCGTCCCGGCTCGCCCGCGCGCGGCGGGCTCGCGGGGCGCCGGGGCGTCACCGGCTGCCGCCGGCGGCCGGCCGGGCGCGGCGGGCTCGCGGGACGCCGCGGGGTCGCGCGGGACGGCGAACGACGTGAAGCCGGCAGGCCGGATGACCCGGCCCAGGCCACCTGGCAGGCGGCGGGCCGGGGAGCCGGTTCCGGGGGCCGGCGCGCCCGGGCCGGGACCGGCGGCGGGGGGGCCGACGTTCTCCGCGTCCGGCCACGGCACCGGGCCGGGGCCGGACGGCGTGGGTGATTCGAGCCGGGCCACCAGCTCCGGCCACTCAGCCAGGCCGCTGCCGGGTTCGCTGTCGTCGCGCTCCACACTGCCCCCCGTGGTCAGTCGTGCCTGCTCCCTGCCTGCCGCCTATGTCCGCCGGCATCCATCCTGTCATTCCTTCCCCGCATGGCTGAGGGAACGAACGAACTCCAGGCTCCCGGCGAAGATGGCCTCGGCGTCGTTGTCGAGCGTCGCCACGTGGTAGCTGTCGGGGCACGATCGCACCTCGAACCGCTCGGCGGGCAGGGAGTCCCGCAGGATGTCCACGTTCAAGTCGCCGACGACGTGGTCCGCCGCGCTCCGGTAGACCAGGACCGGCGCGGTGACCTCGCTCAGATGCCGCTGGGTGATCCGCCACAGGCCAGGCAGGGTGGCCGCCGCCCGGACCGGGGTGCGGTCGTAGGCGAGCTCGGTGACGCCCTCTTTCTTGATGTCGTTGCCGACCGCCTTGAGCGACGGCACGAGGTGCTTGAGCACCGGGGCGAGCAGGAACAGCCGGGTCTCGGCGGTCACCGAAGGGTTGACCAGCACGAGGCCGCGGACCGCATCGCCGCGCAGCTCGGCCAGGCGCAGGGCCAGGCACGCGCCCATCGACAGGCCCATCACGAAGATCTCGCCAGCGTCGGCCCGCAGCTCGTCGAACGCCCGGTCCACCTCCGCGAACCAGTCCTCCCAGCGGGTCCGCGCCAGCTCCTGCCAGGTGGTGCCGTGGCCGGGCAGGCGCGGCAGGCTGACGCTCAGCCCGGCGTCGGCGAGGTACCGGGCCCACGGGCGCAGCGACTGGGGCGTGCCGGTGAAGCCGTGGCACAGCAGCGCCCCGACGGGGCCGCCGTGGTGCCTGAACGGCTCTGCGCCGTGGAGCACTGACATGCCTGGACCTCCGCGACCTCCGGCGGCGCCCGGTGCCCCAGGCGCACCCGTCATGCCGAATCGTCCCACGTGCCGCCGCTCCGCGCACCTGCGCCGGCCGGCCGGGCCCCCGGCGCCTGCGCGCGGGGCCTGCGAGCGGGGCCTGCCGTCCTGGTAGGCGGCCATGGCCGGGCCGTGCGACCATGTAAAGGTGTTCTACTGGGTGGTCAAAGCGATCCTCGGGCCGCTCCTGCACCTGGTCTTCCGGCCGTGGGCGGAGGGCACCGAGAACGTGCCGAGGGCCGGCCCGGCGATCATCGCGAGCAACCACCTGTCCTTCTCCGATCACTTCTTCGGCCCGCTGCCGCTGCCGCGCAAGGTCGTCTTCCTCGCCAAGTCCGAGTACTTCACGGGCCGCGGCCTGAAGGGCCTGTTCAGCAAGGCGTTCTTCCGGGGAGTCGGCCAGATCCCGGTGGACCGGTCCGGCGGCGAGGCAAGCGAGCGGGCGCTCGCCACCGGGCTGCGCGTGCTGGCGGCGGGAAACCTGCTCGGGATCTACCCGGAGGGCACCCGCACCCCGGACGGGCGCCTGTTCCGCGGGAAGACGGGCGTGGCCCGCCTCGCCCTGGAGGCGCGCGTTCCGGTGGTCCCGTGCGCGATGGTCGGCGGATTCGAGTTCCAGCCGCCGGGGCGGATCGCGCCGAGGCTGCGCATCAGGCCCGGGGTGCGGTTCGGCAAGCCGCTGGACT
Organism: Actinomycetota bacterium; assembly: GCA_021324595.1. Classification (GTDB taxonomy): domain Bacteria; phylum Actinomycetota; class Actinomycetes; order Streptosporangiales; family Streptosporangiaceae; genus Chersky-822. Next base: position 15,567 of record JAJPIV010000052.1, on the reverse strand, counting down.
TCTCCAGGTACTACGGGATGGAGAACGACAAGCTGGTGCTCCGCGCGGTCACCGACGAGATCATGTACGAGATCATGAGGCTGTCCGGGCAGGAGTACGTCGACGAGTACGCGCAGGACTACAAGGCCCGGCTTCAGGCGGCCCGCCACGGGGGCGGCAGGAGCCCGGCCGGCGGCATGGCCGGCCCGGCTCCCGCCGCGGGCCCGGGCAGCGCCCCCGTCGCCCCGGGCGGTGCTGCGGGTGCCCGGGACGGCGCGCCGGGCGGTGCTGCGGGTGCCCGGGACGGCGCGCCGGGCGGGGGGGCGCCGGCGGACGGCGCGCCGGGCGACGGGGCCGGGGTGCAGGGCACGGGGCCGTCGGCGGCCCCGGCGAAGCGCCGGGCCTGAACGGATCCGCCCGCCATCCGGCGCCGGGCCATCCGGCGCCGGGCCAGTCGGCTGCGGCCCGGCCTGCCCGGTGCCGCGCGGCGCCGCGGGCCCGGCGCCGTTGCGTCAGCCTGCCGGGCCGGCGGCCCAGCCCAGCGACCGGCGGACCGCCTCCCGCCAGCGCTGGTGCGCGCCCTCGTCCCGGGGGCCCGGCTCGAACCGCCGGCCGAGCTTCCACGTGGCCGCGAGCTCGCCCGCCGACGCCCAGACGCCCGTGGCCAGCCCGGCGAGGAACGCGGCCCCGAGGGCGGTCGTCTCGGCGACGACAGGCCGCTCGACCGGCGCCTGGAGCTGGTCGGCCTGCAGCTGCATGAGCAGGTCGTTGACGGCCGCGCCGCCGTCGACGCGCAGCGGCGCGGACGGGCCGGAGGGGACGGTGCCCGCCGGGCCGCCACCCGCGCCGGCCGCCCGGGCCTCGGCCTCCATCAGGTCGACCACGTCCCGGACCTCGAACGCGATCGCTTCGAGCGTCGCCCGGGCCAGGTGCGCCGCCGTCGTGCCCCGGGTGATGCCGAAGATCGCCCCCCGGGCGTGGGGATCCCAGTCCGGCGCGCCCAGCCCGGTGAGCGCGGGCACGAACACCACGCCGCCGGAGTCGGGCACGGAGGCTGCGAGCCGCTCGCTGTCGGCGGCGTGGACGATCACCCCCAGCCCGTCGCGCAGCCACTGGATCGCCGCCCCTGTGACGAACACCGAGCCTTCCAGCGCGTAGGTCAGCGTCCCCGACTCGTCCATCCACGCCACCGTGGACAGCAGCCCGGCGCGGGACCGCACGATCGCGGGCCCGGTGTTCGCCAGCACGAATGACCCAGTTCCGTAAGTGCACTTGGCCGCGCCTGGCGCGTAGCAGGCCTGGCCGAACAGGGCTGCCTGCTGGTCCCCGGCCACGCCCGCGATCGGCAGGTCCAGTCCGAGGAACGCATCCGGGTCGGTGTGGCCGATGAGCCCGGTGGAGGCGACGACCTCGGGCAGCGCGTGCGGCGGCACGCCGAACAGCTCGCACAACTCGGCCGACCACTGGCCGGCGCCGATGTCGAACAACAGGGTCCGCGAGGCGTTGGAGGCGTCGGTCACGTGCCGCCTGCCCCCGGTGAGGCGCGCGATCAGGTAGGAGTCCACGGTGCCGAGCGCGAGCGACCCGTCGGTCACCCCGGCCCAGGTCGCGGGCTCGTTGCGGGCCAGCCAGGTGAGCTTGGTGGCGGTGAAGTACGGGTCGATGCGCAGCCCGGTCAGCTCGGCGACCCGCTCCTCATGCCCGTCCTCGCGCAGCCGCGCGCACAGGCCGGCGGTGCGGCGATCCTGCCAGACGATCGCGCGGCGCGGCGTGGCCAGCGTGGCGCGGTCCCAGATCACCGCGGTCTCGCGCTGGTTGGTCAGCCCCAGGCAGGTCACCGGGTCGGCCGCCCCGTGGCGCGCGGCCAGCCCGTCGAGCGCCCGCGCGCACGAGGCCAGCGTGGCCTGCCAGATCGCCTCGGGCAGCTGCTCGACCCATCCGGGCTGGGGATACAGCTGGCCGAACTCCGCGTAACCGCGGCTGGCGACCGCCCCATCGGCGCCGACGACAACACTGGTGACCCCGGTGGTTCCGGCGTCGATCGCGATGACGCTCATGGGACTAGTCTGGCGGGCAGGGCATTGCGGGAGCGAGCGAGTCTGTGGCACCGGGCATATCGGAGGCAGCCTCATGCGTGTCGGAGTCCTCACCGGGGGCGGTGACTGCCCCGGGCTGAACGCGGTCATCCGCGCGATCGTGCGCACCGGAGCCGCCGATCACGGCTGCGAGTTCATCGGGTTCCGCGATGGCTGGCGGGGCCCGCTGGAGGGGGACACCCAGCCGCTCGGCGTCAGCGAGGTCCGGGGGATCCTGCCGCGCGGCGGCACGATCCTCGGATCATCGCGGACCAACCCGCTGACCGAGTCCGCGGCCAGGGAGGGCAAGACCGGCTTGGAGCGGATCACCGAGAACCTCGGCCGGCTCGGCGTGGACGCCCTGATCGCGATCGGCGGTGAGGACACGCTCGGGGTCGCGGACCAGCTCTCCCGGGCCGGGGCCCGCGTCGTCGGCGTGCCCAAGACGATCGACAACGACCTGAACGCCACCGATTACACGTTCGGCTTCGACACCGCGGTGAACATCGCGATGGAGGCCATCGACCGGCTGCACACCACGGCCGAGAGCCACCACCGGGCGCTGATCGTGGAGGTGATGGGCCGGAACGCGGGCTGGATCGCGCTGCACGCCGGGCTCGCCGGCGGCGCGAACGTGATCCTCATCCCCGAGCACCCGTTCGACATCGAGGAGGTCTGCGAGTACGTCAGGCAGCGGTTCGAGACCCGGTACGCCCCGATCGTCGTCGTCGCCGAGGGCGCTCACCCGAAGACGATCGGCGCTCCGGTCGCCGACTCGCAGCTGGATGCCTTCGGCCACGTCAGGCTGGGCGGCGTGGGGCAGCTGCTGGCCGAGGAGATCGAGCAGCGCACCGGGAAGGAGGCCCGCTGCGCCGTGCTCGGCCACATCCAGCGGGGCGGGACTCCCACGGCGTTCGACCGCGTGCTCGCCACCCGGTTCGGCATTCACGCCATCCGCGCGGTGGCCGACGGCGCGTTCGGGACGATGGTGGCGCTGCGCGGCACCGACATCGTCCGCGTGCCGCTCGCGGAGGCAACCCGGGAGCTCAAGCTCGTGCCGCCCGAGCGGTACGCCGAGGCCGAGGTCTTCTTCGGATAGCGCGCGGCCGGGCGCGCCCGGCGCGGGCCGGCTCAGGCCAGGCCGGGGGAGGGCACGATGCGCCGCGGGTCGAGCAGGCCCGGCTCGGAGGCCATGTGCAGGTCGAACCCCCCGACCCGCCAGCCGGCCGCCAGCAGCCGGCGCACTGCCGGGTGCGGCGCGGGCAGGCACGCCCGGGCCAGCCCGCCCGGAGCGTCGAGCCCGGCCAGCACGGCGATGACCGCGTCCGCCGCGAGGCCTCCGGAGCCGGCTTCCCCGCCGGCCCGGGCTTCCCCGCCCGGTGGCATGGCCGGATCCACCGCGAGGTGGCAGATCCCGTACTCGGCGCCCGCGCCGCCGACACTGCCGGCCGCGGCCGGCCGCCCGCTCAGCCTGGCGACCACCCCTGCGCCGCGCGGCCCGGTCGCCCAGAACCGGTGGCAGGCGCTCCGGTCGGCCCCGGTCCAGGCGAGCTCGAGCGCGCCGACCCGGTCCGGCCCGGCCGCTTCGATGGCCCAGCCCGGGGGCATCGCCAGGCGCCGCACGTCGCCCCGCATGTACAGCAACGGCCACCATGCGTCCAGCCCTGCGCTGGTGTAAAGCGGCAGCGCGTGCGAATGCAGGCTGGAGAACGTCATCCGGCGGGGCCGGCCGTCCCAGAGCTGGCCCAGCAGCGCCCGGCCGATCCCGGCACCGTGCGCCGCGGGATGGACGAACAGGTCGGTGAGCATGCTGACCGGCTTGGCTGAGGGCCCGATCTGCACGGCCCCGCCGTAGCCGACCAGGCCCCGCGGAGCCCTCTCGGCGACCAGCAGGGTGCCGTGGCCCAGCAGGTGGCGCAGGTACCCCGGGAAGGCGGCCTCCCAGTCCTCGTCCTGCCCGGTGGCGATCGCGATCGCGATGATGCCCTCGAAGTCGGCGGGTCCGGCCGGGCGGATCGTGACGGCAGGCTGGCTCACCAGGACACCGTGCCATGCGCACCGCCGGCGATGCCACACTGGGTCCATGACCGCCGTGCCTGCCGTGGCGCTCGCCCGCGAACGCGCCAGCCTGCCCGACCCGCAGCCGTGCGTGCTGCTCAAGCTCGGCGAGGTCGTGCTGAAGGGCCGGAACCGGCAGCAGTTCGAGCGCATGCTGCAGAACAACATCAGGCTCGCGGTGGCGGGCCTGGGCGTCGGCGTCCGGCTGTGGCAGCGCGACGGCGTGCTCGTGCTCAACCCGCCCGCCGGCGCCGGCCCGGCCGAGTCGGCGCGGGCCGCGGACCTGATCGCCGGCCGGATGCGCTCGGTGATGGGAGTCGCCCGGGTCTGCCGGGCGGTGCGCGTCGCGAAGGACGCGCGCGCCGCGGCCGAGGCGGCCGGCGAGCTGGCATCCGGGCGCCCTGGCCCGTTCGCGGTGAAGGCCAGGCGGCGCGACAAGCGGTTCCCGATGAGCTCGGCGGAGCTGGCCGCCCTCATCGGCAGCCGGATCCAGGAGCTCCACGGCAACCCGGTGAACCTGCGGGAGCCCGCGTTCACCATTCACGCCGAGGTGGACCAGTCCGAGATCTTCGTCTACGTGGACGGGCACGCCGGCCAGGGCGGCCTGCCGGTCGGCATGAGCGGCCGCGGCATGGTCCTGCTCTCCGGCGGGATCGACTCCCCGGTCGCCGCCTACCGGATGATGCGCCGCGGCCTGTACTGCGGGTTCGTGCACTTCTCCGGGATGCCGCTGACCGGCCCGGAGTCCGTCTACAAGGCGTACGCCCTGGCCCGCAGGCTCGATGAGTTCCAGCGCGGGTCGCGGCTGTTCGTGGTCGCGTTCGGCCGGGCGCAGCAGCAGCTCGCGTCGGCCGGCTCCGGCCGGCTCCAGGTCGTCGCCCAGCGCCGCCTGATGCTGCGGACCGCGCAGGTGCTGGCCCGCCGCCTGCGCGCCGAGGCGCTGGTGACCGGTGACTCGCTCGGCCAGGTGAGCAGCCAGACGCTGGCCAATCTCGCCGCCCTGGACGAGGCGGTCCAGCTCCCGATCCTGCGCCCCCTGGTCGGGCTGGACAAGTCCGAGATCATGGCCGAGGCGCGCCGGATCGGCACGTTCGAAGTCTCCCAGCTGCCCGACCAGGACTGCTGCTCGCTGCTCCTGCCGCGCCAGGTGGAGACCCGCGCCCGGGTGGCGGACCTGCGCAGGATCGAGGCGCGCCTGGACATCGGGGAACTGGCCGAGCACCTGGCCGCGGGAGCCCAGGAGTACCGCGTGGCGCCGGAGACGGTCACCGCACGGCCGGCTCCGGCGCGGGCGTGAGCTCCCGGCCGAGGATGCCGGGCATCACCTGCATCAGGCTGGCCAGCCCGGCGATGTCCTCATCGGGCAGGGCCTGGTCGCCGTCGCACAGCGCCCGGGCGGGCTCGGGGTGCACGTCGACGATCACGCCGTCGGCGCCGACCGCGATGGCCGCCCTGGTCAGCGGCAGGACGAGGTCCCGGTGCCCGCCCGAGTGCGAAGGGTCCACGATGACCGGCAGGTGGGACAGCCGCTGCGCGACCGGCACCGCGCTGATGTCGAGCGTGTTCCTGGTCGCGGTCTCGAATGTCCGTATGCCTCGCTCGCACAGGACGATGTCCAGGTTGCCGCGCTGGGCGATGTACTCGGCGGCCATGAGCCACTCCTCGATGGTGGCGTTCATGCCCCGCTTGAGCAGCACCGGCTTGCCGGCCGAGCCGACCGCCTGCAGCAGCGCGAAGTTCTGCATGTTTCGGGTCCCGACCTGCAGCATGTCGGCGTGCGCGCAGACCAGGTCCACGCTGGCCGGGTCGACGACCTCGGTCACCACCGGCAGGCCCACCTCGCCCCTGACCTCGGACAAGATCCGCAGGCCCGCCTCGCCCAGCCCCTGGAACGCGTACGGGGAGGTCCGCGGCTTGAAGGCGCCGCCGCGCAGCATGGACGCGCCGGCCCGCTTGGCCATCTGCGCCGCCGCCAGCGTCTGCTCGGGCGATTCCACGCTGCACGGCCCGGCGATGAGCGTCACCGTGCCCGGGCCGATCGGGACGCCCGCCACCCTGATCACCGAGCGCTCGCGGTGATGCTCGCGGCTGACCAGCTTGTAGGGGACGGAGACCCGGATGACATCGCCGACGCCGGCCATGCTCCGCAGGTTCAGGGTGCCGAGATGGTCCACGTCACCGACCAGCCCGATGATCGTCCGCGAGACGCCGCGGCTGACGAATGCCTCGCCGCCGGCCCTCTTGACCACGTCCACGACCGACTCGATGTCGTCCTTCGCCGCGTCGGGGGTCATCACTATCACCATCTGCTCATCCTCCTGTCGGGTCGGCTCCAACGACGAAAGCCCCCGGCCGGTGTCCCGGCCGGGGGCTTGGAGCTCGGTGCCTGCGTCAGCGCAGCGTCTGGCGGGCCATCTCCCCGGTGCCGGGTGAGCAGCCATAAAAGAACCAGTGCGCCTGACCCACGGCCGGTAGCTTAGCGCATCCCCGCGCCCTGGCGGGCAGCCGGCCGCGGCCGCCGCCGGCGCGGGTGGCAGACTGGCTGCGCTGGCCATGAACCGGCGGGTCCCCGGCGCCGCATGGCCGGCGCGGAGGGACAGGGTCAGGCGGGCATGAGGCAGCAGGACGCCGGCGCACCCCGGCTCGGCGCCCCCGGCGCGGCATCGCCGGGCCGGCGTGCCGCGTCCCCCCCGCGCGGGCTTCCGCCGGGGCAGCACCTGCAGGACGGCCTGCCGGTCATGCACTACGGGCCGGTCCCGGCCTTCGACCCGGCCACCTGGGACCTGCGCGTCACCGGCGCCACGGCGTCCGGCCGCGAGCAGCGCTGGGGCTGGGAGGACTTCCGGGCGCTCCCGCGTGCCGAGGTCGTGGCCGACTTTCACTGCGTCACGAAGTTCAGCGTCCTCGCGGTGCGCTGGTCAGGCGTTCCCGCGGCGGAGGTGCTCCGCGTGGTGCCGCCGGCCGCCGCGGTGACGCACGTGATGGTCTGGGCGGACTTCGGCTACAGCGCGAACCTGCCGGTCGAGGCGCTCCGCGAGCCGGACACGCTGCTGGCCACCGGGTGCGGCGGCCAGGACCTCACGCCGGAGCACGGCTTCCCGGTCAGGCTCGTCGTGCCCTCGCGGTACGGCTGGAAGAGCGTGAAGTGGGTGCGGGCGATCGAGTACCTGATCGGCGACCGGCGCGGGTTCTGGGAGCTGCGCGGCTACCACAACAACGCCGACCCGTGGCGGGAGCAGCGGTACTCCTACCAGGAGCAGCCGGACGAGGCCCCGGAGCTCTGAGCGGCCGGCCTCACAGCCCGCTGAACCAGCCGACGTAGACCGTGATCGTGGCGCCCTTCGGCTGCGTTCCCGTCGGGCTCATCCGGCCCACCCGGTTGCCCGGGCCCTGGTGCACGACCGAGACCTGGAACCCGGCCTGCTGCAGCGTGTTGACCGCCTGCGGCAGCGACATGCCCACGACGTTCGGCACCTGGACCCCGGGCGGCCCCTGCGAGACCTGGACCGTGACGACCTCGCCCGGGGTGACCGGGGTGCCGGCCTGCGGGGACTGGGCGATGATCGTGTTCGGCGGCTGGTTGCTCTGGGCGGGCACCGGGTTGAGCGTGTAGCCGCCCTGCTGCGCGGCCTGCTGCGCCTGGCCCAGCTGCATGCCGACGAAGTTCGGCAGGCCCTGGCCCGCGCTGACCGTGATGCCCACGGGGCGGTACTGCGAGCAGCGCGCGTACGCCGACGGGCTGGTGCTGATCACGTAGCCGGCCTGCACCGTGCTCGAGGTGGACCGGGTGACCGCCCCGATCCGCAGGCCCGCGTGCCGCAGGGCGGCCTCGGCCTGGGCGAGCGGCTGCCCGCTGACGTTCGGCACCTGGATCATCTGCGGGCCGAGCGACACGATCAGCGTCACCACCGACCCGCTGGCGACCCGCGAGCCGGTCGCGGGGGAGGTGGCGACGACCTCTCCCCTCGGCAGCGGGCTGCGCGCGGGGCGGCCGACCTTCCATCGCAGGCCCGCGTTGGTCATCTCGGCCTTGGCCGTGGCCAGGAGGAAGCCGCGGACGTGCGGCACGCTGACGTACTGGCCGGAGCCCAGCCACCAGGCGGCGACGGCGGCGACCAGCGCGACCGCGAGGGCGCCGGCCAGGTAGAGCAGCCGGCCGCTGGACAGCCCGCCGCCCCGGCCGGGGCGGCCGCGGCGGCCGGGGCCCCCGGGGCCGAAGCCGTCCCCGCCGGCCAGGCCGGCGCCCGCCGGGACGATCAGGGTCGGGTTGGCCTGGGCGCCCGGGCCGTCGCCCCGCGGGGCCACGGCGGCCGGCCCGGTGTCCGGCCGCAGCGACGGCAGCGCCGAGGCGCCGACCAGGCCGGGGCCGGACTGCCAGGCCTGGCCGGGCGGGCGGGCCGCCGGCGCGGCCCCGGTGACCGGTGAGCGGGCGGCGGATGGCAGGTACCCGTCGAACAGCGCCGGGTAGGCGTCCGTGGGATGGCCGCCGGACGGCGGTGCGTACACCGCCAGGTCACGGTCCCCGGCCGGCGCGCAGGGATGCGAGCCGCGGGAGGGCGGCTCCGCGAGCGGGCCGGACGGATGCGGCGCGCCGAGCAGCGGCCCCGAGGGGTGCCAGCCGTCGCCGGCCGGCCAGGCCAGGTGGCCGCCCGGATCGGCCCGCCCGTGCGGAACGTGCCCGTTCCGGACCTCGCTGACCGCCCGGAGGAACTGCCCGGCATTGGCGGGACGCAGGTCGGGGTCGCGGCTGGTCGCCATGGCAACCAGCGCGTCCAGCGCCGGCGGCAGCCCCGGGAGCACGCTGGACGGTGCCCGCACGACCTCGTGGACGTGCTTGTAGGCGACCGCCAGCGGGCTCTCGCCGGTGTGCGGCTGGGTGCCGGTCAGCAGCTCGAACAGCATGACGCCGGCCGCGTAGACATCGGTGCGCGCATCGGAGGTCCCGCCCTCGACCTGCTCGGGCGCGAGGTAGGCGGCGGTGCCGATGATCATCCCGCCCCTGGTGTGGACCGCTCCGGCCACCGCCCTGGCCAGCCCGAAGTCGGCGACCTTCACCCCGCCGCCCGCGGTCAGCAGCACGTTCTCCGGCTTGACGTCCCGGTGCGCGAACCCGGCCTGGTGCGCGGCGGCGAGCCCGGAGAGCACCCCGGCCATGATGGCGAGGGCCTCCGCAGGCGGCAGCCTGCCCCGCTCGTTGAGCAGCTGGCGGAGCGTGCGGCCGGGGACGTACTCCATCGCGATGTAGTGAACCGGCCCGTCGGACCCCTGGTCGTAGACCGCGACCACGTTGGGGCTCGACAGCCGCGCGGCGGACCGCGCCTCGCCGATGAACCGGCGCACGAACTCCGCGTCGCCCGCCAGCTCAGGGTGGGCGATCTTGATCGCGACCACGCGGTCCAGCCTGGTGTCCGTGCCGAGGTACACCGTGGCCATGCCGCCGCGCGCGATCTGCGACCCCACGTGGTACCGGCCGCCCAGGAGCCGGCCCACCGGTGGCGAGAGGGCGGTATCCATCGGCAACAGTGTAGGGGTCGGCGTGCCCGCCCGGCCGGGTTACGCCTGCGCGAGCTCGCCGCTCACCGGCGGCGACGAGGCGACCGCGTAGCGGCGCTTCGGGATCCGCCCGGCCAGGTGAGCGAGCCGGCCGGCGACCACGGCCGAGCGCATCGCGCTGGCCATCAGCTCCGGGTCCCGCGCGCGGGTGACCGCCGTGGCGGTGAGCACGGCCGCGCAGCCCAGCTCCATGGCCATCGCGGCGTCACTGGCGGTGCCGATCCCGGCATCCAGGATCACCGGCACCGACACGTCCTGCACGATCAGCTCGATGTTGTGCGGGTTGCGGATGCCCAGCCCGGAGCCGATCGGCGCGCCCAGCGGCATGACCGCCGCGCAGCCGGCCTGCTCGAGCCGCCGGGCGAGCACGGGGTCGTCATTGGTGTAGGGCAAGACGGTGAACCCCTGGCCGACCAGCTGCCCGGCCGCATCCAGCAGCTCGACCGGGTCGGGCAGCAGCGTGACCTCGTCCGCGATGACCTCCAGCTTCACCCAGCTGGTGCCGAGCGCCTCGGCGGCCAGGTTCGCGGTCCGCACCGCCTCGGCCGCGGTGAAGCAGCCGGCGGTGTTCGGCAGCACCCGGATCCCGTGCCCGGCGAGCACGTCGAGGACCGACCCGCGCGCGGCCGGGTCGACCCGGCGCAGCGCGACCGTGGTGATCTCGGTGCCCGACGCGGCCAGCGCCCGGCCGAGCACGTCCAGGCTGGGCGCCCCGCCGGTTCCCATGATCAGCCGCGAGCCGAACTTCTCCCCGCCGAGGATGAACGGGTCGTCCACATCAGCCTCCCTGCACCGCCGTCACGACCTCCACCCGGTCGCCCGGGGCGAGCCTGGTGGCCGGCCAGGATGCCCGGCGCACCACCTCGCCGTTGACCGCCACGGCGACGCCCTGCGGGGCGCTGGCGATCAGCGCGACGGCCTGCTCGACCGTCGTCCCCTCCGGCACCTGGCGGACCGTGCCGTTGATCGTGATGGTCACGCGCGGCCCCGCGGGGTGAACCGGTCCGCAGTGAAGGCGGCGGCGGCCGGGGGCAGCTTCCCGTCGTGCAGGAACTGCGCGATCAGGTCCGCGGTGACCGGGGTGAGCAGCACGCCGCCGCGGAAGTGGCCGGTCGCCAGCGCCATGCCGGGCAGGGCCGAGGGCCCGAGCACCGGCGCGTTGTCCGGGGTGCCCGGGCGCAGGCCGGCGATCGCCTCGGTCAGCTCGAGCTCGGTGATCCCGGGCACGAGCGCGCGGGCGTCCCGCAGCAGCTGCCAGACGGCTCCCGCGGTCACCGTCGTGTCCTCGCCCATCTCCTCCTGGGTGGCGCCCACGACCAGCTCGCCGTCCTCCCGCGGCACCAGGTAGACCGGCGACCCGTGGACCAGCCCGCGCACCGTCCTGCCGATCAGCGCGGGCGGCTGGCCGGCGATCCGCATGGCCGGCGCCGGGCGCAGCCGCAGGACCTGCCCCTTGACCGGGCGCACCGGCGGCGCCGCCTCGGGCGGCAGGCCCGCCAGCGACGCCGACGCCCATCCGCCGGCCAGCACCACCTGGCCGCAGGAGACCACGGTGCCGTCGGCGAGCTCGGCGCCGCACGCGCGGCCGCCCCGGGTGCGGAGGAAGACCGCCAGGTGCGGCAGGTGCGCCACCCCGGCCTTGGCGCCGGCGGCGAGCAGCGCCTCGGCCAGGAGCCTCGGGTCGACCGAGGCGTCATCGGCGGTCAGCAGGCCGCCGGTGATCCCCGGGCCGAGGAGCGGCTCGGCCCGGCGGCACTCGCGGCCGGTCAGCCGTTCGACCGGGGCGCCGAAGGATTCCCGCAGCAGCGCGTGCTCGTCCAGCATCGCCATGTCGTCCGCGCTGAACGCCACCGCCAGCGTGCCGTCCTGCCGGAACCCGACCTCCAGCCCGGTGAGGTCCTCCAGCTCGGCGACGAATCCCGGATAGCTGCGGAGGGAGGCCATGCCGAGCTCGAACAGCTCACGCTCGGCGTAGGCGGCCTCGGCCACCGGCGTCAGCATGCCCGCGGCGGCCCGCGAGGCGCCGCGGCCCGGCTGCGGGTCGGCGAGCGCCACCGACAGGCCTCGCTGGGCGGCCCGCCAGGCAACCGCCAAGCCGATCACGCCGCCGCCGATCACCAGCACGTCCGCCGTGACCTGCCCGGCAGCCTGCCCCTCGCCGGCGCTGCCGGCCGACCTCGCGTTCACCGTTCCTGCGCTCCCTTCGCCGGCATGACCCGGATCAGGTTCTGCGGTCGGCGGCTCCCAGCCGCCCTCTCAGCCCGGTCTGCACCGGGCTCCCGCGCGTCTGCCCTCTAGCCTAGCTGGACAGCCGGCGCAAAGGAGGATCAGGTGGGTGCTGCGGCCGAGCGGATCGTGATCGCCGGCGGCGGGCTTGCCGGGCTGCGCACTGTCGAGGAGCTGCGCTCGGCCGGGTACCGGGGGCAGGTGACCGTCATCGGGGCCGAGGCGCGCCCGCCCTACGACCGGCCGCCGCTGTCCAAGCAGGTGCTGCGCGGCGAGGCCGATGACACGTCGCTGCGCCCCGAGCTCGGCTCCCTCGGCGCCCAGTTCCGCCTCGGCGAGCGGGCCGAGCGGCTCGGAGATCACGTCCTGCTGACCGGCCGGGGCGAGTACCCGTTCGACCGGCTGGTGATCGCCACCGGGGCGCGGCCGGTGGCGCTGCCGGGCCCGGGGCCGCAGCGGTTCCTGCGGACGCTGGACGACGCCCTCGCGCTGCGCGAGGCCCTCGTGCCCGGCGCGCGCCTGGTCGTCATCGGCGCGGGCTGGATCGGCGCCGAGCTGGCCACCGCCGCGCTGGCCCGCCGCTGCCGGGTGTGCGTGGTCGAGGCGGGCCCGGCGCCGCTCGCCGGGGCCGTGGGGGCGGAGGTCGGCGCCGTGACCGCCCCCTGGTACGAGCGGGCCGGGGCCCGGCTGCGGCTCGGCGAGGCGGTGGCGTCGGTGGAGGACGGCGGCATCGTGCTGGCCTGCGGTGAATGGCTGGCCGCCGACGTGATCGTCACCGCGGTGGGGGTGCGGCCCGAGGTGGGCTGGCTGGACGGCTCCGGCGTCGCGCTCGAGGACGGCGTGCGGGTCGATGACCATCTGGCCAGCTCCGTCGAGGGCGTGTACGCGGTCGGGGACTGCGCGGCGTTCTGGTCGGCGAGGTTCGGGCGCCGGATGCGCCCCGAGCACTGGGACGTGGCGCTGCGCGCCCCGGCGGTGCTCGCGGCGAACCTGGCCGGCGGGGATCAGCGGTACGACCCGGTGCCGTACTTCTGGTCGGAGCAGTTCGGCCGGATGCTGCAATACGTCGGCGACCACAAGGGCGCCGACCGCCTGGTCTGGCGCGGCGACCCGCGCGGCGAAGCCTGGTCGGCCTGCTGGCTGGCCTCCGGGGAGGCCGGCGACCGGCTGGTCGCCGTCCTGACCGTGGGCCTGCCCCGTGAGCTCTCCCAGGCGCGGCGGCTGATCGAGGCGGCCAGCCCCGTCCGCGCCGACCGGGTCGCCGACCCGGCGGTGCCGCTGCGCGACGCGGTCTCCGGCGGAGGCTGACCGCCGGCCGGAGCGTCCCGCTCGGCCTTCCCCGGGCAGCCCGGCTCCTCTCGCCCGGGATACCCGCCCGGCCCCGCCTGCCCGGCAGGCCGCGTTTGACCCGTGCGACCCGTGGGGACAAGGCCGACGTGGCACAGATCGACCCCCCGACCGACGCCACCGTCGGTCACTGGCTGACCGTTTCCGAGGTTGCGGAGCAGCTTGGCGTGCCCGTGAGCCGGGTCAAGCAGATGCTCCGCGACCACAAGCTGCTCGGCGTCGAGCGACCGGACGGCTCGTTCGCCGTCCCGGCGGCGTTCCTGGCCGGCAACCAGGTCGTCCGCGGCCTGCACGGCACGCTGACGCTGCTGTTCGATTGCGGGTTCAGCGACGCCGAGGCGATGCGATGGCTGTTCACCGCGGATGACTCCCTGCCGGGAAGCCCGATCGAGGCCATCGCGGCGCACAGGTGCACGGAGGTCAACCGGCGGGCGCAGGCCCTCGCCCTCTGACGTCCGCGCGGCCCGCCTGAGGGCGGGCTGGGCGGGCGCCCGCCGCCGGCCCGGTGGCAAGATGGCCCGGTGAACCCGATCGGCGGGGCAGGTGCCGCTGGCGGCGGCGCGGCTGGCCCCGGGAGCGCCCGCGGGGCCGCCCTGAGGCGCCGGCTCGCCGCCGCCCGGCTGTACCTGTGCACCGACGCCCGGGAGCGCCAGGGCGACCTGCCCTCGTTCCTCGACGCCGTCCTGGGCGCCGGGGCGGACATCGTCCAGCTCCGGCAGAAGGGCCTGGAGGCAGCGCGGGAACTGCGGTTCCTTGAGGCGTTCCGCGCGGCCTGCGACCGGCACGGGGCGCTGCTCGCGGTGAACGACCGCGCCGACGTGGCGTTCGCGGCCGGCGCGGACGTGCTCCACCTCGGCCAGGACGACCTGCCCGCCGCGATCGCGCGGCGCATCCTGGGGCCCGATCCGGTCATCGGCCTGTCCACCCACTCACCGCGCCAGGCCGAGGAAGCGGCCGCCGATCCGGCGGCCGACTACTTCTGCGCCGGCCCGGTCTGGCCCACGCCCACCAAGCCCGGCCGGGCCGCGCCAGGGCTCGGGCTGATCCGCTTCGTGGCGGGCCTCGCCCCGCCGCGGCCGTGGTTCGCCATCGGCGGCATCGACCAGGAGCGGCTCGGGCAGGTGCTCGAAGCCGGGGCGAGCCGGATCGTCGTCGTGCGCGCGATCACCGAGGCCGCCGACCCCGCGGCAGCCACCGCACGGCTCGCCGCCAGGCTGGCCGCAGGCGGCTGATCCGCTCGCGCCGGCTGCCCGCGGGCTGCCGGATGCCACCTCATCCCGTGTGCGTCATCCCGGGAGACGGCCGAGCGCAGCTGCTGGCTCAGGCCCGGGCGGGCTGGCTGGCGCGGAGGTCGGGAAGAGCGAACAGGTCGGTGCCATCCCGCAGGTGCCTGAGAAGGAGCTGGGCGAGGGCATCTGGTTTGAGGTCGATCCCTGCTACCGCCTCGGCGGTGAGCGGGACGGGCTGGTGGTACTCACCGCGGGCGGGGCCGGTGAACTCCGGGCCGCTGCGATCAGCGGCCCGGGCGGACCAGGACCGTGCGCGGGCGAGGTAGAAGTACTGGCGGTCGCCGTCGTGGCTGACGATGTGCACGAGGCTGTGGATGCCGGCGGTCGTACGGTTCCTGGCCTGGGCGGACCCGCCGGATCGCCAGCAGGTCACCATCGGGGGCGACCAGCAGGGCACGCACACGGTCCGTCATGCCGCTCCTTCGGCCGGCCCCACGGCCCCGCCTCGGCCACGCGGCCTCACGGCCGGGGCGGCATCCCCGGCGAGCGCGCTCGCAAGATCACGGATCTGGGCCAGCAACGCGGCGGGCCCGGCGCCGAGGTCCAGCGCGTGAGCGATGATCTCGATGCCTGCCTCGCGGACCGTGTGGGCGGCGGGCTCGCCTGTGCCCTTGGCGTAGATGAGATGGCCGCGGGGCAGCCTGAGCGCGGTGCAGTAGGCGAGCATCTGGTAGAGGTCGGCGTTCGGGTACCCGGCCGGCTGCTCGGCCTTGTACTTGGCGTCAGCCACGGCGACCGGTTTGCCGCGCAGGTGCCAGACGATGTCCGGCTTGAGCCTGACCCGGCTGGCCTCGTCGAGAAAGTAGCCACGGTCCTGGCCAGCCACGCGGCCGCCGTGCTCTTCCTCGATGGCCTCGCGCAGCGCGGCCGTGACAAACTCCTCGAACAGCAGCGGCATGTCGAACAGGAACCCGGTGACGGTGACGCCGCCGGGAGCGTTCTCGGCCGAGGTGGCCCGCAGCACGATCTCGGCCAGCCGCAGCGCGGAGTGATAGCGGGCGTTCAGCCGGGACGGCTGCCAGCGCGGCACCGGGCAGCCG
>JAJPIV010000046.1 GCA_021324595.1 Actinomycetota bacterium | reverse complement strand
CCCTGGCCGGCGGTCCCGCGCCCTGGCCGGCGGTCCCGCGCCCTGGCCGGCGGTCCCGCGCCCTGGCCGGCGGTCCCGCGCCCTGGCCGGCGGTCCCGCGCCCTGGCATGACCGTACCCGGTGACGGGCCGTCCCGGATGGCGGTGCGTGCCCGCGCTGGCGATGATGTGACGGTGAGACCCCGAGGCGAGCCCGCGGCCGGCCTGTGCGCGCTGGACGCGATCGTGCTGGCGCAGCTGCTCCGGGACCGGGAAGTGTCCGCGCGAGAGGTGATCGCCGCCCACATCGAGCGGATCGAGGCCGTCGACCCGGCCATCAACGCGATCGTGACCCGCTGCTTCGGTCTGGCGATGGACGGCGCCGCGGCCGCGGATGAGGCGCTCGCGCGCGGCCAGGAGCCCGGCCTGCTGCACGGCCTGCCGGTCGCGCACAAGGACCTGGCCGAGACCGCCGGGGTGCGGACCACCTACGGCTCGCCGATCTTCGCGCGGAACGTGCCCGACCGCGACTGCCTGGTCGTCGAGCGGATGAAGCGGGCCGGGGCGATCAGCGTCGGCAAGACCAACACGCCCGAGTTCGGCGCGGGCTCCCATACCGTCAACGCGGTCTTCGGCGTGACCAGGAACCCGTACGACCTGTCCCGCAGCGCGGGGGGCAGCAGCGGCGGGGCCGCTGCCGCGCTCGCTGCCCGGATGATCTGCCTGGCCGACGGCAGCGACCTCGGCGGCTCGCTGCGGAACCCGGCGAGCTTCTGCAACGTCGTGGGGCTGCGGCCCGCGCCGGGGCGGGTGCCCGACTGGCCGTTCCGCGACGATGCGGACACCATGAGCGTGTCCGGGCCGATGGCGCGCACGGTCGCGGACGCCGCGCTGCTTCTGGCGGTCCTGTCCGGGCCGGACCCGAGGGTGCCGCTGGCCCTCGATGCCCCGCCGCCCTCGCTGGCCCGCCCCGCCGACGTGCTGCGGCTGCTCGACCGCGACCCCGCCCGGGTGCGGGTCGCCTGGAGCGCCGACCTCGGGCTGCCCGTCGAGCCGGCGGTCCGGGCGGTGCTCGCGCGGGCCAGGCAGGCGCTCGCCGGCCTCGGCTGCGCGGTGGCCGACGCCGAGCCCGACCTGTCCGGCGCGGACGAGGCGTTCCGGACCTGGCGCGCGTTCCGCTTCGCGGCCTGGTTCGGCCCGCTGCTGCGCGAGCACCCCGGCCAGGTGGGGCCCAACGTCGCCTGGAACGTCCGCCGCGGCCTTGAGCTGACCACCGCGGACCTGGCCCGGGCGACCGCGCTCCGGGCAGCCGTGGCCGACCGGGTGAGCGCGTTCTTCGCCGAGTTCGACGTGCTGGCCTGCCCGGCCACCCAGGTCGCGCCCTTCGACGCCGGCCTCGACTGGGTGCACGAGATCGACGGGGTGCCGCAGCGCACCTACCTGGACTGGATGGCCAGCGCGTACCTGATCTCGGTCACCGGCCTGCCCGCGGTCAGCGTCCCGGCCGGATTCACCGAGGAAGGACTGCCCGTCGGCCTGCAGCTGGTGGGCCGCCGCCGCGGCGAGTGGGACCTGCTGGCGCTGGCCAGCGCGTTCGAGGCGGCGACCGGGCACGGCCGGACGCCCCCCGGGCTCGCCGGCTGAACTGGCGAACGGGCCGCGGCGCCGGCGGCCGGCCCCCCCGCCCGGCTGCTCCCAGCTGGCTGGCCGCCCGGCTAAGCCGGCTGCCGGCTGCCGGGCTGGCGGCCGCGCATCCGGGACCGGATCAGCCCGGGGACGACAGCCGGCCCGCGAACCGGCTCGAATCTCTCGGCAGCCTCCCGCAGCGCCGCGTGCTCGGCGTCGGTCAGGTCGATCTCGGCGGCGGCGGCGTTGCTCTCCAGCTGCGCGACGCTCGATGCCCCCGGGATCGCGACCACCGCCGGGTGCCGCAGCACCCAGGCCAGTGCGATCTGCGCGGGGGTGGCCGAGTGGGCCTCCGCGACCTCGCGGAGCGCGGCGGTCAGGCCGGCGGCGCGGTCCAGGTTCTCCGGCAGGAACAGCGGGTTGGTGATCCTGACCCGGTTGGCGGGGCGCCTTCCCTGATGGAAGCCGCCGGCGAGCAGGCCCTGGGCGAGCGGGCTGTAGGCGATGATGACCCGGTTGTTCGCCTCGGCGAACGGCAGCAGCTCCCGTTCCGGGGCGCGGGCGACCAGGCTGTAGCGCACCTGGTTGGACAGCACCCGCCCGCCGAGGGCCGCCTCGGCCGCCTGCCACCGGCGCAGCGGGTAGTTGCTGACGCCGACCTCGCCGACCAGCCCGATCCGCTGCAGCGCCCGCATGCCCCGCATGGTCGTGCCGTCCCGCACGGCGGGGTTGGGCTGGTGGACCTGATAGAGATCGATCCGCCGGGCGCCGAGGCGATGCGCGCTCGCCACGGCGCGCTGCTGGACGACCGCGGCGACCGGCCAGACCGGCAGGATCTTCGTGGCGAGGAACACCGAGCCGATGTCGTCGCCGAGGGCCTGCCCGAGGATCCGCTCGCTGCGCCCCAGGCCGTAGACCTCGGCGGTGTCGAACAGCGTGATGCCGACCTCAAGCGCACGGCGGACGATCGCCCGCGCCTCCGAGCCGGCGTACTCCGCGCCGTATCCCCAGGCACTCGACCCGAACTGCCAGGTCCCGAGCCCGATCTTGGAGATCTTCTTGGCGGTGGGGATGTTCAGGTACCGCATGGTCCCAGTCTCCCGCCGCCTGCGGCCGGGTGCGCCCCGAACGCCGCGGATGCCCCGGGCCGGCCGGGATCGCCGCCTCACGGCCGGCGGGCGATGGACGGCTCATCCGGCGGCCAGCGAACGGCCCTCCCGTCCCGGGCGCGGGCCAGGCTGAGCCAGCCCGAAGCGAGCAGCCGCCCGGTCGCCCAGCCGGTCGGGCCGGGCTCCGCGGCGGCGAGCACCAGCCTGGCATAGGCGCGCACCAGCGGGTGCATCCGGTAGGAGACGCGGCTCCTCCCGGATCCCGCCGGCTCTCCAGCCACCCGGCTCAGCAGGCCAGCATCGATCAGCGCCCGGATCGCAGCGCGCCCTCCCGGCCCGTCGAACATGGTGGCGGCGAGGGACTCGGGCAGGTCACCGGGCCCGGCGACGGCGAGCAGGGCCAGCGCCCGCCGGGCGGCATCCCCCGCCGAGCCGGCCGCCTGGGCGATCCTGGCGCCCACCGACGCCTCGCCGGAGGCGAGCTCGGCAAGGCACCGGTCCTCGTCGGCCAGGCTGGCCGCGAGCGCGGCCGGCGTCAGGCCAGGCTCGTCGGCGAGCCGCGTGCCGGCTATGCGCAGGGCCAGCGGGAGGTGCCCGCAGGCCTGCGCCACCGCCATCGCAGCCGCCGCCCAGTCCCCGCCGGGGGGCCGATGGCCGGGGGAGGCGGCGGCTGGGCCCGCGGGCTCCGCCGGCTCCCCGGCCTCCTCGCCGGCCGCCCGGCTGCCGAGCGTGGTGAGCAGCCTCACCGAATCCTCCGGCGCCAGGGCGCCGACATCGACGAGCCGGGCGCCGTCCAGGCCGGCCAGCCGAGCCCGGCTGGTGACCAGGACCGCGGAGCCAGGCGTGCCGGGAACCAGCGGGCGGACCTGCGCGGCCGCCCGCGCGCCGTCGGCGACCACGAGCACCCGCCGTCCCGCCAGCACGGACCGGTAGAGCGCCTCGCGCTCGGGCCGGCCGGGGGGCATCTCGGCCGGCGGCACGCCGAGGGCGCGCAGGAACTCGGCGAGCACCGCGTGCGGGTCACGCGCCTGACCGTCCGCGTCCATGCAGGCATAGAGCTGGCCGTCGGGGAAGTCCGGCCTGGCCTGGTGAGCCGCGTGGACCGCCAGCGCGGTCTTGCCGGCTCCCGGCATGCCGGTCAGCACCGTGACCGGGACCGCCGCAGACCGCACGGCGGCGGTGAGCCGGGCCCGCACCAGGGCCAGCTCGGCGGTGCGCCCGGTGAAGTCGGGGAGCGTCGGCGGAAGCTGGCATGGCCGTGGCTGCCGGCCCGGTCCCGCGCCCGCCTCGCCGCCGCCGGCGGCCGGGATCAGCAGGGCCGGGTCGTCGGCGAGCACCCGCTGGTGCAGGTCCTGCAGCTCGGGCCCGGGCTCGATCCCGTAGGCCCGGACCAGCGTCATCCGCAACCTGCCGAACGCGGCGAGCGCCTCGGCGCGCGCGCCGCAGCGGTAGAGCGCGAGCATCAGCTGGGCCCAGGCGTGCTCGCGTGGCGGCTCCGCTGCCACGATGCCGCGCAGCTCGGGCAGCACCTGCCGGTGGAGCCCGAGCGCCAGCCTGGCGTCGATCAGTGCCTCGAGCGCGTCCCTGCGGTGGCCGATCAGGCGCTCCCGGGCGGCGTGGTCGGGCAGGTCGGCCAGCGCAGGCTCGCGCCACAGCGAGAGCGCGCGGCCCAGGGCGTCGGCCGCGCCGGCCGGGTCGCCGTCGTCGAGAGCCTGCCGGCCCAGGCTCGCCAGGTCGCGGAACTCCGCCAGGTCCAGCTCGCCGGGCGCGACGTCGATGAGGTACCCGCAGGGGTGGGTGCGGAGCCTGGCCGGATCGGGCAGCAGCCGGCGCAGGCCGTAGACGCAGGTGCGTAATGACAGGTCGGGTCGCTGCGGGGGATCGTCACCCCAGATCGCGGCGGCGAGCTCGGCCTGCGAGCACGGCTGCCCGGCGCGGAGCAGCAGCGTCGCCAGCATCGCCCGGTGCAGCCTCCGGGTGACCGGCACGCGCGCCCCGTGGTCGTCGGTGATCTCCAAGGGCCCGAGCACCGCGAATCGCATCGGCATCTCCCCGCACTCGGATCGGGTGGGACGCGGGCACCATCGTAGTGACGCGGCGCGGGCGGGGTGGCCCGACCGCGGCGGGCGTCGCCCGGCGCGCCCGGCATCCCGGGCCGGTTCACGCCCGGATCACCGGCCGCTCACGGTGCCGGGCCTATAGTCCCGGCACGCATGTAGTCCCGGCACACATGGCCCCCCGCGCCCGGGCCGCGGCCCAGGACCTGCCGCGCGCGGGGCCCGATCCCCAAGGGAGCGGGAATGCACAGTTCCGCACGAGCGGCGGCGCGCCTGCTGGCGGCCGCCCTAGCGGCCGCCGCGGCCGCCGGATGCGGCGCGGGAGCGGCCCCGGTGAGGTTGCCGAGGAAGCCGTCGCCGGCCCAGCTCGCCGGCGGTCCCGCGGCCAGGTTGCCGGTCCGCCAGCTGGTGATCGCGGCGTACGAGGGCTACTGGCGAGCGACCAGCGATGCGCTCGACTCGCGCGACCCGGCCCGCGCACGGGCGATCCTGTCCGGCTACGTGCCGCGTGCCGCGGTGCCCGGGCTGATCCGGGGCCTGCGCCAGCTGTGGCGCAAGGACGAGATCGCCTACGGCAGCCCGCAGTTCCACATCATGAGCGTCAGGCTCACCGGCCCGGGGACGGCCGCGGTGCATGACTGCATCGACCTGAGCCACGCCGGGTTCCAGGACAGCCGGACCGGCGTGCTCGTCGGCGGCCTGGGCCCGTCGCACGAGTACCTGATCACCACGCTGGCGCTCGTGCACGGGCGGTGGCTGGTCACTGGCGCGGTGCCGGTGGTGCGGCCGTGCGGGCGCTGAGCGGCGGCGCCGCGGCGATCCTGGCGGCGGCCGCGGTGACCGCCGCGGTGGCCGGCCCGGCCGGCGCCGCCCGGGCCGGGCAGGCCGGGCAGGGATCGTGCTACCCGGTCGGCACCACCTGGATCTGCGTCTACAGCAGCAGCAGCGGCGGGAGCCCCGGGTCGTCCGGATCGGCGAAGTACACCTGCACGTTCATCAAGGCGCCCGCGAGCATCCTGCAGCGGGAGGGCGTCGGCCCGCCGCCGCCGGGCTACCAGTGGGACATCATGACCTGCCCGGGACCCAACCCGGGGCCGGCCGGAGGCCAGCTCATCCAGGTGAGCCTGTCCACCGGCAGGCCGGCGATCAGCCCCGTCGACCTGCTGAAGATCGCGATCGGGGAGCTGTCCGTGCCGGTGCTCCCGGCGGCGACGGCTCCGCCCCGGAACCGCCCGGGCCTGGTTGGGCTGCCCGAGTGGTTCTGGGTGCCCGGCCAGCGGTGGCGGAAGGTCTCGATCACGGTGGCCGCGGGCCCGGTGTGGGCGACGGCCGTGGCCGCGCCGACGCGGATCACCTTCGTCCCTGGCGGCGGGCTCGGATCGGTGTCGTGCCCGGGCCCGGGCACCGCGTTCAACCCGAGGATCCCGGTGAGCGCGCAGGCCACCGCGTGCTCGTACACCTACCAGCAGCCGTCCGCCGGCCAGCCCGGCCACGCCTATCAGGCCGGGCTGGCAGTGACCTGGACGATCAGCTGGACTGGCTCGGGCGGGGCCGGAGGCGTGATCACCAACGGGTACACGACCGCGACGGCGTTCGCGCTGCGCGTCGCCCAGGCCGAGGCGGTGGTGACCACGCCATGAGCGCCCCGGCGGCAGGAACCGCCTTCCACCCGCAGCCAGGACCGGGCCCGGCCCGCGACGGGGCGCGGTGGCCGGCCGGGGAGCCGGCCCGGCTCGCGCGGCTGCCACGGCGGCGGCGCCCGGGGATGATCGCGCTCGCCATCGCGCTGATCGGCGCGGGAGTCCTGGGCAGCGTCGCGCTCTACACCGCGGCCGACCGCCGGGCGGCCGTGCTGGTCGCCACCGCGAACGTGCCCGCCGGAGGCGTGATCGCCGCAGGCGACGTCGGGGTGGCCAGCGTGGCGGCCGGCCCTGGGGTTCAGCTCATCCCGGCGGCCCAGCTGCGCCAGGTGATCGGCCAGGTGGCCGGGACGGCGCTGCACCCGGGCATGCTGCTCACCGCGGCCGAGCTCGGCGCGCTCCGCCCGCCCGGCCCCGGGCAGGTGCTCGTCCCGCTCGGGCTGCGGCCGTCCCTGCTCCCGGCGAGCGGGCTGGGGCCCGGGGACCGGGTGCTCGTGGTGGCCACGCCGGGCGCGCAGGGGCAGCCGGGTTCGTCGGCGCCGCCTGCCCTGATCGCGCCCGTGGCGGGGGTGGTGGAGGCGGTGAGCGCCGGGCCGGACGCGGACGGCTACGTGGTGGTCGACGTGATCGTGGCGGCCGCCGACGGGGCGGCCCTCGCCGAGCAGGCCTCCACCGGGCAGGTCGCCCTGATCGTGACCAGGAGGGCACCCTGATGACCGGCTACGCGCTGATCTCGCCGGGCGGCTCGCCCGGCGCCACCACCGCCGCCATCGCGCTCGCGCTGACCTGGCCCGTCCCCGTCATCCTGGCCGAGTGCGACCCGGCGGGCGGCTCGCTGCTGCCCGGCCTGTTCGCCGGGCACCTGGCCGCGCCGCGCGGCCTGCTCGGCGTCGCGCTGGAGGCCGCCGCCGGGCCGGCGGCCGCGGCCCGGTGCCTGGCCGGCCAGCTTCTGCCGCTCGACGAGAGCGGCCAGCGCCGGTTCCTGGCGGGCATCGCCGACCCGCGCGAGGCGCCGAGCCTGGCCCCGGCCTGGCCGCAGATCGCCGGAGCCCTCGCCGGGCAGGGCGCGGACGTGATCGCCGACTGCGGCAGGCTCGGCGCCGGGGCCGAGTCACCCGCCGCCGTGATCTCCGGCTCGGCGCTGGCGGTCCTGGTGATGGGCAGATCGCTCAGGCAGGTCGCCGCCGCGCGGCCCAGGGCGGAGATGGCGGCGGCGATGCTCGGCGGCAGGGAGCGCCTCGCGCTGCTCCTGGTCGGCGACCGGGGACGGCCGGCGGCGGAGATCTCGGGCGCCCTCGGCGCCCCGGTTCTCGGCGTGCTGCCCGCCGATCCGAGGACCGCGGCGCTGCTCTCGGACGGCCGGGGCCGCCGGTCGGGCCTCGCGGGCCGGCCGCTGATGCGGGCCGCGCGCACGGCCGGCGAGGCGATCCGTGCCGCGGCGGACGCGCCCGGTGGCGCGCCGGGGGGCGAGGGCCGGTGAGCGGCCTGCCCTGGCCCCCCGGGCCCGCCAGGCACCCAGGCGCGGGCGGCCTCCCGGATCCAGCCGCCGGGCAGCGACATCCCGTCGCGCCCGCCAGGCACTCAGGCGCGGGCGGTCCCTGGCCGGCCGCTGGCATCGCCGGCCGGACGCGGGTGCCCCCCGGCCTGGCCGACCCGAGCCTGCTCGCCGCGGTGCCGGAGATCCTGGCCGCGGTCGCGGACCGGCTTCCCGGCGGCGCCGCCGAGCGGGACGTGATGCCGCTGATCCGGGACGCGGTCATGAGCTGGGCACGCCAGCGGGCCCGCCTCGGCGGGCAGGCCGCCTCCGGCACCGACCTGGACGCCCTGACCCAGGCCGTCTACGACCAGCGGTACGGCCTCGGGCCGCTCGCCGCGTACCTGCGCGACCCCGACGTCGAGAACGTGGACGTCAACGGCTGCGACCGGGTTTGGGTCACCTACTCCACCGGGGAGCGGGTAGCCGCGCCGCCGATCGCGCCGAGCGACGAGGCCCTCGCCGACCTGATCCGCACCCTGGCCAGCCGGGGCGGCCAGACCGCACGCGACTTCTCCGCCGCCTCGCCGCTGGTCAACGTGGCCCTGGCGGGAGGGGCGCGGCTCACCGGCACGATGTCGGTGACCCCGCGGCCGTGCCTGTCGCTGCGCCGCCACGGCCAGCTGAACGTCACGCTGGCCAGCCTGATCCGGCTGGGCACCGTCGACCAGGTGACCGCGGCGTTCCTCGCCGCAGCGGTGAGGAGCCGGTGCAACATCATCGTGACCGGGGGGGTGAACGCCGGGAAGACCACGCTGCTGCGCGCGCTGGCCAGCGAGATCCCCCCTGGCGAGCGGATCGCCACGCTGGAGACCGAGCACGAGCTGTACCTGCACGAGCAGGAACAGCACCCGGACGTGATCGCGTTCGAGGCGCGCGAGGCGAACTCCGAGGGCACCGGGTCGATCTCGCTGCACGACCTGATCGCGCACGCGCTCCGGCACAACCCGCAGCGGATCATCGTCGGCGAGGTACGGCGCGCCGAGATCATGCCGATGCTGGAGGCGATGAACTCGGGCCAGGACGGCTCGATGTGCACGATGCACGCGAACTCGCCCGCCGAAGCGTTCGACCGCATCCTCATCCTCGGGCTGCGGGGCGGGCTCGCGCTGGCCGAGCGCGCGATCCACATACTCGTGGGCATGGCGGTGGACCTGATCGTCCACGTCCGCAAGGGCTTCGACGGGAGCCGGACGGTCCGGTACGTGTCGGAGATCCTCGAAGTGATGCCGCCCGGGGACACCGAGCGCCCGGCCGTCAACCGGCTGTTCCTGCCATCCGGGCCGGACGGCCGGGCCGTGGTCGCCCACTCGCCGTCCCCGGCGATGCTCGACCGCCTGGCGGCCGCCGGGTTGCCCGCCGAGCTGCTCGACGGGCACCGGATCGGCGGCCAGCCCGAGGGCTGGCTGGCGGTGACCCGGTGACCCTGCTCGCCGCCCTGGCCGGCGCCCTGGCCGCCACCGGGGCCGCGGTGCTGGTGGCCGAGCTCATCGGACGGCCGCAGGCTCCGGGCCGGCCGCCGCCCGCGCTCGCCGGCCGGGTCAGGCTCACCCCGGCGGCCCGGCGGCGCGGGCTGCTTGCCGCCGGCGCCGCGCTGCTGATGCTCGCCGTCACCGGCTGGCCGGTCGCCGCGCTCGCGGCCGGCGCGGCGGTGATCTTCGTGCCGAGGCTGACGGCGTCCCGCGCGGCCCGGCAGCGCACCGCGGTGCTGGAGGGGCTGGAGCAGTGGACCCGGCGGGTCGCCGACCTGCTGACGGCGAGCCATGGCCTGGAAGACGCCCTGGAGGCCAGCGCGCGGACCGCGCCGGCCGCGATCGCGGGCCCGGTCACGGCGCTGGCCCGCCGGCTGTCCGCGCGGGTCGGGACGCAGGAGGCGCTGCGCGCGTTCGCCGACGAGGTCGATGACCCGGCCGGGGACCGGATCGCCGCAGCGCTGATCATCGCCACCGGCAGGCGCGGCGGCGGGGTGCACGGAGTGCTCAGCGCGCTGGCCGGCCAGCTGGCCAGGGACGTCGCGGCCCGGCGGGAGATCGATGCCGACCGGGCGCAGCACCGGGCCACGCTGCGCTGGATCGTCGCCTTCATCGCGGGCTTCACCCTGTTCGCCGTCGTCAACCGCGCCTACTCCGCCCCGTACGGGACCCTGGCCGGCGAGGGCGTGCTCGGGGCGGTCGCGGCGCTGTACGCGGCGGGCCTGACCTGGCTGCACCGGCTCGGCAGCATCCCGGTCCCCGGCCGTTTCCTCGGCGCGGGGCCGGATCCGGCAACGGGCGGCGGTCCAGGCGGACGCGCCGCCAGGCTCGTGGTGCGGCGGCCGGATGGGCCAGGAGGCCAGCGGTGAACCTCATGGCCGCGGCGAGCGGCGCGATGGCCGGCCTGGGCGCCTTCGCCCTGGCCTCGGAGCTGATGCCGGCGCCGGCGCGCCTGGACGCGGCGCTGGCCAGGATTGACGGAGCCGCCCGCGCCGGCGAGGGCGGCCCGCCGGCCCGCTCGGCCGCCGCGCGCCTCGGCGCCGCGCTGCCCTGGCTTCCCGTGCCCGCGGCCGACCTTGCCCTGCTGGGCCAGGACCGGGAGCGGTGGCTGGCCGGCAAGGTCGCCTGCGGCCTGGCAGGGCTGGGCATCCTGCCCGTGGTCACCGCGCTGCTCGCGCTGGCCGGCCGCCGGCCGCCGCTGGCGGTGCCGGCCGTGGCGTCGGCAGCGCTCGGCCTTGCCCTGTTCCTCGCCCCGGACCTGGTGACCCGGGCGAGCGCCGCGCGGAGGCGCGCCGACTTCCGGCACGCGCTGACCAGCTACCTGGATCTCGTGGCGCTCGAGCGGGGAGCCGGGGCGGGCCCGACGGAGGCGCTTGAGGCCGCGGCCCAGGTCGGCGAGGGCTGGGCGTTCGCCAGGATCGCCGGGGCGCTCGCCTCGGTCAGGCAGGCGGGCAGGCCGCCCTGGGCGGGACTGGCCGACCTGGCCAGGCGGACCGGCGTCGGCGAGCTGGCCGACCTCGCCGACCTCGCCGAAGTCGCCGGCCAGGAGGGCGCGCGGATCGTGCAGACGCTCGCGGCCCGCGCCGACTCGATGCGCGCCGAGGCGCTCGCCGCCGCGAAGGCCAGGGCGGGTGCCCGCAGCACGACGATGGTGATCCCCATCGCGCTGCTCGGCGCGGGCTTCCTGCTGCTGCTGATCTTCCCCGTCGTCTACCGGACGTTCGGGTAGCCGCCAGAGCCGACAAGGAGGCATCGGATGTACGTCACGTGGCTGGCCGCGGAATACCTCGCGGAGCGGGTGCGGCAGCGGATCGGCGCCATGCTGGGCGACCGGGCCGAGGCGGGGGCGCTGTCCCTGGAGTGGATCGTGATCGCCGTGGCGGTCGTGGCCGCCGCCGGGGTCGCCGCGGCCCTGTTCTCCAAGGCGATCCGGGCCGAGGCGGGCAAGCTCCCGTAGTCATGAGCGGGCAAGCTCCCCTGGCACCGAGCGGGCAAGCCGCCGCGGAGGCGAAACGGCTGCGCAGCGCCCCCCGCCGGGCGCTGGCTGCGGCCGGGCGGGCGGGACGCGGGGAGCGCGGCGCGCTCACGCTCGGCTATGTGATCGCGATGCCGGCGTTCCTGTTCGGCCTCATGGTGATCGTCCAGGCAAGTGTCTGGTACCTGGCCCGGGAGACCGCGCTCGCGGCGGCCCGCCAGGGCGCCGACGTGGCCCGGACCGCTCATCAGGCGCCTGCAGCGGGCGCCCGGGCGGCGGTGGCGTTCGCCCGCTCGGCGGCTCCGGGCTTCCTGCTGTCCCCGGCTGCCTCGGCCGCCGGAAGCACCGCGGCGACCGTGCGCATCACGGTGACCGGCCGGGCGCCGTCCCTGGTTCCGGGCCTGGTGATCGCGGTGCGGGAGACCGTGACCGCTCCGGTGGAGCGGTTCGAGGCGGCCGGGCGGCCGGGACCCTGGCCGCTGCCCGGCCGGGAGCGCCAACCGTGACGGCCACCGCCGGCCCGCGCTCCGACCGCGGCAGCGCCGCCCTCGAGCTGGTCGTCCTGGCGCCGGTCATCATGTTCCTGGTCGGCCTGGTGATCGCGGCGGGCAGGACGTCGGTCGCCCAGGGCTCGGTGGACGCCGCGGCCCGCGACGCGGCACGGCAGGCGTCGCTGGCGTTCAGCGCGCCCGCGGCCCGGCAGGCCGCCGTGTCGAGCGCCCGCGCGGCCCTGCGCGCGGACGGGCTGCGATGCCGGCCGGAGATCACGGTGGACGTCGCCGGCTTCTCCGTTCCGGTGGGCCAGCCCGCCGCGGTGAGCGCGACCGTCTCCTGCACGGTGCGCCTGTCCGACCTGCTCGTGCCCGGCGTGCCGGGGTCGCGGACGCTGCGCGCCACGTTCACCTCGCCGCTGGATCCGTACCGGGCGAGATGACCCGTGCCCAGGCCCCCAGGCCCGGCGCCCCGGCCGTGATGTCCCCGGCCGGCGGGCGCCGGGACGGCGGGACCCGGGCACCGGTGTCACAGCGATGTCACACCCCGGCGGCCAGGATGGTCCGGCGCGCGCTGATCCCGCCCGGCCCGGGGCCTGCCCGCGCCCGGCCGCTGGGGCGCGGGCGGTGGCGCGCCCGGGGAGGGACCGGCCACGCCGCCCCGGGAGGCGGGCCGGCTTCAGGCTGAAGGGAGGCACCATGGGGCCACGGGCGAAGGCCGTCCGCCTCATCCCGGGCGGTTCACCGCCGTCCTGCCGCGAGCGCGGCTCTCTGACGCTGATGCTCGCCGTGCTGATGCTCGCGCTGCTGGCCCTGGCCGGGCTGGTCATCGACGGTGGTCGCAAGCTCTCCCAGGCGGAGAACGCCGCCGCGATCGCGCAGGAGGCCGCCCGGGCTGGCGCGGGCCTGGTGAGCAGGCCGGCCGCCTACCGATCCGGAACGTTCCAGGTGGACCAGGCCCAGGCCGTCGCCGCGGCCCGGGCCTACCTGGCCAGGGCCGGGTACCGCGGGACCGTCAGCCCCGACGGGACGCGGATGATCCGGGTGAGCGTGACCGTCACCAGCCGGACCACCGTGCTGTCCCTGATCGGCATCGACACGATGACATCCACCGGGACGGCGGTGGCGTCGCTGGTCTCCGGCGTGACGGGACCGGGCCGGTGATCGGCGGCGCGGCCGGCCGGGCGGGCGTGGTGATCCGCGGCCTTGCCGCCCTGGCAGTGCTGGGCGCGGTGGTCGGCGGCCTTCCGGTGCTGCTCTACCGGCTGGGCGGCGCACCGGTTCCGGCGCGCCTGCCCTCCTGGCACCGCGTCATCGCCGCCTTGCTGCACCGGGACAGCGGCGGCCTGTTCCTCGGCGCGGTCCGGGACGTCTCGTGGCTCGGCTGGGCGATCTTCACCCTCGCGGTGCTGACCGAGGCGCAGGCGGCGGCACGTGGCCGGCGGGCGCCGCGGCTGCGCCTGGCGGGCGCCCAGGCGGTCGCGAGCCGGCTCGTCGCGTCGGCGGCGCTGCTCTTCTCCGCTCCGGCGGCAGCGGCGCTGGCCGCCTCACCCGCCATCGTCGCGGGGGCCAGGGCGCCCGCGCCCGCGGCTGCGCCTTCGCCTTCACGGGCGGCGCCCTCGCCCGGGGCGGGACCGGGGGGCGCTGGCACCGCGTTCACGGAGGTGTCATTCGTGGAGACCGGACACGCGCGCAGGGCGGCGGATCGGACGGTGGTGGTGCGCCCGGGAGACTGCCTGTGGACGCTCGCCGAGCGCTACCTCGGCGCCGGCGACCTCTACCCGGAGATCGTCCGCCTCAACCTCGGGCGGGACATGGGCCACGGCGAGGTGTTCCGCGACCCGTCCCAGATCCAGCCCGGCTGGCGGCTGCTGCTCCCCCCGGCTCCGGCGCATCCGCACGGCCCGCCCGGGCGCCATGACGAGGACCGCCACGGCGGCCGGGACCATGACCGCGATGCCTCCGGCGCCGCCGGCGGGCACGGCCGGCATTCCGGCCATCCTTCCAGGGAACCCAGGTTCCGCCATTCGCATGCGGCTGCGGGCTCGCCGCCCCCGGGAGGCGGAACGCCGGTTGCCGGCCCGTCGCCCGGCACGGCGCCCCCGGCCCCCTCTCCCGGCCCGTCCGCGAGCCCCGCCATGCCCGTGCCGGGGACGGTCCCGCCAGGCGGGGCCGGCGCCGTGCTCATCACGGCGGAGCGCGATCAGGTTCCCGAATTCGCGCTCTTCAGCCTCGGCATGCTGGCGGGGGGAGCGCTGGTCAGCCTGGACCGGCTCAGGCACCGGCAGCGCCAGCACCGGCGAACCGGACGGCGGATCGCGCTGCCGTCCGGCGAGGCCAGCCGCCGCGTGGAGCGCAAGCTGCGCGCCTCGCTCGCGCGGCTGGCGCCATTCGGGCTCGGCCCCGGCGCGGCCGGCGGCGGATCCGGCCGCCGCGGGACCGCCGCAGCGCGGTACGCGGCCACCTCCGGCGGCGCGTTCGCGGAGCCCGGCGAGGACTGGCCCGGCGCGGATGGGGCCGGTGACGACCTAGATGCGGCGGATGACGGCGCGGCAGCGGGCGGCATCCGGGCCGGGGCGGCGCGCCCTGGCCCGCAGCCGCGCCACCGGGAGCCGGCGCCGACGGGCGAGGGCCAAGGCGCGCGGGCTCCGGCGACGATGCCTGACGCCCTGCGCGAGCTGGCCGACGGGCTGGCGGCGGCGGGGGACCCGCTGCCCCCGATCGTCGGCCTGCACCTGACCCCCGGCACGCTCGAGGTGCTGCTCTCCGCGCCATCGGCCACACCGCCGCCCCCGCCGTTCACGATCGCGCCGGGCCGGCAGGCGATGTGCTGGACGGTCCGGCTCGGCGATGACCGCGCCGGACCCGGCACGGCGGGGCCGCCGGCGCCCGGGGAGGTCGGCGACGTGCTGCCCGGGCTGTTCACCGCCGGGGCCACCGACAGCGGCGGGTACCTGCTGCTCGACCTGGAGGCGCTGCGGGTGACCTGCTGCGACGGGCCGGGCGACCTCGCCGACCGGCTGCTCGTCACCGCGGCCACCGAGCTGGCGTCGAGCCGGTGGAGCGGCTGGTACGACCTGATCCTCGTCGGCTGCGACGAGTTGGAGATCCTCGGCCGGGCTGAAACCTGCCCTGACCTGGACGAGGCGCTCGACCTGCTGCAGTCCCGCGCGGCCACGGTCGGAGAGCGGCTGCGGGACGGCGGCCCGGCCGACGTGCGGGCCAGGCGGCTGTCCGATCCCGAGGATGAGGACTGGGGGCTGACCCTGCTGGTGAGCCGGGCCGAACCGACCCCCGCCCAGATGGCACGGCTCCTGGCGCTCGCGGACGGGCCCGGCGGCATCGCGGCGCTGGTGGCCGGAGACACCCAGGCCGAGGGCGGCAAGCTCGCGCCGGCGCTGATGCGGCTCGGCCCGGATCCGGACCGGGACGGGGAGATGATGGCGGAGATCAGCATGGCCCACCTCGGCCCGGATCGCCAGATCACCGTCTGGCCGCAGACCCTGACGGTGGCCGAGTACGAGGCACTCGCCGGGGTCTTTGCCACGGCGGCCGTGACCGAGGACGTGAGCCCGGCGGCGGCGCCCTACCAGGACTACGGCGGGCCACCGTGGGCCAGGTTCGCGGCGGCCCCGGTCGCCCCGGCCGGGGAATGGCCGGCCGTCCCGGCCGATGAGGAGCCGGCGGATGAGCACGAGGCCGCCAGTCGGCCAGGGGGGCCGGCTCACGGCGCGCTGCGCGCCCGGGATGCCAGCCGGGCCGGGCCCGGACCCGGCGGCGGCGCCGGGGAGCGGGAACCCGAGGATCGCGGGCAGGCCCGGGACCTGGCAGTCCGGGTGCTGGGGCCGGTCGAGGTCACCGGCCCGGCCGAGCCCCTCCAGCCGAAGCAGGCCGAGCTCGTGCTCGCGCTGGCGCTGCACGCCCCGGTGGGCCTGTCCGGCTCGGCGCTGTGCGCCCTGCTCGGGCCCGACGAGGACCACCCGCGCCCGGCCGACGCGGTACGGCAGCTCATCACCCGGACCCGGCGCCGCCTCGGCCGGGCGCGTGACGGCCGGGAGTGCGTGATCCACCTGGGAAGCGGGGTCTACGTCCTGCACGAGGACGTGCGGCTCGACTGGACGGAGTTCAGCGCGCTGGCGGCCCGTGGACGCGCCCGGCGCGACCCCGCGGACCTGCGGGCGGCGATGGCCCTGGTCCGGGGCGAGCCGTTCGCCGGGTGCTACCACTGGTGGCTCGATGTCGGGCTGGTCGAGACGATCCGCGCGGAGATCGTCGACACCGCCGAGCTGCTCGCCGCGGTCGAGCTGAACGCCGGGAACCCCGGCGCCGCCGCCCGCGCGGCGAGGGCCGGCCTGGCCGCCGAGCCCGCAGCCGAGCAGCTGTGGCGCGCCCTCATGCGGTCCGAGCACGAGGCAGGGAACGCCGATGCGGTGGCGAGGGCGTGGCGCGGGTGCCTGGACGCGATCAGCGAGATCGCGCCGGGAGCGGAGCCACATCCCGACACCGAGCGCCTGTACCGCCAGCTCAGCGGTCACCCGGGCGGGCCGGCCGGAAGGCCGCTTCGCCCCGGCCCGGCCCCCGCCGGCGTGCGCTGAGTCCCGCCGGCCGGGCTGGGGGCTGCCCTCACCTGGCGCCGGCGCGGCACTTGACCACGGTGGTGTTCATCGGGAACGCGACGGGCGCGGGGCGGCGGCGGCGACCACCAGCACCCAGGCCGGGTCCGCCACGACCGCCCGGCGTTGGATCCGCGAGACCTGCAGCGCGCCTCCGCCGCGCCACGCCCAGCGCCCCGGCACCACGCCCCGACGATGGCAGCCTGATTCCGTCCGCGGCGAGCGCGGGCAGGACCTGGGCGGGGGAATCCGGGTTGACCGGGCGGGGCGCGCCGAACGTGGCGCTGACCTGGCCGGCGAGGTCGGCGAGCCTTCGTGGCCGCGGCCCCGGGCGGGCGCGGCCCGGCACCAGGGCACGCCGCCGGGCCGCCCGCCGGCCAGGGGATCGCGCCCGTCACGGCCTGCGCGACGGGGCGGCGCGCGGCCGCCCGGCCCTGCGGCGCGGGCCGGGCGGCCGCGGGCGTCAGCGGTAGACGCGCAGGATGATGTTGCCGATCGTGGTCGGGGTGGTGGTGGCCAGCAGGCCGCGCAGCAGGGCCGGGGCCACGCCGGTGCGCGCTCCGGGGACCCGTGCCACGGTGCTCCAGCTGCCGCCGGCCAGGGTCTGGTACCGGACCGCCACCGTGGCGGGGGCCTTGTAGACGAGCAGCACCGGCCCGAATCCGTTGACCCCGAGCGCCGACGCCGCCGGGCCGGCCGAGGTCGCCGCGCCGGCCACCCGGGCGGGCGCGGACCAGGCCAGCCTCCCGCGGGAGGCCGTCAGCGGGTCGCGCGCCGCGGCGTAGTACACCCCGGTGCCGCCGAGCTGCTTCCAGAACACGTAGACCACGCCCCGCGCCGTTCCCGTGGACTCCTCGGTGATGGCGGGGGTGGCGCTGGTGCACGGGAACAGGGTGCAGCGCGTGCCGGGCGCCGGGCTGCCGGGGATCGCCCGGGAGGCCGACCAGACGAACCCGCGCCCTCTCGGGCGGCCGACCACGTACCTGACGTGGCTGGCCGGGCCGCGCCAGGTCACGATCACCGCGTCGCTGTGGGCGGGGAAGAGCACGGCGGGCCCGTCGATCGTGCTCGTGTACCGCACCGAGGCGGGCAGGACCGCCGGCCTGGCCCACGCGATCGCGCCGGTCACGAGGGCGCGGCCCTGGGAGTACCAGATGTGGTGGTCGGCCCGCCCGGTCCAGACGGCAAGCACCGCAAGGCGCCCGGACGGGTCACGGTAGGAGGCGACCGCCGGGGCCGAGCTCGTGGACGCGCCCGGCACGGTGCCGACCGCCGACCACGCGCCTGTGCGGAAGGACGGTGACCGGAACCGGTACCGGACCGGCCCGGCCGCGCCCCGGCCCCGCCAGGCGACCAGGACCGCCTGGCCGATCGGGCCCGGGAAGGTGACCGCGCTCAGGGCGGGGGACTCATCGGTGAACGCGCCCGGGACCGGATGGCCCGGCCCGGACCAGCTCCCGGCCGGGGCCGCGGCGGCAGAGCCGGCTCCGGCCCCGGCGGCCACGCCCGCGGCCAGGGTGGCCGTGACGAGCGCGCGGATGGAACGTCTCAGCATCGGATGACCTCGTGTTCTTGGTTGGCGGATGGCGCCCGCTGCCAGCCCGGCGGGGACGTCCGCTGGCGCGCCGCCGCCCGGCCAACGAGGGCACGGCAAGGCTACGGCGGGGCGATTTGCGGGAGACCGGCATTGCCTGTGAGGTTCCTGGGATTTCGCCGGGATGCTTGCGCCAGGGGAATCGCTCACCGGCCGGTGGCGATCCGAGCGGCATGCGCGGCCAGGTACCAAGGTCCCGGATCACCGTCCCCAACGCCCCTGGCAGCGGGCGGCCCGGACCGGCCAGCCTGCTCTCACCGAGGAACGGAGGCTGCCATGACCGAGCAGGCCGTCCGGCACCGGGTGCCGATCCCCGCCGACCGGGTGTACGAGATGCTGGCGATGGCCGCGCGCGCGCCGTCGGTGCTCAACACCCAGCCATGGCGGTTCCGGGTCGGCACCTACTCGATCGAGCTGCACGCCGACTACAGCCGCAGGCTCCGCGCCGACCTGGCCGGCCGGGACATGCTGATGAGCTGCGGTGCCGCCCTGTTCGGCCTGCGCCTTGCGATCCGCTCGCTCGGCTACTCCCCCGTGGTCCAGCTCCTGCCCAGCCCGGAGCGGCCCGGCCTGATCGCGCGGGTGGCGCTCGGGGCGCCGTCCCCGCTCACCGAGGTGGAGCAGCAGATGCTCAGCGCCCTGCCGCACCGGCACACGCACCGGGACGCGTTCACCGCCGAGCCGCTGCCGCCGGGGCTGATCGTCGCCCTGCAGCACGACGCCATCGCAGAGCACGCGGCGCTGGCGCTGATTGACGGGCCGGCCCGTTACGGCCGGCTGGCCGCGATCGTCGCCGACGTCGCGCGGCACGCCCGGGACGATCACCGCGTGCGCGCCGACCTGCGCCAGTGGGTGAGGCTGCCAGGAAGCACGGCCCGGGACGGCATCCCGGCCGCGGCCCTGCCGCCTCAGGCGGGAGCCGGCGGGCCGGCGTCCCGGCGCGCCCTGGATGGCTTCGCGCTGCCGGCCCGCGCCGTGCCAGGCGTGGTGACGGCCGCGCTGATCACGCCGGCCGACACCAGGGCCGACTGGATCAGGGCGGGGCAGGCCCTGTACCGGCTGCTCCTGCACGCCGCCTCCCGCTGGGTCTTCGCGAACCTGCACTCACAGGCACTGGACAGCCGGCGGGTCAGGGCGCTGATCCAGTCCAGGATCGGCCTGCCCGGGCCGCCGCAGGTGCTCCTGCAGCTCGGCGTGGCCCGGGTCACGCTGGCCACGCCCCGCCGCCCGGCCGACGAGCTCACCGAGCCCGGCCGTGCCGCGTGACCGGTGCGGCATGGCAGGCGCCGGCGTGACGCGACCGGTGCCGGCGCGGCGGGACGGCGCGGCGGGACGGCGCGGCCGGGCGGCGGGGCGACCAAGGTCCCGCCCCGGAACCGGCGTTCGGGTACTCGACCTGGGCGGGGTTCGGGGGTTGACTGGTGCCGCAGGTCACCGCGACCGCAGGCGGCCCGCGTGCGGGCGGCGCGTGGGGAGAGGGCTATGAACATGTTCTGGGCTCCGTCCGGTGAGCTCCCGGTGCAGGCGAGCACCCCCGAGGAGATCACGCGCTTCGTGGTGGAGGCGGCCGTGCACGCACCGTCGGTCAGCAACACCCAGCCCTGGTGGTTCAGCAAGGACAGTGACGGGATCGGCGTGCACGCCGACACCGAGCGGCGGATGCCGGTCGCGGATCCCGACGGCCGGGAGATGGTCATCAGCTGCGGCGCCGCGGTCTTCACCGCCCGGGTCGCGCTCCGCTACCTCGGCCTGGTTCCCCGCGTGCGCCTGCTTCCCGACCCGGACCTTCCGAACCTGATCGCGAGGATCACCTGGGAGGGGCAGACGCCGCCCGCCGACTACGAGCGGCGCCTGTTCGCGGAGATTCCGCGCCGCCGGACCCACCGGGGCGGCTTCGACGACGAGCCGCTGCCCGCCGGCCTGCTCGCGACGCTCAGGGAGGAGGCTGCCCGCGAGGGCGCCACCTTGCGGATCATGAGCGACGATCACCAGCGCGGCGCGCTGTCAGCCGTGGTGGAGGCGGCCGATCACGCGCTGCGCCTGGACCCCGCCCGGGTGCGCGAGCAGGCGAAGTGGGCCCCGCCTCCGGGCAGCCAGCGGCGGGACGGCGTGCCGGCGACCGCGTACCCGGCGCGCCCCGAGCGGACCGAGCCGGCGTTCCCGAGCCGGGACTTCGCCCACGGTCACGGCTGGGGGCTGCCGCCGTCCGGCACCGACGTGCGCCCGCGGTCCGCCGGGGCGGTGACGGTCCTGACCACCGGAGCCGACCAGCCCGCGGACTGGGTCCGCGCTGGCCAGGCGCTGCAGCGGGTGCTGCTGCTCGCCAGCAGCAGCGGGGTCAGCGCGGCGCTGCACAGCCAGCCGCTTGAGGTGCCCTCCCTGCGGGCCTTCATCAGGGAGAGCCTGACCGGGGGCGCCTACCCGCAGATGGTGGTGAGGTTCGGCACCACAGGGCAGGCGGCGGTGAGCGTCCGGCGGCCGGTCGACGAGGTGCTGCTCTGAGCGGGGACAGCGCCCGGATCCGCGAACTGGCGAGGTGCGGCTACAGTCGCAGGAGAGCTGGCCGCGCGGAGAACGGCTGAGGCCCGCGGCTCGCGGGCCAACGGAAGGGCGCTACGGAACATGGACGAGAATCCCGGCGGGACCGACAAGAGCATCAAGGTGTTCCTCCTCGACGATCACGAGATCGTCCGGCGCGGCGTGCGGGACCTGCTGGAGGCCGAGCCCGACATCACCGTGGTCGGCGAGGCCGGGACCGCCGCGTCGGCGCTCGCCCGGATCCCGGCGCTGCGGCCCGACGTCGCCGTGCTCGACGTGCGGCTGCCCGACGGCGACGGGGTCAGCGTCTGCCGGGACATCAGGTCGCGGATGCCGGAGGTCGCGTGCCTGATGCTGACCTCGTTCGGCGACGACGACGCGCTGTTCGACGCGATCATGGCAGGGGCCTCGGGGTACGTGCTCAAGCAGATCCGGGGCACCGACCTGGTCGGGGCGGTCCGCACCGTCGCCTCCGGCCGGTCGCTGCTCGACCCGGAGGCCGCCAGCAGGGTGATGGCCCGGATGCGTGACCAGTCGCGGCGCTCCGACCCGCTCGCGGCGCTGACCGGCCAGGAGCGGAAGATCCTGGAGCTGATCGGCGAGGGGCTGACCAACCGGCAGATCGGCGAGCGCCTGTTCCTGGCGGAGAAGACCGTCAAGAATTATGTCTCCGCGCTCTTCGCCAAGCTGGGCATGGAGCGGCGCACCCAGGCGGCCGCCTACGCGGCGCGGGTCTTCGAGGAGCATGGCCCGGCGGCCGGAGCTGATGAGCGTGGCCACGCCCACGGGGCCGGGCACGGCCAGGGCGCCGGGCGCGGCCACGGGCCGGCCGCACGCTGAGGCCGCGCCCGGCCCGCCGCACGCCGGGGCCGCGGCCGTGCGGGCCGGGCGGCCCCGTCAGGGCCCGGCGCCGCCGGGCGCGGCCGGGCGGGTCAGCGGCACCCGCCAGCGCAGTTCGGTGCCCCCGCCCTCGGCGGGGCCCGCGGTGAGCGACCCGCCGAGCGCGACGGCCCGCTGCTCCAGGTTCCGCAGCCCGCTGCGGCGCCCGGCGGGCTTGATGCCCACCCCGTCATCGCGGACCGTGAGCGAGATCTCGTGGTCGACCGAGATGGTGACGTCGGCAGAGCTGGCGCGGGCGTGCCGCGCGATGTTCGAGAGCGCCTCGCGCAGCGCGCTCAGCAGGTGCTCGGCGATGTCGGGCGGCACGGCGCCGTCGAGCGCGCCATCGAGCTGCAGCGACGGGGCGAAGCCGAGGGCGCCGGTCATCTCCTGCGCCACGTGCAAGATCCTGGCCCGAAGGCCCGTCGGCTCGGCGGACGGATGAGCCTGCAGCGCGAAGATCGCGGACCTGATCTCCCGGATGGTGTCGTCGAGCGCGTCCACCGCGCGGGTGACGCGATCGGCGACCTCGGGGACCTGGATCAGCGAGGTCGCGCCCTGCAGCGACATCCCGGTTGCGTAGAGCCGCTGGATGACCAGGTCGTGCAGGTCGCGGGCGATCCTGTCGCGGTCCTCGAAGACCGCCATCTGCTCCGCGCGGCGGCGGTGCTCGGCCATCTCGATCGCGATCGCCGCCTGGGCCGCGAACGTGGCCAGCATGTCCGAGGCCGCGGGCGGCAACGGCAGCGAGCCTGGCGCGCGCCCGGCGATCAGCACGCCCCGGACCCGGCCGGGGGTGCCGAGCGGAACGGCGACGGCGGGGCCGAGCCGCAGCCGCTTCCTGGCGATCTGGCTGACCCGCTCGTCGGTGCGGAAGTCGGTGATGGTGAACCGCTCGCCAGTGCTGAGCACCAGGCCCGAGAGGGAATCGGTGGCCGGCAGCAGCAGGCCGAGGGCGTGCCTGGCGTCCGCGCCCGCCGCGTGCTCGATCCGGACCGAGGTGCCGTCCGGGGTGGGCAGCGAGACCAGCACCATGTCCGCCCCGGTCATCGCCAGGGCCTGCTTGGTGATCATCGCGAGCGCGTCGCCGGGCTCGGCGCCGGACAGCAGGTGCCTGGTGACCTCCGCGACCGCGCTCACCCAGTGCTGCTGCCGCCGCGCCTCCTCGTACAGGCGGGCGTTCTCGATCGCCACGCCCGCCGCCGCGGCGAGGGCGACGACGACGGCCTCGTCCTCGGTGTCGAACTGGCTCGCCCCCCGCTTCTCGGTCAGGTAGAGGTTCCCGTAGACCTCCCCCCGCACGCGGATCGGGACGCCCAGGAACGACCTCATCGGCGGGTGGCCGGGCGGGAATCCGAACGAGGCCGGGTGCCGGGAGATGTCGGCGATCCGCAGTGGCTTGGGATCGCTGATCAGCAGGCCGAGCAGGCCCTTGCCCTCCGGCCAGTGGTCGATCGCCGCGATCTGCTCCTCGGACAGCCCGACCGGGATGAACTCGGTCAGCCTGCCGCCCTCGCCGAGCACGCCCATCGCCCCGTACCGGGCGTCCACCAGCGAGACCGCGGTCTCGACCACGCTGCGCAGCAGGACCTCCAGCTCCAGGCTTGAGCCGACCGCCACGACGGCCTCGAGCAGCGAGTAGACCCGGTCCCGGGTGGCCAGCACGGCCTGCAGCCTGACCTGCAGCTCGTCGAGGAGCTCGTCCAGGCGCAGGTTCGGCAGGAGCCGCCGCGGCTCACCCGTCTTCACCTGCGACTCCTGGTTCCCAGTCCGCCCGCCCACCGTTGCGATGGTACGTCCCCCGTGCGCGGGCGGGTAGTCCCGCCCGCCCGGTGACCGAGGTCCCCGGCGGCCGCGACCGTCGGCCCTGACCTGGGTGCATGGCCCGGGCCGATGCTGAATGCGATCAAAAGAAGGGCGAGAGCGCCGGGACGACGAGAAGGGCCCGGCATCCGATTACAGGAGGCATCGAAATGCGCAGGAGGACCTTTGACCTGCTGATGGTGATGGCGGGCTTCGCCGTGGCCGCGGTCCTGCTGATCGCCGGCGCGCTGCTGACCTGGGGGCACGTGTTCGTCAGCAACCAGGTCACGACGCAGCTGCAGGAGCAGAAGATCACGTTCCCGGCCGCGAACAGCCCCGAGATCAAGGCGCTGCCGCGTGCCGACGCGGCGGCGATGAGGCAGTACGCCGGGCAGCTCATGACCAACGGCGCCCAGGCGGAGACCTACGCCGACCACTTCATCGCCGTCCACCTCAAGGAGATCGGCGGCGGGCTGACCTACGCGCAGCTGTCGGCCAAGTCGCTGGCGCAGCCCAAGAACATCGCGCTGGCGAACCAGGTCCAGACGGTGTTCCGCGGCACCACGCTGCGCGGCATGCTGCTCGAGGCGTACGGCTTCTGGCAGATGGGGCAGATCATCTGGATCGGCGCGATCGTCTCGTTCGTCGGCGCCGGCCTGATGCTGATCCTGTCCTTCCTCGGCCTGTGGCACTCCCGCCGGGTGCCCGCGGACGCCGAGGTGTTCCCGGCGGCGGTCGGCCCGGCCCGGGCCCCGGTCGCCTGACCCGGGGGTCGCGCGGATGCCCGCCCCGGAATGCCGGGGCGGGCATCCCGCATCCTCTCCAAGGCCTCGCGCCGATCGCCCCGGCCCCCCGGCGCCCCGGGGACCTAGGTCCCGCGCCCGCGTGACCGACATCCCTGCCTGCCGGGTACGCTGCCGGGCGAGAGTGAGGACGCACGTGGTGAACTCGCCGGGCGGCGATGCCCGGCCCATTTCTGAGGAGAGCAGATGGACCCCTCCGTCCTCCTTCACCGGGGACCGCTTGCGATCGACCTGAACCAGCCGGGCACCTACCTGCACTGGTCGTTCATCGACATCTCGGTCGCCAACCTGATCGTCATCGCGGTGATGATCGTCATCTTCGGCGCAGCGCTGCTCATCCCCTTCCCGCACGCCAAGGGCGGCGCGCTGCCGCCGGCGGGCCCGGACCCGGGCGGCCCGGGCCCGGCAGGCGACGGCCCGCCCGGCCAGGGCGCCGCCGGCGAGGCGGCCGGCGCCGCCCAGCTCGCGGTCCGGGCGGCTGAGCCGGAGGCGGGCGATGAGCGGATGTGGACCGCCCGGGTGCGGACCTGGGCCGCGCGGACGCTGCCGCCGAAGAAGCTGGTGCCCGACCGGCAGCCTGCCTATGTGGCCTCGTGGGTCTACGTCTTCGGCGTCGCGACGCTGGTGGCGCTCGGCATCGCGATCGTCTCGGGCTTCGGCCTGGCGCTCGGCGGCTCCGACTGGTGGCACACCAACGCGGTCGGCCACTTCTTCAACAGCGTCCACCTGTGGTCGGTGGAGCTGTTCATGGCCTTCATGGTCATCCACCTGTGGGGCAAGTTCTGGATGGCCGCCTGGCGCGGCCGCCGGGCGCTCACCTGGATCACCGGCGTGGTCGCGTTCATGGCCTCGATCGTGACCGCGTTCACCGGCTACCTGTCCCAGCAGAACTTCGACTCCCAGTGGATCGCCACCAACGGCAAGGACGCCTTCAACGCCGTCGGCATCGGCTCGATCTGGAACGCCATGAACTTCGGCCAGATGTTCATGTGGCACATCGTGCTGATGCCGCTGGTGCTGGTCGCGATCGTCGGCGCGCACATACTGCTGGTCCGCGTCCGCGGCGTCAGCCACCCGCTGCCGCGGCGGCCGCTGCGCGGGCGCCGCGCCCGGCAGGCGGCCAGGGCCGCCGACGCGGGGCCGTGGCGGGGGCCGAGCCGGCGCTACGACATCATCAAGGAGGGCACGGTCGCGACGGTGATCGTCGGCGCCCTCGTGCTGGTCATGGCCGGCGTGCTGTCCTCCCCGGACGTCCCGCCGCTCACGCTGCAGACCTGGGGCCGGGTCGCGCCAGTGGACTTCGTCTACACCGCGGCCACCGAGCTCAACGGCACGGCGCTGGCGGCCAACTACGGACCGCCGTACAACAACGGGACCGGCGCGCTGCAGCAAGTGGGCCCGGTGAGCTGGCAGAAGCTGGCCGGGATCGCCCAGCCGGTCAACGCCGCCCAGGACTTCGTCCTGAGGCCGCTCGCCTCGCTCGCCAGGACCACCCCGGCCCTGGCGGCGGCGCTGCGCACCTTCGACGCCGCCCCGCCCGCGCGGCAGCGGGCCTGGGCGACCGCGTACGCCAACGCGACGGCCCCCGGCGCGAAGAAGGTCCCGTTCAACAACGGGGACCTGCGGCTGCCGGCCGCGGGCCCGGTGCCGGTGATGATGTCCTACGAGCTGGCGATGGCCCGCAGCGGGTCGCTCGACGCCGACCTGCTCGCCCAGCGCCAGTTCTACGGGACCGACTTCACCAAGCCGCTGCTGTTCATCGCCGACGGCGGCTACTACATCTCGCAGGCGTCGAAGATGCACCTCACCGGCGACCAGTGGGGCGTGATGAACGAGACCGGCAGCTACCCGGGCCAGCCGTGGCTGTGGCTGTACACGATGTGGTACCACGTCAGCCCGTTCGCCAGCTCGGCCAGCGTGGACGTCTGGGCCGTGTACCTGACCGGCATCGCCACGCTGCTGCTGCTGCTTGTCCCGTTCATCCCCGGGCTACGCGACATCCCCAGGGCGATCCCGGTCTACCGGCTCATCTGGCGCTCCTGGTACCGCTCGCCGGCCGGGTCGGCCCAGGCGGCCGAGCTTGCCGCGCCGCGGCCGGAGGAGGCGCGCCACCGGTCCTAGAGCGCGGCTAGCGCGACAGCCGCAGGGCCAGGCGCGGGCAGAGGCGGACGGCCTCCCGCGCCTGGCCCTCCAGGCCGGGCGGCACGCGCCCGGCGATGATCGGATAGCCCCAGTCGTCCAGCGCGACGAGCTCGGGCAGCACCTCGGCGCACAGGCCGCGGGCGCGGCAGGCGGTCATGTCGACCAGGAGCCGGCGGGTGGCCGGGCGGTCCCGGGGGCCGGCGGCCGGGCCCCTCACGCCGCCCCTCCGGGCACGGCCCCGGGAACCGGCAGCAGCGCGGCGGCTCCGCCAGTGCCGGTGCACCAGCCGGCCATGTGCTCGGCGACCTCGTCGCGGAACAGCTCCAGCGCGCTCGCGATCATCGTCACCGTCCCGTCCGGGTGCTTGCAGGCGCCGCGGCCGGCGCCGACCTGGCCGATCCAGCGGCGGAGCCGGCCCAGGTCCGGCCCGGTGCCGGCGGCGAGCGCCGCAAGCTCCCCGGCGATCGCGTCCAGGCCGAGCACGCACGGCCCGCACTGGCCGGCGGACTGGCCCGCCAGGTACCTGGCGAGCCTGGCGGTCTGCTCCAGCCCGCAGGCGCCGGCCGGCAGCGCGGCGATCAGCCCGGCTCCGACGCCGGCGCCCAGGCCGGCCAGCCCCTCCCGCGAGAACGGCCGCCCGGCCGCCTGGCGCGCGTCCACCCAGGTGCCGAAGTACCCGCCGATCAGCAGGGCACCGAGCGGCGCGGCGGGCCCGCCGCCCGCCGCGAGCACCTGCGCCACCGGCGTGCCGATGGCGATCTCATACACGCCGGGCCGCCGGACCGCGCCTGCCAGCGTGACCAGCATGGAGCCGGGCTCGCCGGCCGTGCCCACGCCGGCGAACCAGTCG
This sequence comes from Actinomycetota bacterium, assembly GCA_021324595.1. Classification (GTDB taxonomy): domain Bacteria; phylum Actinomycetota; class Actinomycetes; order Streptosporangiales; family Streptosporangiaceae; genus Chersky-822. The sequence continues at coordinate 14,034 of JAJPIV010000046.1, read as the reverse complement.
GCCCCGTACCGGACAATCAGCGCGAGGTGGGCCAGGGTCTCCACGTTGCTCACCAGCGTCGGCCGTCCGCGCAGGCCGCGCTCCGCCAGTCGCACCGGGCGCCACGCGGGCACGGGCACGCCCTGCTCGATCCAGCGGACGACCGCGCTGGCCTCGCCGGCGACGAACGTGCCCGCGGCGGGCAGCACCTGGATCCTGATCCGGTCAAGCCGTGCCCGCCTTCGCTCGCCGGCCGCCTGAGCCACCACCTCGGTCACCGCCGGGTGAGCCACGACCACGGCCTCGCGGGCTCCGGTCAGCTCGGCCGCGGCGACCACCCCGTCGAGCACCAGGTGGGGCGAGCGGGCCATCAGCACCTTGTCCTTGGCGCTGGCTGGCTCGCCCTCGGTTCCGTTGGCGACCACGACCGCGCCCCTGGCACGCGCGAGCGCGGCGAGCTTGATCGCCGCGGGGAACCCGGCCCCGCCCCGCCCGGCCAGCCGGGCGCGGTCCACCTCAGCGATCAGCCTCGCGCGCCACGCGCCGTCGGCGCGCCAGCGCGGCAGCGGGCCATAGCCGGCCAGGTGATCGCCCAGGCTCACCGGCCCGGTCCCCGGGACCGGGGGGAGCAGCCGGGGCAGCGCCGTGGCCGGCCGCGGGCGACCCCGGTGGCGGGCCGGGCTGCCGGCGTTGCCGGCCGCGGCCTCAGCCCGCATGGCGCTCCCCGTGATCCGCGGAAGCCGCGGCGGCCCGGGGCCGCGGGCCGGGTGCCTGCCCGGCGCGGCTGGCCATCCCGGCCCGCCCGGCGGCGCCGGCCGGAGCCGCGCCGTCCCGCTCCGGCCGCAGCCGCGCAAGCAGCCGGGCGATCACGGCCGTCGCGACGGCGACCAGCGCGGCCCACTCGATTCCCGCCACCCACCACACGTGCCGGTCGTACCCGGCCGCCGTGATCGCGTGCAGGAAGGCCGCCGGCCAGGCGAGGTAGGCAAGGTAGTGGATCACCTTCCAGGCGCGCAGGCCGAGCCGGCGCCGCAGCACGCTGGTGACCAGCACCGCGCCGCCGATGTCCGCCGCGATCGCGCCGAGGCCGATCGCGGCGCGATCGTAACGCGAGGCGAACGGCACCACGGAGGCGAGCCATCCGATCGACACGTAGGGATCCAGCAGCGCGGTCGCCACGTGGAGCACGAGCAGCGCGACCGCGAACAGCGACAGGTTCCGGTGCAGCTCGGCGACGGCGAACCTCGGCAGGCGGCCGCTCCTGGCGCCGGTCCTGACCGCCACGCCGAGCACCACGACGACGCTGAACAGGGCGAGCAGCACCAGGCCGCTGGCCCGGGAGACCAGCCACAGGCCCTGCGAGCCCGCCACCGCGGCGAGCGCCGCGCCCGTCATGCCCGCTCACCGGCTTCACCGCCGGGGACGCCCAGGAGGATCCCGGCCGGCCCGTCGCCGGCCGGGATCGCCACCGGCCCGCCTTCATCGGACGGCCAGCCCGGCGTCAGCGCGACCGTGCCGTCGTGGCCGACCAGCCGGGCGGGCAGGCCCCGGGCGGCGAGCCATGGCACCGCGTCCTCCCCCGCGATGATCGCGGCGGTAGAGGCGGCGTTCGCCTGCGCGCAGGTGGCCGCGGCGACGCTCACGGTCCGCCATGGCCCGGCGGCCGGCCATCCGGTCCTCGGATCGATGAGGTGGTGCATCTGCCGGCCATGGCGCTCCCATCTCCGGCAGGTCACCGATGAGGTCGCCAGCGCGCCGCGGGCCAGGCGGACCAGCTGGGTGGCCGCGGGGCCGGCGGCCCGGCCGTCGCTCCCGGGCGCGCGCCTGTCTGGCGCGCCCGCCGCCATCCGCGCGGCCAGGTTCCTGGCCGCGCGGACCTGCCGGTGCTCGTCGGCGACCAGCACCGGCCAGCCGCCCGCGGGGGGCTGGCCGGCGACCGCGAGGTCGCCTCCGAGGCTGACCAGCACGCCGCCGCGGTGCCGGGCCGCGCGGTGCGCGGCCCGGGCGCACCGGTCGGCGCCGAGTCCCTTGGCGGTCGCCCCGAGGTCCAGCCGGACGCCTGGCGGCAGCGTCAGCAGGTTCCCCGCCAGCCTCACGGACCGCCATCCGGGGACGGCGACCGCGGGGCACGCGCCGCCGCCGGGCGGGCCGCCGTCGTGAGGGGCGCCGCCGCCGTGAGGGGCGCCGCCGAGCCCGGCGCGGGCGAGGGCCTGGCCGTCCCGCATGGCCCCGCCGATCAGCGCGAAATCCCGGTCGTAGCCGAGCGCGATGAGCGCGCCGCCCACGGTCGGGTCAGCCAGCCCGCCCGTCCAGGCCGCCGCCGCCAGCGCGATCCCGACGGCCTCGGCGAGGCCGTCGCTGATCCGGTGCGTTCCGCCCCCGGCCGCGTGCAGGGCCGACAGCTCGGAGTCTTCCCGGAAGCGGCTCGCCTGCGAGTCGAGCAGCGCCAGCTCGGCGTCGACGGCGGCCAGCATGCCCGGCAGGTTCTCCGCTGGCCAGGTCACGATCCGCGCGGTGGTGCCGAGGGCATCGCGGTCCGCGGCGGCCAGGTCGGGCGATCCGACCGCCACGCGGCTCCAGTCCCGCGCGCGGGGCCGGACCGTCACGTTGGCGGCGCTCATCAGTCGTCCCCCCGCTCCCCGCCGCCCGCACCCGAGCCGCCCGAGGTGACCACGGGGGACGGCGCGGCGGGGCTCGGCGTCACGGCTGGCTGCCCGGCGGACCGGGCGCTCGGGCCGGCCTGTCCCGTGCCCGGAGGCGGGGCCGCCAGCGCGTACGCCAGGTAGCCGGCGGCCGCCGCGGTACCCGCGGCCAGCGCTGCCGCGGCCCACGTGGACGCCCGCCGCGGCGGCCGGGAGCCGCCGGGCCGAGCGGCCCCCGGCCGGGCGGGCGCCCAGTCGCCGGGGGGCTCGTCACCGGAGAACTCGCCGCCGGGCCAGGAGCCTGCTGCGGGCGCAGCGGGCCGGCCGTGGCCGGGAAGGCGGGACCGCAGCGGCCGCCGCGCCATGTCATCAGCCATGCTGCCTCCTCTGGCGCTTCCGGTCCGGACATCATCAGGGTGCGGGCCGGCCGGTGAGACGGCGATGAGAAGGTCATGAGAGCCGCTCACATGTTCGGCGGGCGGCCCTGTGGTGCGTAGCCTGCGGGTATGCGGGTGCTCGTGGTGGAGGACGAAGCCAAGATGGCCGGGCTGATCAAGCGCGCCCTCCAGGAGGAGGGGCACGCGGTCGACGTCGCCGGCGACGGCCCCGAGGGCCTGTGGCTGGCCACCGAGAACCGGTACGCCGCGATCGTCCTCGACATCATGCTGCCGGGGTTTGACGGCGTCGAGCTGTGCCGCCGGCTGCGCGCCGCGGACGACTGGACCCCGGTGCTGATGCTCACCGCGCGGGACGCGGTCGAGGACCGGGTGCGCGGCCTCGACGTCGGCGCCGACGACTACCTGGTCAAGCCGTTCAGCCTGCTGGAGCTCAGCGCCCGGCTGCGGGCGCTTGCCCGGCGCGACGACCGGGCCCGCCCGGCCGTGCTCACCGTCGGTGACCTCCGCCTGGACCCGGCGACCAAGCGTGCCTGGCGGGGCGAGGCTGAGCTGAAGCTGTCGCCGAAGGAGTTCAGCCTGCTCGAGCTCTTCCTGCGCCATCCGGGCACCGTGCTGACCAGGTCGCAGATCCTCGAGGCCGTCTGGGACTTCGCCTACGCGGGCACCTCGAACGTCGTCGACCAGTACGTGACCTACCTGCGCCGCAAGATCGACGCGCCGTTCGGGCGCCACGACATCGAGACCGTGCGGGGCATGGGATACCGGCTGCGGGACCCGGCGGCGGGGTGACGGGTGTCGATCAAGCTCCGGGTCGCCGCCGTGTTCACCGCGGCCCTGGCCGTGGCGTTCGCGATCGGCGCGTGGCTGTTCCTGTCCCAGCTGCGCGCCCAGCTGCTGCGGACGACCGATGCCACGCTCACGGCCACCCTGGCCGGCGCCGGGCAGTACCTGGCGTCGGCCTCCGGGACGCGGCAGGGCGGCACGGCCTTCAACCCGGGGTCGGGAGAGACCCTCGTCCAGGTCATCGACCCGTCGGGCGTGGTCAGGTACGCCGGCCAGGAGGCCGGGCGGGTGCCGCTGGTGACCCCAGGGCAGCTGGCGGCCGCCCGGTCCGGGCCGGTCGCGGTGACCAGGACGCTCGATGAGGAGCCGGTGCGGATCGTGGCGGCGCCGCTGAAGGCCAGGCCCGGATGGGTCGCCGTCGCCGGCGTCTCACTCGAATCGGTCAACGAGACCGTGCGCGCCGAGACGACCGCGCTGGTGGCCGGGGGCGCCGCGTTCGTCCTCCTCGCCGGCGCCGGCGCGTACTGGCTGGCCGCGGCCGCGCTGTCCCCGGTCGAGCGGATGCGCCGGGAGGTGGCGGCGCTGTCGGAGCGGGACGCGGCCGAGGGAGTCCGGGTGCCGCGGACCCGGGACGAGCTCGCCGCGCTCGCCGGGACCATGAACAGCCTGCTCGCCAGCCTGCACGACGCGCTGGCCCGGCAGCGCGGCTTCACCGCCGACGCCAGCCACGAGCTGCGCACCCCGCTCGCGGTGCTGGGCGCCGAGCTCGAGCTCGCCAGCCGGCCTGGCCGCACGCGGGAGCAGCTCGCCCGGGCGGTCGCCAGCGCCGAGGCCGAGGTGGCTAGGCTCACCAGGATCACCAACGACCTGCTGCTGCTGGCCCGCACCGACGAGGGCAGGCTGCCGGTGCGGCGCGGGCCGGCCGACATCGCGGACCTGCTCGCGGCCAGTGCCCGCGCCGCGGCGGGCCGGGCCCGCGCCGCCGGGGTGGAGTGCCGGGTAGACGCTCCCGCCGCGCTGGTCGCGCTGGTCGACGCGGACAAGATCCGGCAGGCCGTGGACAACCTCGTCGACAACGCGCTGCGGGCCGCCCCGCCGGGCAGCACCGTCCGCCTGTCGGCGCGGGCGCGCGGCGGCGACCTGACCATCGAGGTGGCTGATTCCGGGCCGGGGTTCCCGCAGGAGTTCCTGCCGCACGCGTTCGAGCGGTTCCGCCGGCCGGACAGCGGCCGGGGCCGGGCCGAGGGCGGTGCCGGGCTGGGCCTGGCGATCGTGCAGGCGATCGCGGTCGCCCATGGCGGCACCGCCTCCGCCCGGAACCTGCCCGGCGGGGGCGCGGCCGTCCGCATCGACCTGCCCGCGGCGGCCCGGCCCCCGGCCGCTACGATCTGACCGCGATCAGGCCCCGACGGCCCCGGAGGAACGCGATGCTCGCGGTGAGCTGGGACACCGTGCGGCTCTTCCTGCACGTGCTGGCCGCCACCGTCTGGGTGGGCGGGCAGCTCACGCTCGCCGCGCTGGTCCCGGTGCTGCGCCGGATCGGCCCGGACGCCCCGCGGGCGGCGGCGCGCCGGTTCAACGTCGTTGCCTGGCCCGCCTACGGGGTCCTCATCATCACCGGGATCTGGAACATCGCCGCGGCCGGGCCGATGAGCGCCAGCTACCGCACGACCCTGATCGTCAAGCTCGTCGTGGTGGCCGCCTCGGGCATCAGCGCGGTCCTGCACTCCAGGTCCAGGTCCGCCGCCGGCCTCGCGGTCTACGGCGCGCTCACCGGGCTGACCGCGCTCGGCGCCCTCTTCCTCGGCATCCTGCTGGCCGGCTAGCTGCAGCCGGGACCTCACGACCCCCGCGGCCGGCCCGCGGGGACGCGGACGACGACCACCGGGCAGGTGGCGTGGTGAACGCAGCGGCTGCTGACCGAGCCGAGCAATGCCGAGGTGAACGTGCCGTGCCCCCGGTTGCCGACCACGAGCAGGTCGGCGCCGTCCGCGGCGTCCAGCAGCGCGTCTGCCGGGTTGCCGTCCACGACGACCTGGCGGATCGTCACGTCCGGCGGCGGCGCGGCCTCCTCGACGGCGGCGCTCAGGGTCTTCGCGGCCAGCTCTCCGTAGTCGGTGTCGTCCAGCCCGGCCGTCGGCGCCCAGCCGAGGCCGCCTGCGGCGATCGGATACTGCCAGGCGATGACCGCGTCGATCGCGGCACCGGTCAGCCCGGCCTGCCTGATCGCCCAGCGCAGCGCCTCCACCGACGGCGGCGAGCCGTCCACGCCGACCACGATGCGGGGGGTTGTGCGGTCTGCCGACATGGCTGCTCCCTGCCTTCCGTGCCTACGCGCCTCCAGTTTCCGGCGCGCCTCCGGCGCGGCACAGTGCCGTTGCGCCCGGGGCGCGGTGACCTTCGGCCGTCGCGCGCCGCGCCGGCATGCTCAGCGGAGCCTGCGCAGGAACGGATCCTGCGGCTCGGCGGGCACCAGGCGGATCCGCGCGTCCACCGGGCTGGCGCCGTCCGGGCGGGCGATCACCGGGTTGAGGTCGAGCTCGGCCACCTCCGGGATGTCATCGGCGAGGCGGGAGATCCGCAGCAGCAGGCCGGCCAGGGCCCGGACGTCGGCGGGAGGCGCGCCCCGGTGGCCGTGGAGCAGCGGCGCCGCCCGGATGCCCCGGATCATCTCGTCGGCGTCGGCGTCGGTGAGCGGGGTGAGCCGCGCCACGCGGTCGCCGAGCACGTCGGTGGCCACCCCGCCGAGCCCGAACACGACGAGCGGGCCGAAGACCGGCTCGTGGGCCACCCCGGCCAGCACCTCGACGCCATCGGTGACCATCGGCTGGACCAGCACCCGGCGCAGGTCCCCGCCGAACCGCCCGGCGAGCGCGGCGTAGCCGGCCCGGACGTCCGCCTCGGTCCGCAGGTCGAGCAGGACCGCCCCGGCGTCGCTCTTGTGCACCAGCCCGGCGACGTCCGCCTTGAGCACCACCGGGCCCCCGCCGAGGCGCCGGGCGGCGGCGACCGCATCCTCGGCGTCGCCGGCCGGCACGGTCCGCACCAGCGCGATCCCGTAGCAGGCGAGCAGGTCGGCCGTGGGCGCGGGCGGCAGCCAGCCGCCGAGATGGCTCCGGCTGAGGAACCGGGCGACGATCCGCCGTGCGGCCTGCGGGTCGATCCCGGGAAGCTCGGGCACCCGCCCGGGCGGTCGTGACCGCCAGGCCTGGTAGCGGACGGCGTGGCCGAGTGCCCGGGCCGCGCCCTCCGGGTACAGGTAGGCCGGCACCGCTGCCACGGCGGGCACTGGCTGGCCCGGCCCGGCCGCCGGCTGGCCGGGGGCAGCCGTTCCCGGCCGGGCGGGGCCCGGCGCCCCGGCCGGGCCGCCGGCATCGCCATCCCCGCCCGAGCGCAGCAGGCGCACCGACTCGTCCTGGTCGAGCGGGACGGCGACCAGCGGGATGCCCGGGCGGGCCGCCAGGACCGCCGGCGCGAGGTTGCCGAGCGCGGTCGGCACGGTGATCGCCATGACCGCGTCCACCCCCGCGTCCCTGGCCACCGCCTCGATGCAGGAGCGGAACGCCCGGGCGCTCACCGTCGCCGTGGTGTCCACCGGCCCGGCCACCGCTGCCCCGCCCGGCAGCATCCGGCGCAGCCGCTGCTGCGTGGCCGGCGACAGCGTCGCCACCTGAAGGCCGTTGTCTCCGCAGGCATCCGCGGCGAGCACGCCCGCCCCTCCTGCGTTGGAGACGATGCCCACCCGGTTTCCTCGCGGCAGCGGCTGGCACGCGAGCAGGGCTGCCGCGTCGATCAGCTCGCCGAGGCTGGTCGTGGCGATCACCCCGGCCTGGCCGAACAGCGCCTCCTGGGTGACCAGTGGCGTGGCCGCCGCCGCGGTGTGCGACGCGGCGGCCCGCTGCCCCGCCGGCGAGCGCCCGCCCATCACGGTGAGCACCGGGAATCGCCGGGCGACCCGGCGCGCCGTCTGCGCGAACCGGCGCGGGCTGCCGAACGACTCCACGTAGAGCACGCCGATCCGGGTCGTGCCATCCTGCTCCCACCACATGAGCATGTCGTTGCTCGACACGTCGTACTTGTCGCCGACCGAGGCGAACGACGAGACCCCGAGCCCGAGCCGGGACAGGTGCTCCAGCAGGGCGATGCCGATGCCACCGGACTGCACCACCAGGCCGGCCGCCCCTGGGGGCGGCTGCGCGCCGGCGAACGTGGCGTTCAGCCTCAGCGGCGGGACCGCGATGCCGAAGCAGTTCGGCCCGACCAGGCGCATGCCGTACCTGCGGCAGATCGCCAGCAGCCGCGAGCCGGCGTCGGCCTCGATGCCGGAGGTCACCACGACGAGCGAGCGCGCTCCGCGCCGGCCGCACTCCCCGGCGACCTCCGTCACGCTGGGCGCCGGTACCGCGATCACGGCCACGTCGGGCGGCTCGGGCAGGTCGGCGACGGACGGCACGCACGGGACGCCGAGCACCGACCGGGCGTGCGGGTTCACCCCGTAGACGCGCCCGCCGAAGCCGGCCGTGACGATGTTGCGGACGATCGCGTGGCCGACCCGGCTGGGCTTGCGGCTGGCGCCCACGACGGCCACGCAGGCGGGTGCCAGCAGCGGGCGCAGGCTGGCGACGTCGGCGCGCTGCTCACGGCTGGCCACGGACTCCAGGTAGGCCCGCAGCCGCTGGTCCGCCTCGTCGGCCGGGAGCGGGAACGTGATCTCCACGACCCCGTCGCTGACCCGGCGCTGGGCGGCCAGCCCGGCGTTAGCGAAGACGCGCAGCATGGCCACGTTGTCGGCCAGGGTCTCGGCCCGGAACGCGCGCAGCCCGCGCAGCCGGGCGGCCGAGATCAGATGATCGAGCAGCAGGGTCGCCACGCCGCGGCCGTGCATGTGATCGGAGACGGCGAACGCGATCTCGGCCACTCCCGGCCGTCCGGCCGGCTCGTAGCTCGCGACGCCGACGAGCTGGTCTCCGAGCCAGGCGAGCAGCGCGCAGTGATCCTCGTCCGCCGGCCGGCAGACCCGGGCCGCCTCCCGTTCGGCGGCCAGCGGGCTGATGCTGAAGAAGCGCAGGTAGGCGTTACCCGGCGACATCTGCTCGTGCATCCGCCGCACCGCGGGCTCGTCCTCCGGCCTGGCATGCCTGATCAGGACCGTCGTGCCGTCGGTGAGCAGCGCGTACACCTCGCCGGCCGGCCCGGGCCGGGCGCTCTGACCGGGGGACACGCCTCCACTATTCCCCCGGCGGCGCCCACGCGACACCCCGGCCCGCCGCGTGGGACCTTGGGCACCTGCCGGCGGCCGTTCGCCCCTGGCCCGCCCGGCCCGGCCAGGCCAGCCTGGATGCCATGACCAGCCTCCGCCGGCTCGACCGGCTCAGCAGGACCGGGGCGCTGGAGTTGCTCGGCAGCGTGCCGGTCGGGCGGCTCGCCTTCACCCACCAGGCTCTGCCTGCCGTCCGCCCCGTCAACCACCTGGTCGAGGGCGAGACGATCGTGGTTCGCCTCACCGAGGGCGCGGCGATCGCCGCGGCGGCGGGTCACGACGGCGTGGTAGTCGCCTTCGAGGCGGACTCGATCGACCCGGCCACCCAGCTCGGCTGGAGCGTGATCGTCGTGGGAACCGCGCGGCTGCTGGGTGATGAGCCCGCCGCGCGCCGGTACCGGGCCAGGCTGCGGCCATGGCTGGCAGGACCGGCGGATGAGGTGCTCACGATCTGCGCCGACGTGGTCACGGGCTATCGCATGGTCGCGGCCGAGCCGGCCGATGACGCGGCGCGGGCCGACGCCGGCACGGCGGCCTGATCCGGGCGAGCAGGTTAAGACAATCTGAGTGGTGCCCAAAACGGGTCGAACGCCCCCGCGCCGCGGACCTTGGACCCTGTGGACCGTGGCGGCCCGTGCGTATCGTCCGAGATGACGCAAGTACCCGTTGTCGCATTGGAGGCGGGCGATGAGCAGGACGATTCTGCTGGCGGTGGACCATGAGGCGAACGTCGCGCGTGCCGCGGACATGGCGGCGGACCTTGCCGGCCGTCCCGGTGATCAGGTGGTGGTGCTGCACGTCCACGAGTACGCGGTGGGGCGGTTCGGCCGGGTCCAGGTGGATTGCGCGGACGGCGAGGGCGAGCGAGTGGTCGGCCAGATCGCCGAGCGGCTCCGGGCCGCCGGAGTGGAGGCCCGGGAGGAAATCCGCTCCGCGCACGTGGGCCACGTTCCCCGGACGATCCTCGACATCGCCGAGGAAGCGGACGCCAGGATGATCGTGCTCGGGTCGGCGACCGCGCGCGACGTGCCGTGGCTGCCGTTCGGGGGCGTCTCGCTGCGCCTGCTCCACCTCAGCGACCGGCCGGTCCTGATCGTGCCGAGGGCTCGCCGCGCCGCCGAGGCCGCGACGGCCGAGTCCGCGGCATCGGCCGCCACGAGCGGCACGGCGAGCTGAGGCCACATTCGTCCCTCGCTGGCCGCCGGGCGGGGCGAGCGCGGCGGTCCCCCGCCCGGCGGAGCCGGACCCGGGGGCATGATGCGCGAGCGGCCGGGCGGCTGACGCGCGGTCCCGCGCGGCGTGATCACCTACTTGGCGAAGAAGTGCAGGCCGATCCATGCCCAGGCGACGAGCATGCCGACCCGGCCGGTCCTGTTCCGCATGATGCGGGTGACGACCTGGGCGAACGTCGGCACGCTCGTCCGCCCGGTCCTGGCCACGGCCTCGGTGACCAGCAGGGCCGCCAGGATCAGCAGGAAGCCGAGGACGGTGATGTCGTGCGAGTTCATCGTTCGACCAGGAAGTATCCCAGGCCGATCCAGGCCATCATGACGGTGGACCGGCCGAGCGAGGTCGTGAAGAGCGGGTCGGCCAGCGTGCTGATCGTCGGGTGGGCGTAGGACCCGGTGTCGATGTTGGGCTGGCCGAGCAGCGCGCCGAGCTCCCACAGCCCGGCGACCACCAGCAGGGTTCCCCAGGTTAGCGCCGCGGACTTGCCGAACTTGCCGGGGATCTCCCGCTGCCTGATCGGACCGCCCCAGCCGATGATCACCACGCTCGCGCCGAGCCCGACCACGCCGAAGGTGGTCGGCCAGGTGTAGCGGGGGAACGAGCCGAAGGTCAGGGAGTAGACCGCGGCCCCGGCGACGCCGAGCACCAGGTAGCGGGCCGGCGGCCGGCCGGTCCGCAGCCGCCACACCGACCGCGGGGCAGGCTCGGCCGACTCGACGCGCACGAGCTCGCCGTGACCCTCCGGCGCCGGCACGGCGCGGTCCTGGCCCGGCGCGCTGGCCCGCCCGCCGCCCGCGCGCTCCCCGGGCGCGCGGGCCCGGGTCCCCGGCGCCGCCTGCCGGGATCTCATCCCGGCATCCCAGGCGAGCGCGCACGCGACGGTGAACAGGAGCAGGCCGTCGACCGGCTTGCCAGAGAGCACCGTGAAGAACGAGATCAGCAGCAGGATCGCCACGATCGGCTGGCGGACACCCGACAGGGTGATCACCACGCGCTCGGTGAGCCCGGCCGACCCGCCAGCTGGCGCGGAAACCGGGAAGCCGCCGCCGGCATGATCGGCCCACGATCTCCGGTTGCTTCCTGTGCCTCCGAGAAGCCCCATGGCCCTCCCTCACACAGCATCATCGTGCGGCGGCACCCCGGCCCGCCATTGGCCTGCGACTTCGGCGGGCGCGCCAAGGCCGCGCGTGCTCACGGCAAATCAGGAGGTATTTCCATACTCTACGACCGCCGTGAGCGGCTCACAACATCGACCCCCGTCGCTGGCACGCCCTGCGCCACGGTTGCCGGCATACCCGCTCGGCGCGGGCGCTACCCGGGCCGCCGGATCCGGGCCGCCGGCGGCGCACGGCCCCTGGCCGGGGCGCTGGCCGCTGCCAGGGCCGGAGGGGCCCGGCGCGGTCTGGCGGCGGCCCGGGGTGGTCTGGCAGTGTGGGTGCCAGGCGACGCCGACGGGAGCGCCCGGGGCGCGCGACCGAGGGCCGCTGAGCCGAGGAGCAGTCATGAAGGTGCCGCTGACGATCGAGGACTTCCTGCACCGGGGCGCAGTGGTCTACGCGGACCGGACCGCGCTGATCGACGAGCCGGGCACGGCGGGCAGCCTCGGCGCGATCACCTACCGCTCCCTGGAGCGGCGGGCGCGCGGCGTCGCGCTCGCGCTCGACAGGCTGGGCGTCGGCCACGGCGAGCGGGTCGCGGTGGTCAGCCCGAACGCCGCCCGGTTCGGGATCTTGTTCTTCGGGGTCAGCGCGTTCGGCCGGGTGCTCGTGCCGATCAACTACCGGCTCAACGCCGACGAGGTCGGCTACATTGTCCGGCACTCGGGCGCCTCGGTCCTGCTGGTGGACCCGGAATCCGATGAGGCGCTGCGTGACGTCACGGCCCGGCACCGGATCGTCCTGGACGGCACGGCCGATGACGCCGAGTTCTTCGCCGAGGCGAGCGACGACGCCGAGCCCGCGCCCTGGGAGCCCGACGAGGACGCGACCGCCAGCATCAACTACACCAGCGGTACCACCGCCCGGCCCAAGGGGGTTCAGCTCACCCACCGGAACTGCTGGCTCAACGCGGCGGTCTTCGGCTGGCACGCCGGCGTCTGCGACCGCGATGTCTACCTGCACACGCTGCCGATGTTCCATTGCAACGGATGGGGCATGCCGTACGCGGTGACCGCGATGGGCGTGCCGCAGGTGGTGGCGCGCCGCATCGATGGCGAGGAGCTGCTGCGGCGCATCGACGAGCACGGCGTGACGCTGCTCTGCGGAGCCCCGGCCGTGGTCGCCGCGATCCTGGACGCGGCCAGCGCCCGGTCCGCGTCCGTCCGGCCGGTTCCCGGCCGCGGCCGGGTGCGCATGGTGGTGGCGGGCGCACCGCCGCCGAGCAGGTCGATCGAGCGCCTGGAGGAGGAACTGGGCTGGGAGTTCATCCAGATCTACGGCCCCACCGAGACCGCGCCGCTGCTCACGGTCAACCGCCGGCCGTCCGGGTGGGACGAGCTGCCCGGCCCGGAGCGCGCCCGGCTGCTGTCGCGCGCGGGCGCCCCGGCGGTGGGCGTGCGGGTGCGTGCCGACGCCGACGGCGAGGTCCTCGCCCGGTCGAACCATGTCTTCGCCGGCTACTGGCAGCAGCCGGAGGAGTCGGAGAAGGTGCTCGCCGGCGGCTGGTTCAGGACCGGTGACGAGGGCCGCATCGACCCGGACCGGTACCTGGTCATCTCCGACCGGAAGAAGGACGTGATCATCTCCGGCGGCGAGAACGTCAGCTCGGTGGAGGTGGAGGACTGCCTGTACCAGCACCCGGCCGTGGCCGAGGCGGCGGTCATCGGCGTTCCTGACGACAAGTGGGGCGAGACCGTCAAGGCCCTCGTCGTGGTCAGGAGCGGGCGGCAGGTGACCGAGGCGGATCTGATCGAGTTCTGCCGGTCGAGGCTGGCGCACTTCAAGTGCCCGACGTCGGTGGAGTTCCGCGAGGCCCTGGCCCGGACCGCGACCGGCAAGCTGCAGAAGTTCAAGCTCCGCGAGCCCTACTGGCAGGGGCACGAGCGCCGGGTGCACTGACCGCTCCCGCCTGCGCCGGGGGCCGCGCGACCACGCGCCGCCGATCGCCGCCTGCCTGGCCCGGTCCGCTCCCGCGCGGCCGATAGGCTGCTGATCAGGTACGGCCGCCACGGGTGAGTGAGGGACATGATGAGCACCAGCGGAGCGGAGCCTCACGGCCCGGCTGGCCCGCCGGAAGGCGCCGACGTGCCCGCAGCGGGCGGCCCGCTGCGGGTCGCGCTGCTCGGCGCGGGCGTCGTCGGCTCGCAGGTCGCCAGGCTGCTGTCCGAGCAGGCCGGCGACCTGGCGGCCCGGGCCGGCGGCCCGATCGAGATCGCGGGCATCGCGGTGCGCCGGCCGGAGATCGGACGCGGCGGCCTCGACCCCACCCTGGTCACCGGCAGCGCCGCGGACCTGGTGCGCCGTCCCGACGTGCACATCGTGGTCGAGCTGATCGGCGGCATCGAGCCCGCCAGGTCGCTGCTGCTCGCCGCGCTCGAGGCGGGCAAGTCAGTGGTGACCGCGAACAAGGCGCTGCTCGCCAGCGACGGCACGGAACTGCACCGGATGGCGGCCGCGCACGGAGCCGACCTGTACTACGAGGCCGCGGTCGCAGGGGCGATCCCGCTGCTGCGCGCCCTGCGCGAGTCGCTGGCCGGCGACACCGTCCGGAGGGTCCTCGGGATCGTCAACGGCACCACGAACTT
>JAJPIV010000074.1 GCA_021324595.1 Actinomycetota bacterium | reverse complement strand
CTGCGCGGGCCGGGCAGCGCGGCCGGCGCCGCGCTGGCGGGCACCGTGGCCGGGGCGCTCGTGGTGCTGGCCGGAGCGGCGGCCATCATGCTCTGGGCCCGCCGGCGGAAGATCGCCGCCGGGCCGGAGCCGAGCGGCGGGCGGGCAGGCCGCCAGGCCGCTGTCCTGGCGGCGGCAGTGGAGGCGGGCGGCCGGGCGCTGGACGCCGGCTCGGATGCCCGGTCAGCGATCATCGCCTGCTACGCGGCGATGGAGGCGGCCCTGGCGCGGGCCGGCTCGCCGCGCCGCGCCGCGGACACGCCGGAGGAGCTGCTCGGCCGGGCAACCGGCACCGGGCTGGTACGGGCTCCCGGCGGCCGCCGGCTCACCGAGCTGTTCCGCGAGGCGCGGTTCAGCGTCCACCCGGTCGGCGAGCCGCAGCGGCGCGCGGCTCGCGAGGCGCTCGGCGAGATCCTCGCCGACCTGGGCCGGCCGGCATCCGGCCAGGGCGGCTGCGCGGGCGGCGGCCCGGGCCGGGGCGCCCGAGGGGAGGGATGCGGGCCATGCGGGGCATGACCGCCGTTGTGCTCGCCAGCGGGGCCGGCGTCGTGCTCGGGGCCGGCTACGCGGTGGGCGGCCAGGCCGGGCTCTTCGTGCTCGGCGGCACCCTGGCCGCCGCCGCCCTGCTGGCGGCCCGGCTGCGGCTGGCCGGCCCGCCCGCCCAGCCCCCCGCGGCGGGGCCGCCCCGGCCGGCGCCGAACGCCCAGTTCCCCGGCTACCGGGCGCTCCTGGGCGCGTTCACCGAGGCCAGTGCGTCCATGCGCCACTTCGACCTGGTGGCCAGGCCGGTGCTGCTGCGGCTGCTCGCCGCGCTGCTCGCGGGACGGCGCCGCATCGACCTCGCCAAGAACCCGGCGGCGGGCGGCGAGGTCTTCGGCCCTGACCTGTGGCCCCTGCTCGACCCGGCCCGCCCGCCTTCCACCGACTCCCGCGCGCCGGGCGTGAGCCTGGACGCGCTCGCCGCCATCGTCGAGCGACTGGAGGGACTGTGACGATCAGCGAGGCCGCCACCTTGTGCGCGGAGATCCTCGACGAGGTCGAGCGCGTGATCGTGGGCAAGCGGAGGGTGCTGCGGCTGGTGCTGCTCGGCATCCTGGCCGGCGGGCACGTCCTGCTCGAGGACCTGCCCGGGCTGGGCAAGACCATGATGGCCCGGTCCTTCGCCCAGGTCCTGGGCCTGCGGTTCACCCGCGTCCAGTTCACCCCTGACCTGCTCCCGGCGGACGTGACCGGAGCGCCGCTGTACGACCAGCGCACCGGCGAGATCGTGTTCCGGCCCGGGCCGGTGTTCACGAACGTGCTGCTGGCCGACGAGATCAACCGCACTCCGCCGAAGACCCAGGCGGCGCTGCTCGAGGCGATGGCCGAGCTGCAGGTGACCGTCGACGGGCAGACCAGGCCGCTGCCGGAGCCGTTCATCGTGCTAGCCACCGACAACCCGATCGAGTACGAGGGCACCTACCCGCTGCCGGAGGCCCAGCTGGACCGGTTCCTGCTCCGCGCCAGGCTTGGCTACCTGGCGGCTCAGGACGAGGCCGTGATGCTCCGGCGCCAGCTCGAGCGCGCCGCCTGGCCCCCTCGGCTGCGCGCGGTCACCGACGCGCGCGGGGTGGCCGGCCTGCGGGCGAGCCTGGGCCAGGTTCATGTCGGGGACGACCTGCTCGCCTACGTGGTGCGGCTGCTCGGCGCGACCCGGGGGCATGCGAAGGTGGCGGTGGGAGCGAGCCCCCGGGGCGGAATCGCGCTCGCCGGCCTGGCCCGCGGCCATGCCATGCTCGACGGCCGGGACTACGTCACGCCCGAGGACGTCAAGGCCGTCGCGGTGCCGGCGCTCGCGCACCGGCTGGTGCTCCGCCCCGAGCTGTGGGTGCGCCAGGTCACCGGCGAGGACGTCGTCGCCGAGTTGCTCGGCGAGGTTCCGACCCCGCTGACGACCGGCGGCGGGCCGGGCGGGCCGCGGTGACCGACTTGCCGCTGACGTGGGCGGTGTCCAGCCATGCGCGGCGCGTGGCCAGCGTCGCCCTGCTCCCGCTGCTGGGGGCCGTGCTGCTGGGCCAACCGGGGCTGCTGGCGCTCGCCGCCCCGGCGGCCGCCGCGCTGGCCCTGGGCGCCCGCCGGCCCCGGTACGGCGCCCGGGCGCTGGCGCGCGTCTCGGCCGAGCGCTGCTTCGAGGGCGAGGAGCTTGCGATCACGGTCGAGGCGGAGCTCGCCGGAGAGGCCCGCCGGCCTGGCGGCGACCCTGCGGCAGGCGGCGGAGAGCTCGCGGGGATGGCCGCGGTCGCTTCGCTCAGCGCCCGGCTCGTGCCCGGGCGGGCGTTCGAGGCCGGCGCCGGCCCGCACGTCCACGTAGTCGCCGGCGAGCGGGTCATCGCCCAGTGGCGGGTCCGGGCGCTCCGGTGGGGGCGCTGGCAGCCGGGCCGGGTCGAGCTGGCCGCGCGCAGCCGGGGCGGGCTGTTCACCGGGCGCGCCGTGATCGCGCTGCCTGCGGTGGCCGTCTTCCCGCGTCCTCCGGCGCTGTCGAGGCTCGTGCTCCCGGCGCGCCTGCGCGACAGGATCGGCGACCACGCCGACCGCCGGCCCGGCGATGGCGTGGAGTTCGCCGGGGTGCGGCAGTTCGCCCCGGGCGACCGGCTGCGCCGGGTCAACTGGCCGGTCACCACCCGCCGGGGAGCGCTTCACGTCAACGAGCTCGCCGGCGAGCGGGCGGCGGAGGTGGTCGCGGTGATCGATGCGTTCAGCGATGCCGGGCTGCCGGGGGAGTCAAGCCTGGACCGGGCGGTGCGCGGCGCCGCCGGGCTGGCCCGGGCCTACACGCGGGCAGGGGACCGGTTCGGGCTGATCACGCTGGGCGGGCCGCTGCGCTGGGTCACGCCAGGGTGCGGGCGGTGGCAGTTCTACCAGATCGCCGAGTCGGTGATCGACGTGCGCGGCTGGCACAGCTACGTCTCGCCCGACCTGGCCCGCGTGCCGCGCGCTGCGCTGCCGCCGGGCGCGCTCGTGGTCATGTTCACCCCGCTGCTCGACGACCGGGCCATCGCGGCCGCCGCCGACCTGCGCGAGCGCGGTCACCCGGTGATCGTCGTCGACGTGCTGGCGGCCGAGCCCGTCCCGCCACCCAGGTCGCGCGCCGGCGAGCTGGCGCTGCGGGCCTGGCGCCTGGAGCGCCGGGCGCTGCGCTACCGCCTGGAGTCGCTGGGCATCCCGGTCACCGGATGGCCCGGCCGGCCCGCGGAGGCTGAGGCGACCGTCGGCGCCCCCGAGGCCAGCCTCGATCCAGGCCTGGCCCAGTTCACCCGCCGCCGCGTCGGCGGAGGCGCCCGGTGAACGGCCCGGTGGCAGCCCGGTCACGGCCGCGGCGGCGCGCGCGCCGCGGCCTCCGGCTCCCTCCCGGCCGCCTGGCGCCCACCCGGGCCAGCCTGGCGGCAGCGGCGCTCGGCGCCGCGATGCTGTCCGGCGCGGCAGGCCTGGCGCCAGCCACATGGCCGCTCGCCGTCGCCGGCGCGGCGGCAGCCGCGGTGGCCGCGCTCACCCGGTGGCCGGCCGCTGGGACGCTCGCCGCGCTGGCGGCAATGGCCGCGGCCGGCGCCGGAGTCGCCGGCCAGGCGGTGTCCGCGCCGGCGGCTGCCGCCGAGGGCACGCTCGTGCTCGCCTACCTGCTGGCGCTCGATCTGGCCGAGTCCGGGGTCACTGCCGGGGCGGCGCGCTGGGCGCGGCGGCAGCTCCCGGTGCTGGCGGCTGCCCTCGGCGCGGCGCTCCTCGTCGCCCTGGCCTCGCTGCCGCACCTGCCGCCCTCGCCGTGGCTGATCACCGCAGGCGTCGCGGCGGCTGGGGCTGCCCTGCTGCTCGCCGCTCCGCGGTGAGCGAGAGTGCGGCGGGCGAGAGTGCGGCGGGCGAGAGTGCGGCGGGCGAGGGGGCGGCGGGCGAG
>JAJPIV010000129.1 GCA_021324595.1 Actinomycetota bacterium | reverse complement strand
CCGCGCCGGCCGCCCCGCCCCCGGTCACCCCCGCGCCGGCCGCCCCGCCCCCGGCCCATTTCGCACCGGGCCCGGCGGAGGTGCTGCTGCCGCCCGTGCCCGAGCCGCCGCTTCCGGTTGAGGCGGAGGCTCGCCGGGCGAGCGCCGCCCGCCGGGGGCTGAAGGACCCCGGCGACGGGGTTGCCGGGCCGCTGCCCGACGGAGGCCCGCCTGCTCAGGGGGCACTCCCGCTGGCCGGCGGCCAGGCGCAGGCCGACCCGCGGCCGCCGGTGGCCGCTGGTCCGCAACCGGCACCGGCCGCCAGCCCGCAGCCGCAGCCCAGCCAGGCGGCCATTCAACCGCCGGCGGGCACGCCACCGCTGTCAGGGGCCGTCGGCCACGCCGTGGCCTCGTTCGGCCCGCCGGGCCAGTCAGGCTTGTCCGCGGCTGGCCACCAGCAGAGCATCTCCGAGCCGCCGCGTCCGCCAGCGGGCGGGCCGGACACGCTGCCCCAGGCCGTGCCATCGTGGATGCCGCAGAGGCCGGTGCCCTCGGCAGCCCCACCGCAGCCGGGAGACGGGCCTTCCCCCACCTCCGACGGACCTGCCCCGGATTCCCGGATCGCCGGAACGGCCGTGCTGCCGCCCCGCCCGGACCGGCTGGAGGCACCTGTCGTGCCCGCCGCCCCCGGAACCCCCGCGGAGCGGGTCAGTCCGGCGGCACCCGGCACCCCGCCCGCGGCCGGGCCCCAGCCGGTCCCGCCGCCCGCGCCGGCCCCGGCCCCGCCCCAGCCGGCCATCTCAGCCGCGCCCGGCGACCAGATCGACCCGGCCAGGCCCGGCCCGTTCGGCGCCCGCACCGCGGACGCCGAACCCGAGCCCCGGCTGTCCGCCGTGTCCGCCCCGCGGCGACGCCGGGCAACCAGGCGGCGGATGCCAACCCAGCGGATCTTCTCCGAGCTGGCTGCCCAGGCGGCCATCCCAGCGGGCGCTTACGCGATCGGCGAGGACGTCGACGGCGCCATGTGCCTGGTCCGGACCGAGGAGGGATTCGAGGTCTTCAACTCGGCAGGTGGCGCGAGGCACGAGGTCCGCGTGTTCACCGACGAGGAATCGGCCTATTTCTACTTGTTCGGGGTGCTTGTCGCCGAGGCGGTCCGGACCGGAGACCTCGCGCCGCGCCTGTAACCGGCACCGCGGCTGGCGGGCGGCGAGCAATCCCTCGATCCGCTTGAGGTCCCGTTCGGTGTCGATGTCGTCCGGTCGGCCTGTGTCGCCGCACTCCACCAGGGTCACCAGGTCCGGCCTGGCGCGCAGGAAGGCCCGTGCGCCGGCCTCCCCTACGGCAGCGGAGGCGACGGCGGCCCAGTGCCCGCGCGCGATCATCACGGGGTTGCGCGGCCGGCCCTCATAGCAGGCCACGGCCGCCCCTGCTCCCGCGGTGTGCGCGGCGATCAGCCGGCGGACCGATTCCGGCCCGATCAGCGGCTGGTCGACCAGCGCGATCACGACGGCGTCGCTGTCGCCGGGCAGCGCGGCCAGGCCGGCCCGCAGCGAGGAGGCCATTCCTGTGGCCCAGCCGGGGTTGCGAACCATGATCACGCCGGGTAGGTGAAGCTCGGCGGCGCCACTGACCACCACGACCGGGTCGGCTCCGCCATCTTTCAGCAGCGCGACGCCGCGCGCCGCCAGCGTCTGCCCGGCGAGCTCGACCAGGGCCTTCGGCCGCCCCAGCCTGCTGCCCTGCCCGGCGGCGAGGAGCAGGCCGGCCACGCGCGGCGGCCCGGGCGCGACGGCGGGATCCGCGTCAGCCGTGGTGGATCCGCCCGCCGGTCACGGTGAGCGGCCGGCCCGTGCCGCCCCACCTGAGCTGGATCAGCTCCGCGGCGATCGCCACGGCGGTCTCCTCCGGCGTCCGGGCACCCAGGTCGAGGCCGATCGGTGATCGCAGCCTGGCCAGTTCGTCCTCGGTCATCCCAGCCTCGCGCAGCCTCGCCAGCCGGTCCTCATGCGTGCGCCTGCTCCCCATCGCGCCGATGTAGGCAGCCGGCGCACGGAGCGCGACCTGCAAGACCGGCACATCGAACTTGGGGTCGTGGGTGAGCACGCAGATGACGGTGCGATCGTCGGTGACGGTCCTGGCCAGGTACCGGTGCGGCCAGTCGGTGACGACCTCGTCGGCGTCGGGGAACCTGGCCTTCGTGGCGAACACCGGCCGGGCGTCGCAGACCGTCACCCGGTATCCGAGGAACGCCCCGACCCGGGCGACCGCCGCCGCGAAGTCGATGGCGCCGAACACGAGCATCCGCGGCGGCGGGGCGAACGACTGCACGAAGACCGACAGGTCGTCGCGGCGCCGCTGCCCTTCGGGACCATACCGTCGCACGCCGGTCAGCCCCTGGGCGAGCATTCCCCGGGCATCGTCGTCAACCGCCTGGTCGAGCCGGTCACCCGCGCCCAGGGTGCCGCTCGCCGCGGGCTCACGGCCGGCCCGCCAGATCACCCGCCGGCTGCCGATCGCCCCGGGGCCGGCCACCACCGTGGCCACAGCCACCGGCTCGCCCGCGCGCACCGCGGCCGCGATCTCGCCGAGCTCGGGGAACCGCCCTGCGCTGACCGGCTCCACGAGGATGTCGATGATCCCCCCGCAGGTCAGGCCCACGCTGAAGGCAGTGTCGTCGCTGACGCCGTACCTCTGGAGCACCGGCTGGCCGCTGGCGCAGACCTCGCCGGCCAGCTCGTAGACCGCGCCCTCGACGCAGCCGCCCGACACGCTTCCGACAACCTCGCCGGCCGAGGAGACCGCCATCGCCGCGCCCGGCTCCCGGGGCGCGCTCGAGAACGTCTGCACCACGGTGGCCAGGCCGAACGTATCCCCCGCGTCCCACCACTTGATGACCTGGTCAAGGATGTCCCGCACGCCCGCCCGCCTTCAGTCCGTTGGATCCCAGCCTATGTCGGGTGCGCACGGGCGGCGAGGGCGCGTCAGCGGGCGGCGACCCGGCGGATGCGCTGGCCGATGCCGAGGAAGGCGACCAGCACGCACGCCAGGTAGGTCAGGTAGACCGCCGCCTGCAGCACGGTCGGGCTCTGCGCGTAGCCGAGGAAGCTGTGGGCGATGTCGCCGAGGGCGCTGTCCTCGCTCAGGATCGAGCCGGTGTGCCAGAGCGGATGCCTGCCTATCGGCAGCCAGCCCAGCTGCTGCAGGTTCTGCACCGCGTCGACGAGCAGCCCGGCGGCGAAGATCATCAGCAGCGCCCCGACCACCGCGAAGAACCGGCCCACGTTGATCCGGTGCCCGAGCCGGTACATCGTGAACGCGATGCCCAGCGCGATGGCCAGGCCGATCAGCCCGCCCGCCAGCATCCCGGCCCGGTGCGCCGAGGAGAACGCGATCGCCAGGGTGAACACCACCGTCTCCACGCCCTCCCGGCCAACCGCCTGGAAGGCCAGCAGCGCGAGCCCGACCCGGGTGGCCCGGCCGGCCGGGCGCCCCGGGGGCGCGCTGCCCGCGTCAGTGCCGCCGGCGCCGACGTCGGCGGCGCTCATGCCGCCGGGCCGCCTCGCCGGGCCCTGGGTCCCCGCCGTCACCGCGACCGCATCCGTCACCGCGACCGCATCCGTCATCGCGGCCGCATCCGTCAGCTCCGCCCGGGCGGGCGGCGGCTCCAGGGCGCCGCCGCGGTCCTGCCCGAGCACCGCGCCGAGCCGGGACGAGAGCTCGGACTTCAGGCCGCGCGCATGCGAGCGCATCCAGAACGTCATGTAGGTCAGCAGCACGGTGGCCAGCAGGAACGTGGCCGTCTCGAAGATCGTCTGCACCCGCGAGCCCGCGTAGGTCCGGACGGTGAGGTACGCGGCGACGCCTCCGGCGGCGGCGAGCCCGAGCGCCGCGCCCACCCCGGCGAAGACGTCCCCGAAGTACCGTCGCTGCCCGGTGCGGCTGAGGTAGGCCAGCAGGATCGCGACGATCATGCTCGCCTCGACTCCTTCGCGCAGGAAGATCACCAGGGTGGCAAGCATGGGCGTCGGTCCTCCCGTCGGCGGCTGGCTGAGGTTAGGCTAGCCTAACTTATTCGTTCCGCCGAGGGCCACCGGGGTCGTGGCCTCGCGGGGCCCGCGGCCGGCGGGGGGAGCGGGACCGGCGGCGCCCGCCCGGACGCTCCGTAGCACGAGCGCGGTGTCCAGCGCGGCAAGCACAGCCTCCCAGCCCTTGTCCTCCGCGCTGCCCGCCGCGCCGCAGCGATCCCACGCCTGCTGCACCGTGTCACAGGTGAGCACGCCGTTGCCGACCGGCGTCCCGGTGTCCAGCGCCACCCTGGTGAGCCCGTAGGTGACGGCATCGCACACATGGTCGAAATGCGGCGTGCCGCCCCTGATCACCGCGCCAAGGCACGCCACCGCATCGTGAGCCCTGGCCAGTTCGGCGGCGACGACCGGCAGCTCGAGCGCGCCCGCAACCCGGACCACCGAGGGAGATCCGATCCCGCAGGCGGCGGCCGCCGCCCCCGCCCGCGTCAGCAGCACATCGGTGATCGGCGCGTGCCACCTGGCGGCGACGATCGCCAGGCGCAGGCCGGCCGCGTCGAACGGCTCCGCGCCCGGGCGGCCCGCCCCGCTCATCCGGCGCTCCCGGACCGGACCCTTACGGCGGCCACGTCGCTCCGGGGCTCGGAGATCTCGATCCGGTGGCCGAGCCGGTCCCGCTTGGCGATCAGGTACCGCAGGTTGTGCGGGGTCTGGATGACCGGGAGCGACACGGTCCCGGTGACCTTGAGCCCGAAGTCGGCCAGGCCCTTGACCTTCGCCGGGTTGTTGGTCAGCAGCCGCAGCGACTCCACGCCGAGGTCGGCGAGGATCTGCGCGCCAGTGGAGTAGTCCCGCGCATCCACCGGCAGGCCGAGCTCGGTGTTGGCGTCGACCGTGTCCGCGCCCTCGTCCTGGAGCTGGTAGGCGCGCAGCTTGGAGAGCAAGCCGATGCCGCGGCCCTCGTGGCCGCGCAGGTAGAGCACGACGCCCCGGCCCTCGGCGGCGATGGCGGCCATCGCCGCGCTCAGCTGGCTGCCGCAGTCGCACCGCTGCGACCCGAACACGTCCCCGGTGAGGCACTCCGAGTGCATGCGCACGAGCACGTCGGGCGGCGCTGGCGCGGCAGCGTCCCTCGCGGGCTGGCCGGGCACGTCGCCGAGCAGCAGCGCCAGGTGCTCGGTCCCGTCCATCAGGTTCTGGTAGCCGATGGCCCGCCACAGCCCGTGGGCGTTGGGCACGCGGGTCTCGGCGACCCGGGTCACCATCCGTTCCCGGTGCCGGCGGTACTCGATGAGCTGGGCGATCGAGATCAGCGCCAGGCCGTGCGAGTCGGCGAACTCACGCAGTGCGGGAAGGCGCGCCATCGTCCCGTCATCGTTCACCACCTCGGCGAGGACCCCGGCGGGCGGCAGGCCGGCCAGCCGCGCCAGATCGACCGCCGCCTCCGTGTGCCCGGGCCTGCGCAGCACGCCGCCGTCGGTGTAGCGGAGCGGGAACACGTGCCCGGGCCGGACCAGCTCGTAGGGCTCGGTCGCCGAGTCGACCAGCGCCCGCACCGTCCTCGCCCGGTCGGCCGCCGAGATCCCGGTCGTGACGCCGTCGCGGGCATCGACGCTGACCGTGAACGCCGTCCGCATCCGCTCGGTGTTCTGGCTGGTCATCAGCGGGATCTGGAGCCGGTCGAGGTCCTCGCCGAGCATCGGCACGCAGATCACGCCGCTGGTGTGCCGGATCGTGAACGCGAGCAGCTCCGGGGTGGCCTTGCTCGCCGCGAAGATGATGTCGCCCTCGTTCTCCCGGTCGGCGTCGTCCACCACCACGACCGGCCGGCCGGCCGCGATCTCGGCGATCGCCCGCTCGACGCTGTCCAGGCCGACGCCGTCGATCCGCGCCGCGGCGCCTGGCGCGCTCACCGCGGATCCCCGGCGGCGGGCCGGGCGGCCGAAAGGCCCGCGGCCGCAGGCAGCCGGCCGTGCCATGCCAGCAGCCGCTCGGTGTACTTGGCGAGCACGTCGACCTCGATGTTCACCACCGACCCGGGATTCCGGGCCCCGAGCGTGGTCCGCGCCAGCGTCTGCGGGATGAGGCTCACCTCGAACCAGTTCTCGCCGCCCGGCCGCGGGCCGGCGCCCCCGGCCTCGCTGACCGCAGACACGGTCAGGCTGACGCCGTCGACCGCCACCGAGCCCTTCTCGGCCAGGTACCGCGACAGCCCCGGGCCCACGCCAATGCGCAGCACCTGCCAGCCATCGGCAGCCCGGCGCCCGGCGACGCGGCCGGTCCCGTCCACGTGCCCTTGCACGATGTGGCCGTCCAGCCGGGCGGCGGCCGGCACTGGCCGCTCCAGGTTGACCGGGTCGCCGGGGGCCAGCGCGCCGAGCCCGCTCCTGGCCAGCGTCTCCCCCATCACGTCCGCGGTGAACCTGCCGCCGGCGGCCCGGGTGACCGTCAGGCAGACGCCGTTGACCGCGACCGAGCCGCCCGGCTCAAGGCTCGCCGCGATGACAGGGCACCCGACCGTCAGCTGCGCCGACTCGGCGCGCCGTTCGAGCGCGGCGACGGTCCCGAGCTCCTCGATGATTCCGGTGAACACCGCGCCCCTCCCGCCGTCCTGGCCCCGGGGCGCGCCGACGCGCGATCTCGCGGCCGCATGCGGCCGCGCGCGTGCTGCCTCCCATCCGGACTTTCACCGTCGGTACCGGGATCCCACCGGTTCAGCCGGCCGACGCGGCGGCGCTCCCGGGAGGTCCGGGACGCCCGCTGCGCGGCCGGGTCGCGGACTGTCACCGCCGGTTCGGAGTTGCACCGACCCCGGAGCACGCCTTTCCTGTGCAAACCAGTATGCCACGGCCCCGCGGCCCGCCCGGGCCCGCGCGGGCCGAGGAGGCACCGGCCGGCGCCCGCGGCGCCCGCCGGCGGGCCCCGCCCGCTACCGGGCCGCCGCTCCCCGCCTGGCGAGGGCGTCCACGAGCACCGCCGCCAGCAGCACGACGGCCGACCAGATGTTCTGGGCCGCCGGGCCCAGGCCGAGCAGGAACAGGCCGTTGAAGATCACGCCGACCACGAGCCCGCCGAGGACCGCGCCCACCATCCGGCCGCGGCCGCCGAACAGGCTGGTGCCGCCGATCACGGCCGCCGCTACCGCGTAGAGAACGTACTGGCCGCCCTGGAAGTTGTTGGACATCGACTGCAGGTTCGAGGCGTAGATGAGGCCGCTGATGCCGGCGGTCAGGCCGCAGAGGGTGAACGCGAGGACCTTGATCCGGCCGACGTTGATGCCGGCCCGGCGGGCGGCCTCGGCGTTCCCGCCGATCGCGTAGACGTACCGCCCGAGCCTGGTGCGGTTGAGCAGCACGGTGAACGCGACGAGCAGCGCGAGGATCAGCACCACGGCCCACGGCACGCCGGCGATGACCGTGGCGCTCAGGCTCCTGTTGATGTTGCTCACCAGCACCACGGCGACGCCCACGAGCGCCATCATCGCGATCTTCAGCAAGGTCACGCTGAGCGGCGGGGCGGCAAGCCGGTTCGCCCGCCTGCGGGCATCCCGGACGATCATGAAGACGGCGGTGGCCGCGACCGCGGCGAGCATCACGACCCAGCTGGCCACCGGGCTCAGCGAGCCGTACTCGATGTCGGCGAGGATGTTGTTGGTCAGCGAGATCGTGCCGCCCGAGTTCGGCGCCGCGGTGTTGATCAGGAACAGCAGCAGGCCGAACCCGCACAGGTACCCGGCGAGGGTGACCACGAACGAGGGCAGCCCCAGGCGGGTCACGATCAGGCCCTGGACGCCGGCGTAGGCGGAGCTGAACGCCAGGCCGGCCAGGACGGCGAGCCAGAGCGGGAACGGGTGCGCGAGCAGCCAGAGCGTGATCACGGCGCCGAGCGCGGCGTTGTAGCCGACCGACAGGTCGATCTCCCCGAGCAGCAGCACGAAGACCTCGGCCATCCCGAACGTCACCAGGAACGCCGCCTGGGTCATCAGGTTGACCAGGTTGCCCGCCGACAGGAAGCGGGCGTTGCGGACCTGGAAGTAGATCACGATCCCGATCAGCCCGATCACGACCGGCAGCACGCCGCTCTCTCCGCTGCGGATCCGCCGGAACCAGATCCGCGCGTACTCGCCGAACGAGTCCGCGATGAGGTCGGGCGCCCCGACGCCGGTGACGTCGACCGGCGCGGCGGACTCGGGCTCGGCCGCGACCACCGCCCGCCGCCCGCCGGGCGTCGGCTCCTGCGTGGGCACTGCCATGGCTAGACCTCCCAGCCGGTGTCCGGCGCCGCGGGCAGCGCGCCCTCACGGGAGCTCGCGCCACTGCCCCGGCGCAGGGACGTGCCCGTCGTCATGATGTCGACCACCGACTGCCGGTCGAACTCGGCGGCCGGGCCGTCCGCGACCAGCCGGCCGAGGTAGAGCACGGCGATCCGGTCGGCGACGCGGAACACGTCGTTGAGATTGTGCGAGATCACGATCACCGCGTGCCCGCGCTGGGCCAGCCGCGTGATCAGGGCGAGCACGAGCTCGGTCTGGCTCACCCCGAGCGCCGCGGTGGGCTCGTCCATGATGACGAGCTGGGCCTCCTGCATGCCCGCCCTGGCGACCGCCACCGACTGGCGCTGGCCGCCGGAGAGCGAGCCGACGGTCTGCCGGACCGAGCGCACGGTGGTCACCGCCAGGTCGGCGAGGGTGCGCCTGGCGGTCAGCTCCATCGCGACCTCGTCGAGCAGGCCGAACTTGCGCGGCTCGTGCCCGAGCATCATGTTCTGCACGATGTCCAGGTTGTCGCAGAGCGCCAGGTCCTGGTACACGGTCGCGATGCCGAGCGCCGAGGCGTCCCGCGGCGTGCGCACGTGCACCGGGTGGCCCTTCCAGATGATCTCGCCCTCGCTCGGCTCCCAGATGCCCGCGACGCACTTGATCAGCGTGGTCTTGCCGGCGCCGTTGTCACCGACGAGCGCGGTCACCTGCCCGGCCGGCACGTCGAGGTCCACGCCGGAGAGCGCCTGCACCGGCCCGAACCGCTTGCCGAGCCCCCGCAGCCGCAGCAGCGGCGCTCCGCCGGCCCGGCCGTCGCCGGCCGCGTGCCGCTGGCCCGGCCCGCCCTGGCCGGACGGTGCCCGGCCCGCCGCGGCGGGCCGGGCACCGTCCGAGGGCGTCACCACTGCCGGAGGCCTTCGCTGCCCCGAGCGATCATTCCTACCCCGAGATCCCGGCCGCCTGGCAGGCCGCCTTGTACTTGGCCGTGCACAGCTGCGATGCGGGCACGAAGTTGTCCGCGATGACCGTGCTCGCCATATTCGACGTCGTCACCCAGGTGGGAGTCAAGAGCACGGACGGCACCGCGACGTGCGACGTGGTGTCCATCGTCGTCCCGTTCGCCAGCGCGGCCGGCGGGGTCACCCCGGCCCGCAGGTACATCGCGAGCGCGGCCGCGGCCTGCGCCTCCAGGTAGATCGGCTTGTAGACGGTGCCGCACTGGTACCCGGCCAGGATGTTCTGCAGGCCGACCAGGGTGGCGTCCTGGCCGGTCACCGGGAACGTCCTGGGCTTGATCCCCTTCTTCTGCAGGTAGCTGATGATCGGCGCCGCGTTCTCGTCATTGGGCGACAGCAGCGCGTTGATGCTCGGATGCGCGGTGAACTGCTGCTGGAACTCGGTCAGCGCGGTCGGCGGGTCCCAGGTTCCCGGAGCCTTGCCGACCTCCTTCCACTTGCCCGACTTGAACAGCGGGCCGAGGACCGCGTTGTAGCCCTCGCCGAAGAGCGTGGCGTTGTTGTCCGTCGGCGACCCGTACATGACGAGGACGTTCGGGTGGGCGACGTGCCAGGCGCTCACGCACTGCACCAGGCCCTGGCCGAGCAGGTTGCCGACCTTGACGTTGTTGAAGCTGACGTAGTACTTGCGGCTGCCGCCGAGGGTGAGCCGGTCGTAGTCGATGACGGCCGCGCCGTGCGCCGCCGCGTACTTCTCGATCGCCGCGCCGACGCCGGAGTCGAGCGGGTCCATGATCAGGACGGTGGCGCCCTTGGTGATGGCGGTCTGCGCGTCACTCAGCTCCGTCGCATCGCTGCCCTGGGCATTCTGGACGGTGAACTGCGAGGCCGACAGCCCGGCCGCCTCCAGCGCCTTGGTCAGGTACGGCGCGTCGAACTCGGTGTACCTGGCCGAGGACACCGTGTCGGGAAGGATGACCGCGACGTTCCCCTTGCCGATCTTGGCGAGCGGCTTGAGCTCGGCCATTACGGAGAACGTGCGGTTGAACTGCGTGGCCGAGATCTGCGGCACAGCGACGCTGCTGTGGCTGCCGCCAGAAGGCTTGTTCGATGAACTGCCGCAGGCCGCGGCGACGACGGCCAGGCCCGCGACCGTCGCCGTGAGGGCGACCTTCCTGGTTACTTGCTGCAACTGCACCACCCGCTTCGTCGTGCTGGCTGGATCGGCCGCCAGTGACCGGACCGGCGCCATGCCGCCCGCCTCCGGCGGGCGCCCGCAGCCGCCTGTCGAGCTGAACTCTAGAAGTCGCGGGATGAACGTGGCCGTTAACATCTGCCGCACGGCATGAAAATTCCATTAACGCGAGCCTATTGGCGGAATACGCCGGGCCGCGGTGGCCGCCGCCGCGCGCGATGGTCCCGCCCCGGCTCGACGGCCCCGCCCCGCGGACCCGCTCCGCCCGGCCGCTCGCTCCGGCTGGCCGGGCTAGTCCGGTGCGAACCGGTACCCGGCCCGCGGCTGGGTCAGGATCAGCGGCACACCGCCCTCGTCCTCCAGCTTCGAGCGGAGCCTGCGCACGTAGACCCGCACGTACTCGGTCTCGGTCTCGTAGCCGTGCCCCCAGACCCGGCGCAGCAGGTGCGCGTGGGTGAGCAGCTTGCCCCGGTTGGTGACGAGCTCGCGGAGCAGGGCGAACTCGGTCGGCGTCAGGTGCACCCGCTCCCCGCGCCGCAGCACCTGCTCGCTGGCGAGGTCGATGCGCAGGTCGCCGACCTCGATGACCTGGGAGGCGGCCGGCGGTGGCGGGGCGGGCCTGGTCCGGCGGAGGGTGGCCGTGATCCGGGCGAGCAGCTCCTCGATGCTGAACGGCTTGGTCATGTAGTCGTCGGCGCCCATGTTCAGCGCGGTGACCTTGTCGCGCTCGCCGCCCCTGGCCGAGACGACGATGATCGCGACCCCGGAGCGCTCCCGCATCTGCCGGCACAGCTCGAACCCGTCCGCCTCGGGCAGCATCAGGTCGAGCAGGACGATGTCGGGAGCCTCGGTGTCCAGGAGCTGGAGGGCCCGCGACCCGTCCGCGGAGATCACCGTGTCGAAGCCGCGCACGGCCAGGTTGGACCGGATGAGGTCCACGATGTTCGGGTCGTCCTCCACGAGCAGGGCCCGCGTCCTGCCGTGCTGGTCAGCCATTAGCTGCCACCCCCCTCCGCGCCCGCCCGCCCGGCCGTCCGCGCCCCGGCGCGGCACGCGCCGCCCGCCCGGCCACGGCGGGCCACTCGGGCACCGCCGTGCCGGGCCTCGTGCCGTCCTCCCCGCGGGCGCCGTCCTCGACCGGCAGCAGCACCACGAAGCACGTGCCCGCATCCGCCGGCCGCACGTCGATCCGGCCGCCGTGCGCGGCCACGATCCCCCGGGCGATCGACAGGCCAAGGCCGGCCCCGGCGCTCCTGGTCCGCCGGCCCCGCCTCGGCTCGAACGGCGCGGCCGCCACCTCGGGGGGCAGGCCGACTCCGTCGTCGGCGACCGTCACGGCCACCATCCCGGCGCCGGCTGGCTCGGCGCGCACCCGGACCGCGGTCCCCGGCGGGTTGTGAGCGAAGGCGTTGCCGAGCAGGTTCACGAAGACCTGCTCCAGGCGGTCGTGATCGGCCCAGACCACCGGCAGCCCGGGGGCGCAGGAGATCCCGACGGCCGCCGAGCGCTCCGGCGGCAGGCACGCCGCGGCCGCCTCGAGCACCAGGGAAAGGTCGCACCAGTCCGGCTGCAGCCGCAGGATGCCGAGCTCGATCGCGGAGAAGTCGAGAAGGTCGTCGACGAGCCTGCCGAGCCTGGCGGACTCGGTGGCGATCCGGGCGAGGAACCGCTGCTGCGAGTCGGCGTCCCAGGTCACGTCGGGCTGCAGCAGGCTGGTCGCGTAGCCGCGGATGGCGGTCAGCGGGGTCCTCAGCTCATGGCTGAGCCGGGTGAGGAACTCGCGCTGGAGCTCCTGCGACCGGCGCAGCGCCGTGGCCTCCTGCAGCGCCAGGCCAGCCTGCTCCCGTTCGAGCGCCAGGCGCAGCGAGTGCGCCGCGTCCTCGGCCAGGACCGCCGCTTCCGTGGTCGGCGGCCCGGACCGCCAGCTCGCCAGCAGCACGCTCGGGCCGCCCGGCGCGCCGAACGTGACCGCCAGGTACCAGCGGCCGTCCTCGCCGGGTATCTGCCGCGCCGTCCCGTCGTGCCGCTGGTCGAACAGGTCGGTGACGGCGGGCAGCCCGCCGCGGGGCCTAGGCGGCGCCCGGCGCATCCGCTCGCCTCCGCCGACGGCGCGGGCACGGCACCTCGGCTCCCCCTCCGCCGACCAGGTGAGCAGCCGGACCTCGTCGGCCTGCAGGCCCGCGCAGAGCGCCTGGAGGGCGATGCCGAGCCCCTCGCCCACGGCGATCGGGCCGGCCAGCGTCTCGAGGACCTCCCGGATCGTCTCCAGCACCCGGTTGCGCTCGGTGACCTCGTCCAGCAGCCGGTCCCGTTCGATCGCGCTCGCCGCGTAGCCGGAGTAGACGGTGACCAGGTCGAGCTGGTCCCGCTCGGGCTTGCCCGGCACGTCGCTGAATCCGGTGATCACGCCCGCCAGCCCATCGCGGGCGAGGACGGGCACCGACCAGGAGCTGGCGATGCCGCAGGACGCCGCCAGCGCGGCGAACGGGCCCCAGCCGGCCGCGGCGTCCTCGACGATCACCGGCCTGGAGACGGAGGCGGCCAGGCCCACCGGGCCGCCGTCCGGGCCGGCGGGCAGCCTGGACCACCGGGCGAGCAGGGCATCGGGCAGCCCGAACGAGGCCGCGCAGGCCAGCTCGCCGCCGGCCGCCAGATGGATGCACAGCCGGTCGGAGCCCAGGGCGGCGCCGAGCGCGGACAGGATCAGCGACAGGCTGGACGACGGGTCGGCGGCGACCAGCCGGCCGGTGAGTCCGTGCAGCCGGGTCAGCTGGCGCCGGGGCGAGGAGTCCAGCTCCTGGCCGGACAGCAGCGCGGCGACCTCGTCGGGGTGGACGGCCGCGGGATCGGCCTCGGCCGCGACGCGGCCGTGGCGCAGCACCACGATGCGGTCCGCGAGCCGGAACATCAGGTCGATGTCGTGGCAGGCGATCACGATCGTCGTCGCCCGCTCCCGGAGCGCGGCGATCAGCTCCTCCACCTGGGCGGCATGCCGCAGGCTCAGCGACGCGGTCGGCTCGTCGAGCAACAGCAGCGCGGGCTCTCCCACCATCGCCCGGGCGATGGCGACCAGCTGGCGCTGGCCGCCGGACAGGGCGCGGATCGTGCGGGTGGTGTCGGCCAGCGGGATGCCGAGCCTGGCGAGCAGCGCGGCGGCGTCGGCGTGCATCCGCACGTCCGACAGGAGCTGACGGCGGCGCTCGCGGCCGAGCAGCAGGTTCGACGCGATGTCCAGGTTCTCGCACAGCGCCAGGTCCTGCCAGACGACGCCGACGCCGCGCCTGGCGGCCGACAGCGGGTCGGGCGGCAACGGCCGCCCGCCCAGCAGGATCTGGCCGCTGGTCGGCGCGATGTCGCCGGCCAGGCAGCGGACCAGCGTGGTCTTCCCCGCGCCGTTCTCCCCGGCGAGGGCGACCACCTCGCCGGGCATGACCTCAAGGTCAACCCCGTCGAGCGCGCGGACCGAGCCGAAGCTCACCGCGAGCCCGGAGACGGCCACGAACGGGGCGGTGCCGCCCGCGGCCTCGGAGCCGTCGCCGGCGCCCGCGAGGTCGCCGATGCGGTCGGCCGGCGGGTTCATGGCCCCATTCTGCCCGGAAGCCCGGTCCCGCCCGAATCGGCCGGCGAGGGCCGCTACGGGAGCTTCCAGTCGATCTCCTCGCCGCCCAGCCTCCGGAGCATCTCGTTGGCCCGGCTGAACGGCCGGGAGCCGAAGAACCCCTGATCCGCCGACATCGGGCTGGGGTGGGCCGACTCCACCAGGCCGGCGCCGCGCAGCAGCGGCGCCAGGCTCCGCGCGTCCCGGCCCCACAAGATCGCCACCAGCGGGCCGGGCCGGGCGGCCAGCGCCCGGATCGCCTGCTCGGTCACCGCCTCCCAGCCCTTGCCGCGATGCGACCCCGGCTTGCCGGGCTGGACGGTCAGCACCCTGTTGAGCAGGAGCACGCCCCGCTCGGTCCACGGGCTCAGGTCGCCGCTGGATGGCACCGGGTAGCCGAGGTCGTCGGCGTACTCGCGGAAGATGTTCACCAGGCTGCGCGGCAGCGGCCGCACGCCCGGGGCCACCGAGAAGCTCAGCCCGACCGGGTGGCCGGGCGTCGGGTACGGGTCCTGGCCCACGATCAGCACCCGGACCTGGTCGAACGGCTGGGTGAACGCGCGCAGCACCAGGTCGCCCGCGGGCAGGTAGGACCGGCCGGCCGCCACCTCGGCGCGCAGGAAGTCCCCGGCCGAGGCGATCTGGCCGGCCACCGGCGCCAGCGCCCGCGCCCATCCCGGCTCGACGATCTCCTCAAGCGGCCTGCGCGTCACGGCATCCGACTGTAGCGGGCCGGCCACCCCGGCGACGCCGGATCGGGGGAGGGCCAGCCGCCCGGCGCACCGCAGCCGGGAGGACGGGATGACCCCCGCGCGGGCGGGGACGACACCACCATCGCGGACGGGTGGGCCGATCAATCCGGATGACCCCCGCGCGGGCGGGGACGACGCTCGCTGACCTGGTGCATCATCCGCGCGTGGCTGGGCCGCCGTCGGCCGCGCCGGGAGCGGGGCGGCCGGCCAGCGCGTCCTGCGCCGCGGACCTCAGTGCCTTCACGGCGGCGGCGGGGTCCTGGGCGCCGAACACCGCGGTGCCCGCCACGAACACGTCCGCGCCGGCCTGCGCGCAGCGCCCGATGGTCTGCTCGTCCACCCCGCCGTCCACCTGGAGCCAGATCTCGCCGCCATGCCGGGCGATCAGCTCGCGCGCCCGCCGGACCTTCGGCAGCACAAGGTCGAGGAACGGCTGGCCGCCGAAGCCCGGCTCGACGGTCATGATAAGCAGCATGTCCACCTCGCCGAGCAGGTCGGCGTAGGGTTCGACCGCCGTTCCCGGGTTGACCGCCAGGCCCGCCCGGGCGCCGGCGGCCCGGATCGTCCGGAGAGTCCGGACCGGGGCTGCCGCGGCCTCGGCGTGGATCGTCACGTTCTCCGCGCCGGCCCGCGCGTAGTCGGGCGCCCACCGGTCCGGGTCGGAGATCATCAGGTGGCAGTCGAGCGGCAGCGCGGCGTGCCTGCGCAGCGCGGCCACGACCGGCAGGCCAACCGTCAGGTTCGGGACGAAGTGGCCGTCCATCACGTCGACGTGCAGCCAGTCGGCCACGCCCGCCACTGCGGCGGCCTCGTCGGCCAGCCGGGCGAAGTCGGCGGCCAGCAGGCTCGGCGAGATCCGCACGCTCATGACATGCCGCAGTCTACGGGCGCACTCGGCCGGGCGATGTCCCCGCCATCCGCTAGGTTCGCGAAGGTACGCCAGTCCGCGGAGCTCGAGCGCTCCGGCGAAGGAGGGCACGTGCTGGACACCGAGGCACCGGGCCGGCTGCTCGACCGGGTGCGCAAGCTGCTGGCCAAGGCCGAGGCCGACGGCGTGACCCCGCAGGAGGCGCAGGCCCTGACCGCCAAGGCCGCCGAGCTGATGGCCAGGTACGGCATCGACCGGGCGCTGCTCGCCGCCGACCGGCCCGAGACGGACCGGCCGGCCAACCGCATCGTGGACATCGACAATCCGTGGGGCCGCGAGAAGGCGCACCTGCTCTGCGGGCTCGCCGGCGCGCTGCGATGCCAGTGCGTGCTGCTCACCGGCCGCCGGCCGGGAAGCCGGGTGCATGTCTTCGGATTTGCCTCCGACATCGAGCGGACCGACCTGCTCTACACCTCGCTGCTGGTCCAGATGTGGCACGGCCTGGCCGCCGCGCGGGTCCCCGGGCACAGCCGGAACCCGCGGGCCTGGCGGCGGAGCTGGCTGCTCGGCTTCGCCACCGCGGTGATCGCGCGGGTCCGCGACGCCGAGCTGCGGGCAGCGCGCGGCGCCGGCGCGGGCCGGCCGGGCTCATCCGAGCGCGCCGCGCTCGTGCTCGCCGACCGGTCCGCGATCGTGCGGCGGCAGGTCGCGCTGGCGTACCCGGTGACGCGGATGTCCAAGGTCACCTACACCGGCAGCGGGTACGGTGACGGCTACGCCGAAGGGCAGCGCGCCGACATCGGCAGCGGCCGCCTGCGGCCCGGTCACGCGCGCGCCCTGGCCGGCCCGCCCGGCTAGCCGCCGCCGCGGGCGCGGACCCGCAGCAGCGCCACGAAGATCGCATCGGTCCCGTGCCGGTGCGGCCAGAACTGCGCGTAGCGCTGGTGCGGCCCGGGGCAGCGCAGCCCGGGGACCTCGGGGAGGCAGCCGGGCGCGTCCAGCACCTCGACCCCGCGGTGCCCGGCGAGCACGTCGCCGACCACGGACCTGGTCTCGGCGACGTGCGGCGAGCAGGTGACGTAGGCGACCACCCCGCCGGGCCGCGCGGACCGGATCGCGGCCGCGAGCAGCGCCCGCTGGAGGCCGCCGAGCGCCGCCACGTCCTCCGGGCGGCGCCGCCAGCGGGCCTCGGGCCGACGCCGCAGGCTGCCCAGGCCGGAGCACGGGACGTCGGCCAGCACCAGGTCGAAGATGCCGGGCCGCCACGCGGGCCGCGTCCCGTCGGCGACCAGGACGCGCCAGGCGGCCGCTCCCGGCACGCCCGCCGCGCCCCCAGCGCCCCCGGCACCGCCGGGCCTGCCCGCGGGTCCCCGGTCTCCGGCCGGGGCCCGCGACGCGACGAGCGGCGCGAGCGCCCGCGCGACCAGCCGGGCGCGGTGGGCGCGGACGTCGGCGGCGACCAGGAAGGCACCCGCCTGCGCGGCCAGGCCGGCCAGCAGCCTGGCCTTCCCGCCCGGGCCCGCGCACAGGTCCAGCCACCGGCCGCCGGCTGCGCCGGCCGCCGACGCGGCCCTGGCCAGCGCCAGGACCGCGAGCTGGCTCGCCTCGTCCTGAACCCCCGCCCGGCCCTGCGCGAGCGCGGGGACCGCACCCGGCTCCCCCGCCAGATGCGCCCCGTACGGGGACCACCTGGCCGGGGCGGCCCCGGCGGCGGCCAGCTCGGCGGCGTCCGACAGGCCGGGAACCGCCGCGAGCGTCACGCCGGGCGGCTGCCGGTCGGCCGCGAGGGCACGCTCGGTCTCCGCCAGCGCGCCCGGCGGCTGATCCCCGAGCGCCTCCGCGATCGCGGCCACGATCCAGCGGGGATGGCTGTACCGCACCGACAGGTGCCCGACCGGGTCGGCGGCCCGGTCGGGCGCGACGATCTGGAGCCAGGAAGCCAGGTCGTGGGTGGCGACCCGGCGCAGCACCGCGTTGACGAAGCTGGCCCGCCGGCGGCCGGCGGCCTGCACGGCCAGGTCCACCGCGGTGGCGACCGCCGCGTGCGGCGGCGTCCGCATCCCGAGGATCTGGTGCGCGCCGAGCCGGAGCAGGTCGAGCACCTCGTCGTCGATCGCCGCGGGCTCGCGGTCGGCGCACGCGGCGATGATCGCGTCGTACTGGCCGCGCCCGCGCAGCGTGCCGTACACCAGCTCGGTGGCCAGTGCGGCGTCCCTGCCGCTCAGCCCGTGCCTGCGCAGCGCGGCGGCCAGCAGCAGGTTGGCATAGGCGTCACGGGAGGTCACCGCGCTGATCACGTCGAACGCCACCCGCCGGGCGGCCAGGCCGGGGCCAGCCATCTCAGCCCAGCACCAGCGGCGCGCCGCCGGGCCGCAGGCCCCGCACCCAGTCAAGCGCGGGCATCAGGCGCCGGCCGGCCGGCTGGACGTCGCCGAGGGCCACCGGCACCGTGGCGGTCCCGACCAGGACCCGGGCGGGCTCGACGGCGATCTCCCCCGGCGCCAGGCGGGCGGGCGTCGCAGGCGGCGGCTGGCCGGTCCCGGCGGTCCCGCCGGGGGTGGTCACCGGGGCCACCGGTCCCAGCTTGATCGTCGCCTCGCCCAGGGCGGTCCACGCTCCCGGCGCCGGCGTGCACGCCCTGACCAGCCGGTCCACGGCGATCGCGGGGAGCTTCCAGTTCACCCGGGCGTCCTCGCGCCCGAGCTTGGGCGCGTAGCTGATCCCGTCGCTCGGCTGCTCGCGCGGCACGAGCTGGCCAGACTCGATCCCGTCCAGAGTGGCCACCAGGAGCCGGGCGCCGCTGGCGCTCAGCCGCGCGAGCAGGTCCCCCGCGGTGTCGCGGTCCCTGATCGGCTCGGTGACCATGCCGAACACCGGTCCGGCGTCGAGCTCGGCGACCAGCCGGAAGGTCGTCGCCCCGGTGATCTCGTCCCCGTGCAGGATGGCGTGCTGCACCGGGGTGGCGCCGCGCCAGGCGGGCAGCAGGGAGAAGTGCAGGTTTACCCAGCCGTGCCTGGGAACCGCCAGCGCCGCGGCCGGGACGAGGGCGCCGTAGGCGGTGACCGGGCAGCAGTCGGGGGCGATCTGGGCCAGCCGGGCCAGGAACGCCGGATCGGACAGCCTGCCCGGGCGGAGCACCTCGATCCCGGCCTCGCCCGCTCGCCGCGCCACCGGGCTCTCCGTCATCCGCCGGCCCCGGCCTGCGGGCGCGCCGGGCCTGGTGATGACCGCCTCGACGGTGTGCCGCGAGGCAAGCAGCGCGTCCAGCGACACGACCGCGGCCCGGGGAGTGCCGGCGAAGACGAGGCGCACCGGAGAGGCCTCCCGCTACAGCGCCTGGCCGTGAGTCAGGTGCGGCGAGAACTTCACCGTCGGGACCCGCTCGCCCCACCACTGCGCCTGCCTGATCTCCTTCATGGCGAGCCTGCGCTGCTCCGGGTCGAGGCGGTCGATGAACAAGATCCCGTCGAGGTGGTCGGTCTCGTGCTGAACGCAGCGGGCGAGCAGCCCGCTCCCCTCCAGCCGGACCGGCTCACCGTGCATGTTGAAGCCCTTCGCCACGACGCCATAGGCGCGGGTGGTCGGGTAGGCCAGCCCGGGGAACGACAGGCATCCCTCGTCGTCGGTCTCCGTCTCCTCCGACAGGTCCAGGTCGGGGTTGACCAGGTGCCCCAGCTGATCATCCACGTAATAGGTGAAGACCCTGAGGCTGACGCCGATCTGCGGCGCGGCGAGGCCCACGCCCGGCGCGTCGCGCATGGTGTCGGTGAGGTCGGCGACGAGCCGGCGCAGCTCGGCGTCGAAGTCGGTGACCGGGTCCGCCGGGGTGCGGAGCACGGGATCACCGAAGAGGCGGATCGGCTTGATGCTCACCGGCAGTCCTCCCACGGCACGGGCCTGCCGCGGCGGCGGCAGCTGCTGGTCCAGTCTACGGACAGCCGGTCAGCGGGCCGCCTCCCCGGCGGCCGGACGGCCCGGCAGCCACGGCGCCGGGGACCTGGCCTTGAACGCCGCCTTGCGCGCCGCCCTCGCCACCGCCGGATCCGGGTGGTGCTCGCTCAGGGCGGTGAGCAGTCCGGTCACGCCCGGGTGGCTGACCTGCCACAGGCCGGCCACGATCTCCGCCTGGTCCTCGGGCGGCAGGTCGGGCAGCAGCTCCGCGACGACGTCCTGCGGGCTGGCCTCCTCAAGCAGGCCGGCGCCCAGGTCGACCAGCAGCCACGTGCGGTCCCGCGGGTCGATCTCGATGTCCTCGCCGTGCTCGGCCAGCCAGACGGCAGCGTGGGCGCGCAGCAGCGGCCTGGCCAGGGCCGCGCGGACCTGGTCGAGCGCCGGCCGGCCGATCCGGTCGAGCACCGCGAACGCCGCGCCCCGCTGCCCGGGCGAGCCGTTCGCCGCCGCGTCGATCAGCTCGGCCGCGGCGAGCGCCGGCTCGCGTGCCGCGAGCCAGGCCATGATTTCCGCCTCGCCGTCCTCCGCATCGCACCGGGCGAGGGCGGCGAGCAGCGCGGGTGCCCCGTCCCTGGCCACGGCGCCGGTGACGGGCACGTGCCAGCCCTGCGCGCGGAGCCGGCGGTTCATCCCCCACAGTCCCAGGGCGGACAGCGCCACGGTCAGGCCCCCGTCCGGGTCGTCGGTTCCCAGCTCGACGACGCCGAGGTCGGCCAGCGCCTCAAGGGCACGCGAGAGGTCGGCGCCGAGATCGGGGGCGCCGGGCGAGCCGCCGTCGCCTGGCCGGCCGGGCAGCCTGCCGGCCGCCGCAGTGTAGGCGTCGAAGAGGCCGTCCATCCTGACGGGCCCGCCGACCGTGTACAGCGCGGTCGCTATCCCGTCGAGCTGCTCGGAGCCGAGCGTGGCGGACAGCGCCGCGTCCCAGGCGCGCAGCACCTCCTCGTTGCTGCCGCCGGCCAGGATCGCTCCGAGGTCGGAGCCGCCCGGGCCGGCGCTCCGGCGCACCGCCACCGCGATCGTCCAGGCGGCACCGGCCTCACGCGGCGTCAGGTCCAGGTCCGCCGCGGCGTCCGCGATCCAGTCCGGTGCCGGCCCGGCCTCGTCCCGGGCGGGATCCGGAGCCTGGCTCGCCGCCTGGCCGCCGTGGGCCTGGGCCGAGGCCCCGGGCATCGCGCCGGGATTCAGCGGGGCGCGGCGCTGCGCCCAGCGGTCAAGGTCACGCGCCGCCCGCATGAGCGGGGCGACCCGCGCGAGCGCGGCGAGCTCCTCACGCGGTGCCAGCCGCACCGGTGGCAGCCGGTTCGGGCCTGGTGCGGGAGCCGCGCCGGCCGCGGATTCCCCGGGCGCGGCCACCGGTCCAGGTGCCGCCTTCGCCGACCCGGGCTGAGCGTTCCCTCCCGGGCCGGCCGGGCCCATGCCGGCCGGCCCGGGGCCGGCCGGCGCTCGCGCCGCCCCCACCGCCCGTCCGGCCCGCCGCGGGCCGGGGCGCGTGCCCGGCGGCGCGGCACCTGACTCGGCGGCGGGGCGCTGGCCCGGGTCCTGCCGTGAAGCTGCCACCCAAGCACCATACGACCTGCGCGCCGCTGGTCAGATCACCTCGGCCGGGTCAACCTGAAGTCGCACCGGCCGGGGATCCTTGCGCGCGCTGCGCGCGGCCAGGCCGGCCCGCAGCGCAGCGGCCAGCTCCGAACCCGCCGCCGGGGCGACGCGGACCAGGAACCTGGCCGCCGGCGTGCCCCCCGCCTGCCGCCCGGCCTCCGCCTGCCGCCCGGCCTCCGCCTGCCGCCCGGCCTCCGCCTGCGGGCTGCTTCCGACGGCCACCGGGCCGAGGACCTGCGCCCCCTCCGGCAGCGTGACCGACGCGAGCAGGTCGCGGATGGCGGACTCCTCGCCGGTCAGCGCGGCCATCCGGACGGCCGGCGGGAAGCCGAGCTGCCGCCGTTCGGCCAGGTCCCTGGCGGCATGCGTGGCTGCGTCCCACCGGATCAGCGCCTGGACCGCTGCCGGCGCCGGGTCGGCGAGGATCACCACGCGGCCGCCCCGTGGCCCTGGCCTTACCAGGGCCGCGGCGTTCATCCAGCGGCGCAGCGCCTCCTGCGCGGCGAGCAGGCTGGCCCGGCCCAGCATGGCCCATCCGTCGAGCAGGATCGCAGCGCCGTATCCGCCGGGCGCCACCGGCTCGGCCCCGGGGGTCGCGATCACGATGGCGGGGGTGGGCGGCACCTCGGCGAGCACGCTTGCCCCGCTCGACGTGCGCACCGGG
The DNA here is from genome assembly GCA_021324595.1 of Actinomycetota bacterium. Lineage (GTDB taxonomy): Bacteria > Actinomycetota > Actinomycetes > Streptosporangiales > Streptosporangiaceae > Chersky-822. The sequence goes on along the minus strand of JAJPIV010000129.1, from coordinate 20,811 downwards.
ACGCCGGGGAACGCCCGGCCGAGCTCCTCCGCGGTCCGCCGCGCCCCGGTGGCCAGGGCGCGAATCCCGGCGTCCCCGCAGCCGGCCGGGCAGGACGGCGCCTGCGCCGCGCCGCACCACCCGCAGGTCAGTGGCTCGCCCTGCCCGGGCAGCGCCACCGGGCCGGCGCAGCGGTCGCACCGGATGCGCGTCCCGCAGCGCCGGCAGGCGACCGCGGCCAGGTAGCCGGTGCGCGGCACCTGGAACAGCACCGGCCCGGCAGCCAGCGCCGCCCGCGCCGTGCGCAGCGCCACCGACGGCATCCGCGCCGTGCGCGCCGCCGCATCCCGGGCCAGCTCGGCGTCCTCGCCCTGGGCGGTCACCAGCGGCGCGTGGGCGCGGACCGTGGAGCGGGGCGCGGCCAGCGGCCTGGCCCAGCCGGTGTCGAGCAGCTGCGCCGCCTCCGCGGTCTGCGCGAACCCGCCGAGCAGCACCGCGGCACCGCAGCGGTGCGCCCGGATCAGCAGCACGTCCCGGGCATGCGGGTACGGGGCGCGCGGCTCGGCGTGCAGGTCGTCGCCGTCGTCCCAGACCACGACGAGGCCAAGGCGCGCCACCGGGGCGAACGCAGCCGAACGGGTGCCGGCGACGATCCTGACCTGACCGCGCAGGGCGGCGAGCCAGCGCCGGTACCGCTCGGCTGGGCCGAGCCCGGCGGACAGGCTGACGAACGCGCCCCGCCCGATGACCTGCTCCAGTGCCCCGGTGAGGCGCTGCAGGTCCCGGGCGTCGGGGACGACCACGATCGTGCCGCGGCCCGCGGCGGCGGCGGCCGCGGCGGCGAGGGCTATCTCGCCGGGCCACTCCGGGCCTGGAAGGGCCGACCATACCGCCCGCGGCGCGCGCCCGGCGGCCAGCGCGGCCAGGAAGGCCGGCCCCGCCGGGTACCTCGCCCACGGGCCCGGCGGCGGCGCGGCCGACGCGGCCGCCGGGCCCGCCTCGGCCCGGGCACCCGCCGCGCCCGCCTCGGCCCGGGCACCCGCCGCGCCCCCGGCCGTGGCGGGAATGGCGCCGCCCCCCTTCTCGGCGGCGGCGTGGCGCGGGGGAACCGCCAGGCGCAGGACGTCGGCCAGCGTGCCGCCGTAGTGGTCCGCCACCGCGCGCGCCAGCCCCGCGACCTCACCGGTGAGCACCGGCTCGGGAGACACGACCCGGTGCAGGTAGGCCAGCGCGCCGTCCCGGTCGCTGGCCGCGGCGCGCTCGATCACGAAGCCGTCGGCCAGGCGCCCGGCGAACCGGACCCGGACCCGGCATCCTGGCACCGCCGATCCCGCCATGGACTGCGGCACCAGGTAGTCGAAGAGCCGGTCCAGGTGCGGCAGCGGCACGTCCACGGCCACCCGGGCGACCGGGGACTCCGCCGCCGGGGCCGGCCGGCGGGTCACAGCCCGGCGGCGGCCCGCAGGTCGTCGGTCCGGTTGGTCACTTCCCATAGGAAGTCTGGCTCCTCGCGGCCGAAGTGCCCGTAGCTGGCTGTCTGAGCGTAGATCGGCCTGAGCAGCCGCAGGTCCCTGATGATCGCCGCCGGGCGCAGATCGAACACCTCGAGCACCGCGTCCTGGATCCGCTCCACCGGCACCTTCTCCGTGCCGAAGCATTCCACGAACAACCCGACCGGCTTGGCCTTGCCGATCGCGTAGGCCACCTGGGCCTCGCACCGGTCGGCGAGCCCGGCCGCGACGACGTTCTTGGCCACCCATCGCATCGCGTAGGCGCCGCTGCGAACCACCTTGGACGGGTCCTTGCCGGAGAACGCGCCGCCGCCGTGGCGGGCCATCCCTCCGTAGGTGTCAATGATGATCTTCCTGCCGGTCAGGCCCGCGTCCCCCATCGGCCCGCCGACCTCGAACCGCCCGGTCGGGTTCACCAGCAGCCGGTACCGGCCGCAGTCGAGATCGAGCCCGGCGAGGACCGGCTCGACCACCCGCTCCTGGACGTCGGGCGCGAGCATGGTCTTCAGGTCTATCGCCGGGGCGTGCTGGGTGGAGATCACGACCGTGTCCAGCCGCACCGGGGCGTCCCCGGCGTACTCGATCGTCACCTGGGTCTTGCCGTCCGGCCGGATGTAGGGGATCTCCCCGGCGTGCCGGACCTCCGCGAGCCTGCGGGCCAGCCGGTGCGCGAGCATGATCGGCAGCGGCATCAGCTCCGGCGTCTCCCGGCAGGCGTAGCCGAACATCAGCCCCTGGTCGCCGGCACCCTGGCGGTCGAGCTCGCCGGTCCCCTCGCCCTCCCGGTACTCGTACGCATCGGCGATGCCGAGCGCGATGTCCGGTGACTGCGCGCCGATCGAGACCGAGACCCCGCAGGACCCCCCGTCGAATCCCTTCGCCGAGGAGTCGTAGCCGATCTGGAGGATCTTCTCCCGGACCAGGCCGGGGACGTCGGCGTGGGCCTTGGTCGTCACCTCCCCCGCGACGTGGACCTGGCCGGTGGTGAGCAGCGTCTCGACGGCGACCCGGCTCTGGGGGTCGTCCTTGAGCAGGGCGTCCACGATCGCGTCGCTGATCTGGTCCGCCATCTTGTCCGGGTGACCTTCGGTGACCGACTCGGAGGTGAACAGCCGACGAGCCACGTGACAACCTTCTCTTCGGGGTCCTGTGCCGCGGCGGGTCCTGTGCCGCGGCCGGGTCTTGCTCTGCGGGGTCTTGCTCTGCGGGGTCTTGCTCTGCGGGGTCGTGCTCTGCGGGGTCGTGCTCTGCGGGGTCGTGCTCTGCGGGGTCTTGCTCTGCGGGGTCGTGCTCTGCGGGTGGCCCGCGCCGCCGCTCGGGCCGCCTGCTCCCGGCGCTCGGGCCTGGCCGAAGTGTAGCCGGGGGCGCCGCAGCCCCGGCCGGGGCGGCGTGCCGGGAACGGCCGGGTGCCGCGGGGCTCAGCCCAGCCGGGCGGCGACCAGGTCCCAGATCACGTCGGCGAGCGCCTCCTTCGGCCCGCGCGGAACGGACGTGCGGCCGCCGCCGGCCGCGAGGATCTCGGCGGCGTTGTCCTCGGCGCCGAACGCCAGGCCGCCGCCGACCTGGTTGACGACCAGCAGATCGCATCCCTTGGCGGCCAGCTTGGCGCGGCCGTTCTCGATGAGGTTCCCGGTCTCGGCGGCGAAGCCCACGATCACCTGGCCGTCGCGGCGCGGCGGGCGGCACAGCTCGCGCAGGATGTCGGGATTCTCGGCCAGCTCGATCGGCGCCGGCGCGCCCTCGGCCCTCTTGATCTTCGTGTCGCTCCTGGCCGCCGGCCGGTAGTCCGCGACCGCCGCGGCCATCACGATCGCGTCGGCGTCCGCTGCGGCGCGCAGCACCGCCTCGCGCAGCTGCCCGGCCGACGTGACCCGCACCACCCGGGCGCCCGCCGGGTCGGCCAGCTCGGTGTTCGCGGCCACCAGCGTGACCTGCGCGCCCCGCGCGGCGGCCGTCGCCGCGAGCGCGTACCCCTGCCGCCCGGAGGACCAGTTCCCGATGAAGCGCACCGGGTCGATCTCCTCCCGGGTCCCGCCGGCCGACACCACCACGCGGCGCCCGGCCAGGTCGGCCGCCAGGCCGGCCGCTCCGCGCGCGAGCACCCGCAGCGCGGCGCGGAACAGCTCGGCCGGCTCGGGCAGCCGGCCGGGCCCGGTGTCCGGCCCGGTGAGCCGGCCCGAGGCCGGCTCCAGGACGATCGCCCCCCGGGAGCGCAGCGTCGCCACGCTCGCCTGGGTCGCCGGATGCTGCCACATCTCCGTGTGCATCGCCGGCGCGTACACGACCGGGCAGCCGGCGGTGAGCAGCACGTTCCCGAGCAGGTCCGGGGCCAGCCCGGCGGCGGCCCGGGCCAGCAGGTCCGCGGTCGCCGGGGCGACGAGGACCAGCTCGGCCCGCTGGCCGAGCTGGACGTGGGCGACCTCATGCGCTCCGTCCCAGGGGCTCGCGGTGACCGGATGGCCCGACAGCGCCTCCCATGTCGGCGCGCCGACGAAGCGGAGGGCGTCGGCGGTCGGCACCACCCGCACGTCATGGCCCGACTCGGTGAGCAGCCGGAGCAGCTCGCAGGCCTTGTACGCCGCTATGCCCGCGCCGACGCCGAGGACGATGGGCATCCGGGCCAGGTCAGGAGGCTGCGGGCGCCTCGGCCGACTCGGCCTTCAGCAGGCCCTCGCTGATCTCGCGGAGCGCGATCGACAGCGGCTTCTCCTGGGTCCGCGCCTCGACCAGCGGCCCGACGTACTCAAGGAGCCCCTCGCCGAGCTGGCTGTAGTAGGCGTTGATCTGCCTGGCGCGCTTGGATGCCATGATCACCAGCGCGTACTTGCTGTCCACCACATCGAGAAGCTGGTCGATGGGCGGGTTGATGATTCCCTCAAGCGCCTGAGTTCCTGACACCCTCATGCCTTCCAGATGACCGGCCTGGCCGTGACCAAGGCTACCAGCTGGGCGCAGGCGTCCTCGACGGACTCGTTGACGAGGGTCAGGTCGAACTGGGACTCGGCCCGCAGCTCCTCCCGGGCCGCCGCGAGCCGGCGCTCGACGCCCTCCGCCGACTCCGTGTCCCGCGCGGTCAGCCGCCGCACCAGCTCGTCCCAGGACGGCGGGGCGAGGAAGACCAGCAGGGCGCCGGGCATCGCCGCCCGGATCTGGCCGGCGCCGACGACGTCCACCTCGATCAGCACGGGAACCCCGGCCGCCAGGTGCCGCGCGACCGGGTCGCGCGGCGTTCCGTACCAGTGCCCGGCGAAGCGCGCCCGCTCCAGCAGCCGGCCGGCGGCGGCCATCTCCTCGAACTCGGCCTCGCTGACGAAGTAGTACTCGCGGCCATGCTCCTCCCCCGGCCGGGGGGGCCTGGTCGTGACCGACACGGACACCCACACCTGCGGGCAGGTGCGCCTGACCGCCTGCACGACCGTGCCCTTGCCGACGCCGGACGGGCCGGAGAGGACGACCGGGCGCGCGGGGACGGGGACTCGGCCGGGCGGCGCTGAACGGCCCGCCGGTTCACTCATGAGCCCTCCGAACGTCCCCGGTCCCCGCGCGGGGCACGGCGGCGGTCAGACTTCGCCGAACTCCTTCTCCAGCGCCATGCGCTGGTTGGCGCCAAGGCCCCGCACCCGCCGGGACTCGGCGATGCCAAGCCGCTCCATGATCTGCTTGGCACGGACCTTACCCACGCCGGGCATCGACTCAAGCAGGGCGGACACCTTCATCTTGCCGACGACGTCGTCGGTCTGGCCCTCCTTCAGCACCTGGGGCAGGGTCGTCGTGGCGTGCTTGAGCTTGTTCTTGATCTCCGCACGGTCCTTGCGCGCCTGAGCGGCCTTCGCCAGGGCCGCCTTCCGCTGGTCGGGGGTCAGGGGAGGAAGAGCCACGCGTAGTCACCTCGTGTTTCGTATCGAATATCTCGCTTTGCGAGGGGAAACTAGCGAGTCTGGCTCGCCGGGGCAACGTGAACCCCCGTTTGGCGCGTTACATTTCACCTACAATTACCCACTGTACCATTGCGGGCACTGTTCGTGTCCATTGGGCGGCCCGGCGGGCTCAGCCGGGGCCGCCGCCGGGCGAGCGGGCCAGGCCCCGGCGGGGCGCGGCGGCCAGGGCCGCCGCGGCGGCACCCGGGTCGGCGGCTGCGGTGATCGGGCGGCCGATCACGAGCAGGTCCGCCCCGGCCCGCAGCGCCTCCTCCGGCGTCGCGACCCGGGCCTGGTCGTCGCGCCGCTGGCCGGGCGGGCGGACCCCCGGGGTGATGAGGGTGACGTCGGGCCCGACCTCGGCGCGGACCGCCGCCACCTCGCGCGGGGAGCAGACCAGGCCGCGCGCCCCGGCGCCGACCGCCAGCGCCGCCAGCCGCAGCACCGCGTCGCCGACCGGCCCGGCCATCCCGATCCTGGCCAGGTCGGCGTCGTCGAGCGAGGTGAGCACGGTCACCCCGACGATCGTGGTCTCCGGCAGCGCGTCCACCGCGGCCCGGACGGCGGCCGGGCCCGCGGCCGCGTGCACGGTGAGCAGGTCGGGCCGCACCCGCGAGACGGAGCGGGCCGCCCCGGCGACGGTGGCCGGTATGTCATGCAGCTTCAGGTCGAGGAACACGGCGGCCCCGCGGCCCCCGCGCACCGAGGCGACCACCTCCGGCCCGTACCGCAGGTAGAGCTCCAGCCCCACCTTCAGCGTGCTCACGTGCGGCGTCACCAGGGCGGCCCAGTGGGCGGCGGTGTCCAGGTCCGGCGCGTCGAGCGCGACGGCGATCGGAGCGCGGTCGGTCATCGTTGACTCCCTTCGGCCCGGCTCAGGACCGCCGGCCGGCGCGCGCCTCGTGAGCCAGGCCGACGATCTCGGACGCCTTCTCCACGCCGCGGCGCGCCAGCTCCTCATCGAGCTCGCGCACGATCCGCGCGCACGCCGACGGGTCGTGGAAGATCGCCGTCCCGACGCTGACCATCGAGGCCCCGGCAAGCATCAGCTCCAGGGCGTCGCGGCCGGTCATCACGCCGCCCATGCCGATGATCGGCACCCCGGGCAGCGCCTGGCTGACCTGCCAGACGCACCGCACGGCGACCGGGCGGATCGCCGGGCCGGACAGCCCTCCGGTCAGGCCGGCCAGGGCCGGGCGCATCGTCTCGGTGTCGATCACCATGCCGAGCAGGGTGTTGATCATCGACAGGCCGTCGGCGCCGGCCGAGACGCACGACCGGGCGATCGCCACGATGTCGGTCACGTCGGGCGACAGCTTGGCGAAGACCGGGACCTCGGGCCGGGCGCGGGCGCGGACCGCCTCGATCACCGCGCCCGCGTCCACCGGGTCGCAGGCGAACACCTGGCCGCGGTGCTCCACGTTGGGGCAGGAGATGTTCACCTCGATCGCCGTGACGCCGGCGGCGCCGGCGAGCCGGGCGGCGCGCTCACCGAACTCCTCCACCGTGCTCCCCGCGATCGAGACCACGGCCCGGGCGCCGCGGGACAGCAGCCAGGGCAGGTCGCGCTGGAGGAAGGCGTCGATCCCCGGGCCCTGCAGCCCGATCGAGTTGAGCATGCCGCTGCTGGTCTCGGCCATCCGGGGGGTGGGCCGTCCCGCCCGGGGCGCGAGCATGACCGACTTGGTCACGATCGCACCGATCTTCGACACGTCGGTGAACTGGGCGAGCTCGCGCCCCGAGCCCGCGCACCCGGACGCGGTCAGGATCGGGTTGGGCAGCTCCGTGCCGCCCAGCCTGGTCCGCAGGTCAGGCGCCATGACCTGGCCTCCCCCGGGCGCCGTCGCCGCCGCGGGCCCCGCCGTCGCCGCCGCGGGCCCCGTCCTCCCCGCCGTCGCCCGCGCGCGCCCCGCCGCCGTCCGGGGCGGCGGCCCGCCGGGGCCGCGGCTCCCAGCCCGGGGCGCCGAACGCGTCGAAGGGGATCGTCCCGATGTCGTCCCACCGCACCAGCTCGCCGCGGAAGACCGGCCCGTCGACGCAGGACCGCACCATCCGGGTGACCCCGTCGGTGCCGACCACCGGCAGCACGCACGTCATGCACACGCCGATCCCGCAGGCCATCGCCTCCTCCACCGCGACCTGCACCGGGATGTCGTAGCGGCGGGCCAGGGCGGTCACCTGGCGCAGCATCGGCATGGGACCGCAGGCGTAGATGACGTCGGTCCGGGCGTCGTGGATGACCTGGCCCAGCACGTCGGTCACGACCCCGCGCACGCCGAACGAGCCGTCGGCGGTCGTGATCGTCGCCGAGCGGCCGGTCCGCCGCGCGGTCAGCGCGCCGAACACCCTGTCCCCCGAGGCCGCGCCGAGCAGGAAGTCCACGGTGCACGAGCGTTCCCGCAGCCGCGCGGCGAGCGGGAACAGCGGCGCGCTGCCGTAGCCGCCCCCGACGAGCAGGCAGTTCACCGGGTCCCTGGGCACCGGGAACGGCCGGCCCAGCGGCCCGACCAGGTCCAGCACGTCCCGGGTCCGCCGCCCGGCCAGCCAGCGCGTCCCGCGGCCGCGGGCGGCGAACACGAACTCCACCGTCCCGCCGTGGTCGGGCCGCACGTCGTGGATGGAGAACGCCCGCCGCAGCAGCATGGACGTGTCCGGGCCGCCGACCGCGACGGCGACGAACTGCCCGGGCCGGAATCTGGCCGCGATCCCCGGGGCGACGGCCGTGATCGCGTGGTAGGCGTCCACCCGGCGCACGGTGAGCACGGTCGCCCGCACCTGCAGCGGCCCGGACTCCGACGGCGGGCGGGCGGGCGTCATGCCCGGGCGCCCGTCGGCCGCCCGGCGGCGCCGGCGATGCCGCGCAGGCGCTCCGCGTGCCGCTGCAGGGAGCGCACCCCGACCTCGTTCCTGCCGATCGCCTCGATCCCCTGGACCGCCGCGGCGAGCCCGGCGATCGTCGTGATGCACGGCACGCGGCGGCGCACCGCGGCGGTCCTGATCTCGTACCCGTCGCGGCGCGGCCCCGGCTGCCCGGACTCGCCGAACGGCGTGTTGATCACCAGGTCGACCTGGCCGGCCAGGATCCGCTCCACGATCGTGGGCTCGCCGCCGGGCCCGCGCCCGTCGCTGTGCTTGCGGACGATCGTGGCATGCACGCCGTTGCGGCGCAGCACCTCGCCGGTCCCGGCGGTCGCCCAGATCTCGAACCCCAGGTCCGCGAGGCGCTTCACGGGGAAGATCATCGCCCGCTTGTCCTTGCTCGCCACCGAGACGAACGCGCGCCCCTTCACCGGCAGCGGCCCGTAGGCCGCCGCCTGCGACTTGGCGTAGGCGATGCCGAAGATCTCGTCGATGCCCATCACCTCGCCGGTCGAGCGCATCTCGGGCCCCAGCAGCGTGTCGATGCCGCCGCCGTCCGGGCCCGCGAACCGGCCGAACGGCAGCACCGCCTCCTTGACCGCGACCGGGGCGTCCAGCGGCAGCGCGCCCCCGTCGCCCGTGGCGGCCAGCAGCCCCTCGGCCCGCAGCCGCGCGATCGTCTCCCCGAGCATGATGCGGGTCGCCGCCTTGGCCAGCGGCACGCCGGTCGCCTTGGAGACGAACGGCACGGTCCGCGACGCCCGCGGGTTCGCCTCGAGCACGTACAGCACGCCCGCGGCGAGCGCGTACTGCACGTTGAGCAGGCCGCGCACGCCGACCCCGCGGGCGATCGCCGCGGTGGCCGAGCGGACCGCCTCGATGTTCTCGCGGCCGAGCGTGATCGGCGGCAGCGCGCAGGCGGAGTCACCGGAGTGGATCCCCGCCTCCTCGATGTGCTCCATCACGCCGCCCAGGTAGAGCTCCTCGCCGTCGAACAGCGCGTCCACGTCGATCTCGATCGCGTCGTCGAGGAACCGGTCGATGAGCACCGGGTGCTCCGGGCTGGCCTGCGTGGCGCGCTGGACGAACTCCCGCAGCGTCGCCTCGTCGTAGACGATCTCCATGCCGCGCCCGCCGAGCACGTAGGAGGGGCGGACCAGCACCGGGTAGCCGATCTCGGTGGCGATCGCGACCGCGTCGGGGACCGACAGCGCGGTGCCGTGCCGGGGAGCGCGCAGCCCGGCCGCGGCCAGGACCGCGCTGAACTCGGCCCGGTCCTCGGCCAGGTGGATGGCCTCCGGCGAGGTTCCCAGGATCGGCACGCCCGCGGCCGCCAGCTTCCTGGCCAGGCCGAGCGGGGTCTGCCCGCCGAGCGAGACGATCATCCCGGCGACCGGCCCGCTGGCCTGCTCGGCCGCCACCACCTCCAGCACGTCCTCCAGCGTCAGCGGCTCGAAGTAGAGCCGGTCGGAGGTGTCGTAGTCGGTGGAGACCGTCTCCGGGTTGCAGTTGACCATGACGGTCTCGTAGCCGGCGGCCGAGGCCGCGAAGCAGGCGTGCACGCAGGCGTAGTCGAACTCGATGCCCTGGCCGATCCGGTTCGGCCCGGAGCCGAGGATGATCACCTTCGGCCGGCCGGACGGCGGCACCTCGTTCGGCTCGTCGTAGCTGGAGTACAGGTACGGCGTGGTGGCGGCGAACTCCGCGGCGCAGGTGTCCACCATGTGGTACGAGGGGCGGATGCCGAGCTCGTGCCGGAGCGCCCGGACCTCGCCCTCGCTCAGCGAGGTGAGCTGGGCGATCTGGGCGTCGGAGAACCCGGCTGACTTGGCGGACCGCAGCACCGCCGACGCGGGCGAGCCGGCCCGCGCGATGTGCTGCGCCTGATCCTCGATGAGGCGGAGCTGCTCGATGAACCACGGGTCGATCCGGCTGGCCGCGGCCGCCTCCGCCACGGTCGCCCCCGCCCGCAGCGCCTGGTGGACCGTGGACAGGCGCCCCTCATGCGGGACCGCGCAGCGGGCCAGCAGCTCGCCCCGGTCGCCCGGCGGGATGTCCCAGCGCAGCGGCGCCCCGGGCTGCTCCAGCGAGCGGAGGGCCTTGTTCAGCGCCTCGCCGAACGAGCGGCCGATCGCCATCGCCTCGCCCACCGACTTCATGTGCGTGGTCAGGGCCGGGTCGGCGCCGGGGAACTTCTCGAACGCGAACCGCGGCACCTTGACCACGACGTAGTCGAGGGCCGGCTCGAAGCTGGCCGGCGTCTGCCCGGTGATGTCGTTGCGGATCTCGTCGAGCGTGTACCCGATCGCCAGGCGCGCGGCGATCTTGGCGATCGGGAAGCCGGTCGCCTTCGAGGCCAGGGCGCTGGACCGGGAGACGCGCGGGTTCAGCTCGATCACGATCATCCGGCCGGTGGACGGCTCGACGGCGAACTGGATGTTGCAGCCGCCCGTGTCCACGCCGACCCGGCGCACCACCGCGATCGCCAGGTCGCGCATCCGCTGGTACTCGCGGTCGGTGAGCGTCATCGCGGGCGCGACGGTCACCGAGTCGCCGGTGTGCACGCCCATCGGGTCGACGTTCTCGATCGAGCAGACCACGACCACGTTGTCGTTGCGGTCGCGCATCAGCTCGAGCTCGAACTCCTTCCAGCCGAGCACGGACTCCTCAAGGAGCACCTCGGTCACCGGGCTGGCGTCCAGGCCCGCGGCCGCCATCCGCCGCAGCGCCGCCTCGTCCGCGGCCACGCCCGAGCCCGTGCCGCCGAGGGTGAACGAGGGGCGCACCACGATGGGGTACCCCAGGCCGGCCGCGGCGGCCAGCGCCTCGTCCACCGAGCGGCAGATGACGCTGCGCGCCACCTCGCCGCCGACGCTGGTGACGATCTCCTTGAACGCCCGCCGGTCCTCGCCCGCCTTGATCGTCTCGATGCCGGCGCCGATCAGCTCCACCCCGTAGGCGGCCAGCGTGCCCGCCTCGTGCAGGGCGACGGCGGCGTTCAGCGCCGTCTGGCCGCCGAGCGTGGGCAGGATCGCGTCGGGCCGCTCGGCGGCGATCACCTTCTCCAGCACCTCCGGGGTGATCGGCTCCACGTAGGTGGCGTCCGCGAACTCCGGGTCGGTCATGATCGTCGCCGGGTTCGAGTTGACCAGGCTGACCCGCACCCCCTCCTGGCGGAGCACCCGGCACGCCTGGGTGCCCGAGTAGTCGAATTCGCACGCCTGCCCGATCACGATCGGCCCCGAGCCGATCACCAGCACCGAGCGCAGGTCCGCGCGCCTGGGCATCAGGCTCCCTCCCCCGTCGCCCCCGCGGGCGCCTGGCCCGTCCCGCGGGGCCGGCGGTGCCGCTCCATCAGCTCGCAGAACTCTCCGAAGAGCCCGGTGGCGTCGTGCGGTCCGGGAGCCGCCTCCGGGTGGAACTGGACGGCGAAGGCCGGCGCCTCGGTCAGGCGCAGCCCCTCGACGACCCCGTCGTTCAGGTTGACGTGGGTGACCTGCGCGGGGCCGAACGCCGTGCCGAACCCGGCGCTGGCCGGCATCGCCACGGCGAAGCCGTGGTTGTGGCTGGTGATCCGCACCCTGCCGGTGGCCAGGTCGCGCACCGGCTGGTTCACCCCCCGGTGGCCGAACTTCAGCTTGTAGGTGCGCAGGCCGAGCGCGAGGCCGAGGATCTGGCTGCCCAGGCAGATGCCGAACATCGGCACCCGCGCGGACAGCACGCCCCGCATCGCCTCGACCGCGTAGCCGCAGGCCGCCGGGTCGCCCGGGCCGTTGGAGAAGAACACGCCGTCCGGCTCGGTGGCCAGGATCTGCCCGGCGGTGGCCGTGGCGGGCAGCACCCGGACCTCGCAGCCCAGCGCGGCCAGCGCCCGGGGGGTCGCGGACTTGATGCCCAGGTCCACAGCGGTGACCCGGAACCTGGCCGGCGTCCCGCCCGGGGGGCGGACCACGTAGGGCACGGGGGTGCTGACCTCGCGCGCGAGGTCGGCGCCGGTCATCGGCGCGCTGGCGCGCACGCGGGCGAGCAGCGCCGCCGGGTCGTCCTCGGTGGTGCTGACCGCGGCCCGCATGGCCCCGTGGGCCCGCAGCCGGAGCGCGAGCGCCCGGGTGTCCCTGATCGCGATCGCGGTGACCCCGCGGGCGCGCAGGTCGTCGGCGAGCGAGCGGGTCGCCCGCCAGCTCGACACCACCGGCGACGGCTCGCGGATCACGAAGCCGCTGACCCAGATCCGCCGGGACTCGTCGTCCTCGTCGTTGACCCCCGTGTTCCCGATGTGCGGCGCGGTCATCGCAACGATCTGCCGGCAGTAGGACGGGTCGGTAAGCGTCTCCTGGTAGCCGGTCATGCCGGTGTTGAACACGGCCTCCCCGAATGCCTCGCCGGGCGCGCCGAACCCGGTGCCCCGGAAGACCGTGCCGTCCTCCAGCACGAGCATCGCGGGCTGCCCGGCGGGCCGCGCGGCGGCCGGGCCGGGCACGCCGGCCGCCTCGGTCACCCGCGCCGCCTCGGTCACCCGCGCCCTCACCGCCCGGCCAGCTTCCCGTCGAGCACCGTCGGGCGGCCCCGCAGGAACGTGGCGATCACCTGGCCGGGGAGCTTCATCCCGGCGAACGGGGTGTTCCGGCTGCGCGAGGCGTGCGCGGCCGGGTCGACCAGCCGCAGCGGGGCGGGGTCGTAGAGCACCAGGTTGGCCGGGGACCCGGCCGCGACCGGGCAGCCGTGCCGGCCGCCGATCCGGCCGATCGCCGCGGGCCGGGCCGACATCCGGTCGGCGACGCCGGCCCAGTCGAGCAGCCCGCTGCTGACCATCGCCTCGTGAACCACCCGCAGCGCGGTCTCCAGCCCGGTCATGCCGAACGCCGCCGCCGCCCACTCGGTCTCCTTGGCCTCGGCCGGATGCGGGGCGTGGTCGGTGGCGACGCAGTCGATGGTCCCGTCGGCCAGCCCCGCCCGCAGCGCGGCCACGTCGGTGGCGGTGCGCAGCGGCGGGTTCACCTTGTAGACCGGGTCGTAGCCGGCGGCGAGGTCCTCGGTGAGCAGCAGGTGGTGCGGGGTCACCTCGGCGGTGACCCGCCAGCCCTTCGACTTCGCCCACCGGATGATCTCCACCGAGCCGGCCGTGGAGACATGGCAGACGTGCAGCGCCGACCCGACGTGCGCGGCGAGCAGGCAGTCCCGCGCGACGATCGCCTCCTCGGCCACGGCCGGCCATCCGGCCAGGCCGAGCCGCGCGGAGATCACCCCCTCGTTGACCTGGGCCTCCCTGGTCAGGCCCGGCTCCTGGGCGTGCTGGGCGATCACCCCGCCGAACGCCTTGACGTACTCGAGCGCCCGGCGCATCAGCGCCGGGTCGGCCACGCACCGCCCGTCGTCGGAGAACACGCGGACCCGCGCCGCCGAGTCCGCCATGGCGCCGAGCTCGGCCAGGCGGGTCCCGCCAAGCCCGGCGGTCACCGCGCCGACCGGCTGGACGTCGCAGTGGCCGGCCTCGCGGCCCAGCCGCCACACCTGCTCGACCACGCCGGCGGTGTCGGCGACCGGCTCGGTGTTGGCCATCGCGTGCACCGCCGTGAACCCGCCGAGCGCGGCCGCCGAGGTGCCGCTGGCGATGGTCTCGGCGTCCTCACGGCCCGGCTCGCGCAGGTGGGCGTGCAGGTCCACCAGGCCGGGGAGCGCGATCAGGCCGGTGGCGTCGATGACCTGGCGGCCGGCGGCCGTTCCCCGGCCCGGCTCGGCCAGCTCGGTGATCACGCCGTCGCCGATGACGATGTCCGCCGCGGCGCGGCCTAGGACCCGTGCGCCCCTGATCAGCACCGCGCCGCTCCTCCCCCGGTCATCCCGCTGGTCACCCCCGGTCATCGCGCCCGTCATCCCCGGTCATCCCCGGTCATCCCCGGTCGCCGCGCCGGCAGTGCCGCCGCCGAGCAGCAGGTACAGGACCGCCATCCGGACCGCGACGCCGTTCGCCACCTGCTCCACCACCGTGGACCGCGGCGAGTCGGCGACGTCGGCGGCGATCTCCACGCCCCGGTTCATCGGGCCGGGGTGCATCACGATCGCGTGCCCGGGCAGCAGCGCCAGCCGGTCGGCGTCCAGCCCGTACCGGCGGCTGTACTCCCGGACGCTCGGGAAGTAGGCGTCGGCCATCCGCTCGCGCTGCACCCGCAGCATCATCACCACGTCGCTGACCGGCAGGACCGCGGGGAGGTCGTAGCTGGTCGCGCACGGCCAGCTACCGACCGCCACGGGCAGCAGCGTCGGCGGGGCGACCAGCGTCACCTTTGCCCCGAGCGTGTGCAGCAGCCACACGTTGGACCTGGCGACCCGGCTGTGCAGCACGTCGCCGACGATCGCCACGCGCAGCCCGTCCACGCGGCCCAGCCTGCGCCGGATCGTGAACGCGTCGAGCAGCGCCTGGGTGGGATGCTCGTGGGTGCCGTCCCCGGCGTTGATCACGCTGCCGGCCACCCATCGGGCCAGGCGATGCGGCGCGCCCGAGGCGCCGTGCCGGATCACCACCGCGTCGGCGCCCATCGCCTGGAGCGTCAGCGCGGTGTCCTTCAGGCTCTCGCCCTTCGCGACGCTGGACCCCTTGGCCGAGAAGTTGATCACGTCGGCCGACAGCCGCTTGGCCGCGACCTCGAACGAGGTCCTGGTCCGGGTGGAGTCCTCGTAGAACAGGTTGACCACGGTCCGGCCGCGCAGGGTGGGCAGCTTGGGGATCTGCCGTCCGGCGAGCCCGGCGAGCTCCTCGGCCGTGTCCAGGATGTCCAGCGCGTCCTGGCGGCTCAGGTCGGCCGCGGAGATCAGGTGCCGGTTCACCGGTCACCGCCAGCCGGCCCGCCGGCACCGGGCTGCCGGGACTCAGCTGGCCGGGCCTGCGCCCCCTGTCCCGGCGGGCCGCCGCCTGCCCGGGGCGGGCCGCCCCCTGCCCCCGGCGAGCCGGGTCCTGCCAGCAGGCGGACCGCGTCCACGCCGTCGGTCTCGGCCAGCAGGACGCGGACCTGCTCGCGCTTGGAAGTGGGCAGGTTCTTGCCAACGTAGTCCGGCCTGATCGGCAGCTCCCGGTGACCACGGTCCACGAGGACCGCGAGCTGGACGGCCCGGGGCCGCCCGATGTCGCTGAGCGCGTCCAGCGCCGCGCGGACCGTCCGGCCGGAGTAGAGTACGTCGTCGACGAGGATGACGATCTTTCCGTCGATGCCGCCCGGCGGCACCTCGGTGTGGCCGAGCGCCCTGGCCGGGCGGAGCCTCAGGTCGTCCCGGTAGAGCGTGACGTCGAGGGAGCCGAACGGGACGTCCGCGGCCTCCGCCTGGGCGAGCCGCCCGGCGAGCCGCCGGGCCAGCGGAACCCCGCGCGTCGGGATGCCCAGCAGCACCACGTCGCCGCCGCCGTCGGTACGCTCCAAGATCTCGTGCCCGATCCGGGTGAGTGCCCGCCGGATCTCGTCGGCGCCCAGGACCGCCTTGCCGTCGCCCGCCCCCGGCCGGGCGGCGCCCACCATCGCAGCCATCAGTGGACCTCCTTGCCCGCCTCACCGGACGAGCGTTAAAGGACGTCTGTCACGCTCAACCTACCAGCACCCGCGAGCCGCCCCGCCACCAGGCCGCGGCGCGCCCGCGCCGTGGTTGCCGCCCCGGCCGGAGCGAAGCGGGCAGCGGGAATCCGTCCTGCACGAGTTGCGTTACTTTTTGCCGTTCGGCTTGACCTTGTCGCGCTCGCGGCCTACCGTCACTGTCCGTAACCATCACCAAGCTCCTACGAATTCAGCCCAGGGGACCCGAGAACATGCCATCTGACTACGCAAAGACCCTTGGCGCCCGGTTGCGTGCGATTCGAACCCAGCAGGGCCTGTCCCTGCACGGAGTCGAGGAGAAGTCTCGCGGCCGGTGGAAGGCCGTCGTTGTCGGCTCCTACGAGCGCGGCGACCGGTCGGTGACCGTGCAGAAGCTCGCCGAGCTCGCGGAGTTCTACGGCGTCCCGGTCTCCGAGCTGCTGCCCGGGGACTCAAGTCCCGGCGTGCTCGCGCCCGCTCCCAAGCTTGTCATCGACCTGGAGCGGATGGCCCAGCTCCCCCGGGAGAAGGCCGGGCCCCTGGCGCGCTACGTGGCGACGATCCAGAGCCAGCGCGGCGACTACAACGGGCGCGTGCTGTCCATCCGCCAGGAGGACCTCCGCTCCCTCGCGGTCATCTACGACAAGTCCCCCGCCGACCTGACCGAGGAGCTGATCAGCTGGGGAGTGCTGGACTCCAGCGCCCGGGGCGCGATGGACCCGGCGTCCTGACCCGTCTGCGGGAGGCCGCGGCGGGCGGCGACGGTCGCTTCCACATCTTCGCTGGCGGCGGCGGCTAGATCGCCGTCGGAAGCGGCAGCGCCTGCTGGGCGGGCACGCCCAGGACGCCCTCCACGAGCGTGACGAACGTCGCCGCGTCGCGCAGCAGCTCGTCCGCCTCGCGGCTGGTGACCGCCCGCGGGAGCCCCGCCTCGGCGGCCGCGCGCTTGCTCGCGCTCGCGGCGAAGAACGCCGCCCACTCGCTCAGCGTCGGCTCGACCCGGGAGAGAAGCTCCCACACGCTCTGCGGGCGCCGCCGCCGGGAGGACGCCGGCTCGGCCCGGGCCGCCACGATCGCGGCGGCGGCCCGCAGGGCCGCCAGGTGCGCGCACACGTACCTGGCCGCCGCCTGCCCCTCGCCGTCGGCCGAGGCCAGGCCCTGGCGCGCCGACTCAAGCAGCGCCAGGGCCGACGGGGCCACCCGGCACCGCGCGCTGCCGGGACGATCCCGCGTGATCGTGCTCATGGCGACGTCCTCCTGATCCGCCGTGGGCTGGCCGGGCGAGGCGCTTCCCCACACCGCGCCCGGCCGGCGCCGAGCGGCCCGAGGGGGCTGGGCCGAAGGGCGCTCCCACGGATCAATTCGAACATAGATTCGTTCAGCTGTCCACCTGCTTCCCTGCTGCGTTCGAAGCTAGCGGCGGGGTCTGACACTCTCTGCCGCCCGCGTGCGCCTCGTGCCGCCTCCCCGCACCGCCGCCTCCGGCCCGCCCGGCTCCGGCCCGCCCGGCTCCAGATCGCGTAGGCTGGGCGGGGTGCCGTCCCTGCCTGTGCTGACCGAGCTCAGCCCGGCCGAGTTCATCGGCGAGCTCGACCCGCTGCTCGCGATCTACGCCGACGCGATGGGCGCCGACCCGGACGGGCTGCCGGGCCGGCGAGAGGTGATGCGCCGGCATGCCGGGTACCCGGCGTTCCGCGCGGTCACCGCCCGGCTGGACCGGGAGGGGCCGGTGGTCGGCTTCGCCTACGGGTTCCACGGCGCAGGCGGCCAGTGGTGGCACGACGCCGTGTGGTCGGCCCTGTCCTGGTCCCTCGGGCTGACCGCCGCCGCGCACTGGCTCGCCGACTGCATGGAACTCGCCGAGATCCACGTGCTCACGCCCCGCCAGCGGATGGGCATCGGCACGCGGCTCATGCTCGCCATGACCGCCGGGCGGCCGGAGCGCACCGTGATGCTGTCGACGCCCGACCGGGAGACGACCGCCCGCCGGCTCTACCGCCGCCTGGGCTTCTCCGACCTGATGACCGGCTACAGCTTCCCGGGCGGCAGCCCTCCCTACGCGATCATGGGAGCGCTGCTGCCGCTGCGCGATCCGATCGCGGCGGACAGCCGGCCCCGGTCGGCGAGCCCCAGCATCTGATAGATCTCCCCCGTCGCCCGGGATCCGTTGAGCGTGTAGAAGTGCAGGCCCGGCACGCCCTCGTCGAGCAGCCTGCGGCACATCGCGGCGGCGTGCTCCACGCCGATCCGGCGCACGGCCGCCCGGTCGGACTCGTGCCTGGCCAGCTGGTCCGCCAGGCCGGGCGGGAATTTCGCACCGGACAGCAGCACCGCGCGGCCGATCATGCGGACGCTGGTGATCGGCATGATGCCCGCGATGATCGGGATGCCGCAGCCGCGGGCCGCGACCTCATCCCGGAACCGCAGGTAGTCGTCGGGGTAGAAGAACATCTGCGTGATGGCGAAGTCCGCGCCGGCCCGGCACTTGTCGACGAAGAACCCCAGGTCGGCCTCCCGGCTCACGGCCCGCACGTGCCCTTCGGGGAACGCCGCGACACCCACGCAGAAGTCACCCGACTCCCGCACCAGCCGGACCAGGTCGATCGCGTGGCGCAGGCCCCGCGGATGGGGCACCCACTCCCCCGCCGGGTCGCCCGGCGGGTCGCCGCGGAGCGCGAGGACGTTGCGCACGCCGACGGCCGCGTAGGAGCCGATCACGTGGCGGAGCTCGGCGACCGAGTGGTTGACCACGGTCAGGTGGCCGACCGGCGTGAGGGTCGTCTCCTCGGCGATCCTGCCGGTGACCCGGACGGTCCGGTCCCTCGTGGTGCCGCCGGCGCCGTAGGTGACCGAGACGAACGTGGGACCCAGCGGCTCGAGGCGCCTGACCGCCGACCAGAGCTGCTGCTCGTCGGCATCGCTCTTGGGCGCCATGAACTCGAAGGAGAACGAGCGCCCGCCGGTTGCGAGCAGCTCCCTGATCAGGGGCGCCTGGCGGACCGTGCGAGGTGGCATCGCCCCAGGTTATCGGGGCGGTGAGGGCGGCGGGCCGGCAACGGCGTGCGCCTCGCGCGACAGGACCCGGCATGACGGCCGGCTCGGGCGCCAGCGCGCCTCGCCCGGCAAGGTCCGGCGGCGGCTAGGGTCACGAGCATGGCGAGCAGTCCCGGGCAGAGCCCGGCGGACCTGGCGAGAGTCCGCGGGGAGGTCGAGGCCGCGCTCGGAGGCTTCATCCGGCGCCAGCGCCGCGACCTCGCCGCCCTCAGCCCTGAGCTCACTGCGTGCGCCGATGCGATCGCGGACTTGCTCGCGGGCGGCAAGCGGCTGCGGGCCGCGTTCTGCTACTGGGGCTGGCGCGCCTGCGGCGGGGCGGACGTCCCGGCGATCTTCGCGGCCGCCGCCTCCCTCGAGCTGCTGCACGCCAGCGCGCTCGTGCACGACGACGTGATGGACGCCAGCGACACGCGCCGGGGCCAGCCGTCGGTCCACCGGCGATTCGAGGCCCGGCACGGCGCCGCGGGCTGGCGCGGCTCGGCGGAGCGATTCGGCATGGGGTCGGCGATCCTCGTCGGCGACCTGCTGCTGGCCTGGACCGACGAGATGCTGCGCACCAGCGGCCTGCCGCCTGCGGCGGTGTGGCGCGGCCTGGCCGTCCTCGACGCGATGCGGACGGAGGTCTTCGCCGGGCAGTACCTCGACCTGGTCGGCCAGGCGTCCGGCTCGGCGCGGGTCGCCGACGCGCTGAGGGTGGTGACCTACAAGTCGGCCAAGTACACGGTCGAGCGCCCGCTGCACCTCGGCGCCGCCCTCGCCCTGGCCGGGCACGGCGAGGCAGGGCACGGCGAGGCAGGGCATGGCGAAGCAGGGCACGGCGAGGCAGGGCACGGCGAGGCCGGGCACGAGGCGGCCGTACGGTCGGCGTTCACCAGCTTCGGCATCCCGCTGGGCATCGCGTTCCAGCTCCGCGACGACATCCTCGGCGTGTTCGGCGACCCGGCCAGGACCGGCAAGCCGGTCACCGACGACCTGCGCGAGGGAAAGCGGACGGTCCTGCTCGCCCTGGCCAGGGAGCGAGCCGGCCGGCGGCAGGCGGCCGTCCTCGATCGCTCGGTGGGCGACCCGCATCTCACCGAGTCCGGGGCGCGGCGGGTGCGCTCCGTGATCACCGGCACCGGGGCGCTCGCCGAGTGCGAGATGATGATCGACCGGAACGTCAAGGAGGCGCTGGCGGCGCTGGAGTCGGCGCCG
Organism: Actinomycetota bacterium; assembly: GCA_021324595.1. Lineage (GTDB taxonomy): Bacteria > Actinomycetota > Actinomycetes > Streptosporangiales > Streptosporangiaceae > Chersky-822. The sequence goes on along the minus strand of JAJPIV010000129.1, from coordinate 738 downwards.
ATCACCGAGGAGTCCAAGTCGGCGCTCGCCGACCTCGCGGTCGCCGCCACGTCCCGCGCCGATTAGGCGAGGTCAACGGGAACGCCAGGGGACGGCGTGCGACGGCGCGCGGCCACCACCCGGGCCATGGCCGCACGGCACGCGGCGGGCCGCCACGGGGTGAGCGCCACCGCGCCCGTGCCGGTGGCGAGGGAGACCGCGGCGATGATCGCGCCGGGGAGCTGCCCCGGGGGCTGGGCGGGCCGGTGCCACCAGCGGAACCGCCCCCGCCGTGTCCGCCCCGTAAGCAGGTGACCGGGAAGAACGAGGCGCGCGGCAGCACCAGGCCAGGTCCCAGCGGAAGATCCTCCCGGACAGCACTCCCGTGCCGCTGGCGAACGCCCGCACGCTTGACCTGGCCGGCCACAGCGGTCATCATCACTGCGCAGCCACGCCTGCACCGGGCCCGGACCGGTCCCCGGCCACTGGCGGAAAGCCGGTGCCAGGTGCTGGGGGACGACAATCTCCCGCGAAGTCCGCGCCATGGCCCTGGGCTGTCGTTCCCGGATGCACGTGACGATGTATGCGGCACCTGGGAAGCTTGCCGGCGGGAGGCTGAATGGCCGCAGGACGTCGCTGAGGCGGCGGGGCAGGGCAGGAGATGGATGTCTTCCGGGTTCGTGACCAGCTGATCGAGGACTACCGGGAGTTCACCGGGTCGTTCGTCGACATCCTCGACAAGCGGATCAGAGAGCACGT
>JAJPIV010000034.1 GCA_021324595.1 Actinomycetota bacterium | reverse complement strand
CGCCGCGACCTGCTTGCCCTGTACGACCGGCCGGACGAGCAGATCCGCGCGGAGATCCTGGAGCGGGTGATCGCGGGCGAGTTCGTGCTCGATCCCAGCGAGTTCACTGTCTCGGTTGCCTCGGGCGTGGTGACGATCTCCGGGCGGGTGCGGCAGGAGGAGGTCGCGCGCCGCCTGGTCGAGGCGATCTGGGACGTGCCAGGCGTGGTCGGAGTCGAGGACCGGCTGCGCTACCCGGTGGCCGGCTGACCCGCGGAGGCCGCAACCTGCCGGCCAATGCCGCGGACGCGCCGGTCCCCGCGCCGCAAGCGGCGCGGGGACCGGCCAGCAGGCCGCTGCGGCGGCGAGCCGCCCCTAGCTTGCCTTGGCAGCCTTGGCCTGCTTGATCGGGACGTGCTTCTCGGCCTTCTTGGCCTCCTTCTCCTTCAGGTCGACGACGACCTCAAGGATCCCCTTGTCGTAGGTGGCCTGGACGTGGTCCTCGTCGGCACCGGGTGGCAGCACGACGCGGCGGCTGAAGGCCCCGTACCGGAACTCCGAGTGGGCCTTGTCGATCTCCTCCTCGTGGCGCTCCGCCTTGATGCTGAGAACCCCGTCAGCGACCGAGACCTCGACCTCGCGCTCGGGGTCCACCCCCGGCAGCTCGGCCCGGACCACGTAGTGTCCGTCCCTGACGAAGTCCTCCACCCGGATGCCCGGCCCGATCAGCGGACGGAACACGGTCATCGGCATGTCCATCCAGTCGAACAGGTCGAGGAACGGCCGGCTCTCCCTGCGGGTCAGCGCGCTCATCTCCTGAGTCCCCTCCTCGCGTTCTCTTGGCGACGTCTGTTGTCTTCGCCCCTTCAGTGCATGACGCGGCGCGGTCACCCGGCCAGGGGCGAAGGGCGCGGCCGGCCGGGACCTTCGGCTGCCCAGCGCGGTCCAGGCGGCAATCCCTTCCCGTGCCCGCGCGGCGGGCCCGGTGCCCTCATCGTTCCCCCGCGTTCCCCGGTGATGCCCTTGACCTGGGCTAAGACCGACCAAGGTCCTGCCTTCCCGGGCCGGCGTGCTCTGCCGCCCGGCGGCGGCGGCGCGCAGGCTGGAAGGGAGCAAGGGGGTGAGTCATGGTCGCGACCCAACAGAGCGAGGAGCTGAGTGCCGCCGAGGCGCTGCGCCTCCTGGGTGGCGTGCCGTTCGGCAGGGTGATCTTCACCAGCCGCGCACTGCCCGCGGTCCGGCCGGTACGGCACGTCGTCTCCGATGGTCAAATCGTGATCGCGGCCGGCCCGGAGCTGGTGCCCGGGCCTGCGCGGGCGCAATCACGTCCCGGCTCGGATGTCATCGTCGCCTACGAGGCGGATCAGCTCGACTCGACCGGGTCCACCGGCTGGAGCGTGGTCGTGATCGGCCGGGCCCGCCCGGTCTCCGACCCGGCCGAGCGCGCCCGCTACCGCGCCATGCTGCCCCGGCTCGGCGGGCCTGATCAGATCGTGGCGATCAGCGTGGACGTGATCAGCGGCTTCCGGATGCCGGGCCCGCGGGATCAGCGGGTCACGGCCGGCACCTGAGCCTGGCCAGCCACCGGGAACCTGAGCCAGGCTGCGGCCGAGAACGGCGCGTCCCGCACCGCCGTGACCTGCCCGCCACCATCGAGGACCCGGCAGGCGAGCTCGTCGAGCAGGTCGGGGATGGGACGGATGCGCCCGGGACCGGAGCAGTCGCAGGCGGACGGGCTGATCGCGAGCGCCCCGCAGCCCTCGCAGGTGAAGCCGGGGACCAGCTGGCCGTCGGACAGGACCAGGTGGCCGATCGCCCCGGCCCGGGCCGCCACCAGGCAGCCTGCCAGCCCGGTCGTGACCAGCGCGCTCGAGGCCTGGCTCAGCAGGTCGCTCACGAGGCGCCGCTCCTGCGAGCGGGCCCACTCCTCGATCACCGGCGTGGCGAGGTCCCGGACGCGCGCCGGGGTGAGCGTCCGCAGGTCCGCGCCGAACGAGCCCGCGACCTGCTGCCGCAGCCCGTGCGGCAGGTCGGTGATGAACCGGCGCACCTCGTCCTCGTGCCCGCCGATCACGACCGGCCGCCGCGATCCGCCGGCGGCGCGCTCCAGCTCCGCGACCGTGTCACGGAAATGCAGCTTGGCCAGCCGCATGACTCGCTGCTGGATCCGGTAGGCCTGCAGGCCGTACCAGCCGGAGAATCCGGGGGACCGGACGCCCGCCGCGTCCCTGCGCGCGAGGGTCTCGATCCGGTCGCCGTCGACCGCCAGGATCCAGGCGTGCCGGGTGTCGATCACGACTGCGTGGTACGGCGGGTTCCGCTGCAGCGCCGCCAGCAGCGGCAGCGTGTGCGGCCGGGGCGCGAGCACCGCGCGCTCGGCCACCTGGCCGGGCAGCGGCGCGGCCTCGAACAGCCCGATCGCGCTGGAGGCGAACATGGCGGCGGTGTGGCCAAGCCAGTCGTGGCCGTGCAGGCCGACCTCCTGCGCGATCCGGTCGAGGTCCGCGGGGTCGGCGCCATCCCCCGCCGACTTGATCAGCTCACGAGCCCGCGTGGCCAGCGCGCGGTGCTCGGCCATGTCCAGCGGGACCGGGAGGTAGACCGAGATCACCGCGGCGTCCTCCGCGCGCAGCCGGCGCAGCCAGGCCGGGTCGGGCGGGCGGGTCACCGGCGGCTCCCGGCGTCCTGGTCCGGCGTGAGCATCCGGGCGATGTCGGCGGGCAGCGCTGCGAATGCCTCGCCGAGCACTCCGGGGGACAGGTGGTTCCGCAGCGCCCCGGTGACCAGCCGCCCGGCCCGCGGGACCTCGGTGAGGTGGACCTGGGCGTCCTTGGCGAACCGGGCGACGAACTCGTCCCGGCCGAACTTGGCGGGCACCTTGCTCTGGTTCCACCCCTCGAAGAACACGCCGCGGAGCAACTCGGGGAGCTGCGCCGCCAGGTGGGAGGAGACCGACGCCGGCAGGCGATCACGGAGCGTGTGCAACCATGCCCGGGTGGCCCGGTAGGCGACCTTGCGATCCTGGGTGCCGAAGCTGGCCGCCACGTCGGCGAGCCAGGCGTTCGTCTTCTCGATGCTCCGGTCGAGGCTGTCGACTCCGGTAGCGGACATGGCGGACCTCCTGCTCTAGGGTTCCAGCCGAAGGGAAGGTGTGAGGATGCACGTGACCCTGGACGCCGTGCCGGTGGACAAGCCGGGCGACGTGAACGTGATCGTGGGCCAGGCCCACTTCATCAAGACGGTCGAGGACCTGCACGAAGCGCTGGCCGCGGCCGGCCCGCACCTGCGGTTCGGCCTGGCCTTCTGCGAGGCCTCGGGCGACCGCCTGATCCGGCGGTCCGGCAACGACGACGCGCTCGCCGCCCTCGCGGTGGCCGGCGCCGAGGCGATCGGCGCCGGCCACTCGTTCGTGATCATGCTGCGCGGCGGCTTCCCGGTGAGCGTCCTGAACCAGGTCAAGGCCGTGCCCGAGGTCTGCTCGGTCTACTGCGCGACGGCCAACCAGGTCCAGGTGCTCGTCGCGGTCACCGAGGCCGGCCGCGGGGTCATCGGCGTCGTCGACGGCCTCCCGCCGGCGGGCGTCGAAGCCGACGCGGACGTGGCCAGGCGGCACCGGCTGCTCCGCGACCTTGGCTACAAACTGTGACCGCCGGCTAGCGTGGTCACCGGCGGGCGACCTTGTGGTGCTCGACGATCGTGTCCGCGGACGGGAAGAAGACGCTCTCGTGGCCGTCCTTCCAGCGCACGAGGTACGGCGGGCTGCCGTGCTCGCCGTGGACCTCGATGATCTCGCCATGACGGTCTTCATCGCCCTGATGGCGGCCCTTAACCGTCAGATGGTCACCGACTGCTGCCTGCATGGCTCGCCTCCCACGGTCGGATCGCTGCTCGTGGCCCGTGCTGTCGCCGTTCGTTGTTCCCAGCTGCGGACCAGTTCATGGTCGCTCAGCCGGGCCGGGTTGGCCAGGGGCGAAGGTCCGCCGTGAGCGGGCCGGCACGGGCCCGCCCCCGCTGGCGATGCCGGGCCTCTTCCGTGGCCCGCGCGCCAGCCCGCAGGGCCGCCCGGCCCGGGAGGCCCCCCGGGCGGCAGGCCACTTGGGGGCGTCGGCGCGGGACGTTGGTCTCTAGGAGCGGCAGCCGGCGGGGCATACACCGGAGGGTGATGATCTCGCCAGGAGGCTGGGCGTGGAGAAGGCACCGATGCACGGGCCCCGCGGGCCGGCGGCGCCCGCCGATGACGCGGCGATCGCGGCCCGGGTCTGGGATGCGGCGCGGGCCGAGCTGGACGGGCTGCCAGGCGGGCGTGGCCTGAACATCGCCCATGAGGCGGTCGACCGGCACGCGGCCGGGCCGGCGGCGGGCCGGGTCGCGCTGCGCTGCATCGGCCGGGATGGTGACGTCACCGAGGTGACCTACGCGGAACTGCGCGAGCGGACCAGCCGCTTCGCCAGCCTGCTCCGCGGGCTCGGCGTGCGCCCGGGCGACCGGGTGTTCTCCCTGCTCGGCCGCGGCGCCGACCTGTACGTGGCGGCGCTCGGCACGCTGAAGAACGCCAGCGTGTTCGCCCCGCTCTTCCCGGCGTTCGGGCCGGAGCCCGTCGCCGAGCGGCTGCGGATCGGCGCCGGGAGGGCGCTCGTGACCAGCGCGGACCTGTACCGGCGGAAGGTCGCGCCGGTCCGGGACCGGCTGCCCGACCTGGAGCACGTGCTGATCGCCGGCGAGCCGGGCGATCCCGCGACCATCGGGCTCGCCGATGCCCTGGCGGCCGCCGACCCGGAGTTCGAGATCCCGCCGACCGATCCGCAGGACATGGCGCTGCTCCACTTCACCAGCGGCACCACCGGGCGGCCCAAGGGCGCGGTGCACGTTCACGAGGCGGTCGTCGCTCACCACGCCACGGCCGCCCGCGCGCTCGACCTGCGCTCGGGAGACGTGTTCTGGTGCACCGCCGACCCCGGCTGCGTGACCGGCACCTCCTATGGGATCATCGCGCCGCTCACCCACGGGCTCACGGTGCTGTCCGACGCCGGCGACTTCGACGCGCGGCGCTGGTACCGGATCCTCGCCGAGCACAGGGTCAGCGTCTGGTACACGGCGCCGACCGCGATCCGCATGCTGATGCGGTACGGGGATGACCTGCCCCGCTCCTACGACCTGTCCGCGCTGCGGTTCGTGGCCAGCGTCGGCGAGGCCCTCAATCCCGAGGCGGTCACCTGGGGAGAGCGGGCGCTTGGAATGCCGGTTCACGACAACTGGTGGCAGACCGAGACCGGCGCGATCATGATCGCCAACGTCGCGGGGATGCCGGTCAAGCCGGGCTCCATGGGCCGTCCCCTGCCCGGGGTGGTCGCGACGCTGCTGCGCCAGGGCAGGGACGGCCGCGCGCTGGTGACCGACGGCCGGGTCACCGAGGTCACCGAGCCGGGCGCCCAGGGCGAGATCGCGCTGCGGCCGGGCTGGCCGTCGATGTTCCGCGGCTACCTGCACGACGAGGCGCGGTACGCCGAGTGCTTCGCCGGCGGCTGGTACCTGACCGGTGACCTCGCCCGCCGGGATGCCGACGGGTACTACTGGTTCGTCGCGCGCGCGGACGACGTGATCAAGTCGGCCGGCCACCTGATCGGCCCGTTCGAGGTGGAGAGCGCGCTGATGGAGCACCCGGCGGTGGCGCAGGCCGGGGTGATCGGCAAGCCGGACCCCGTGGCCGGCGAGATCGTCAAGGCCTTCGTCGAGCTCAAGCCCGGCCGGGAGCCGAGCGAGGAGCTGGCCCGCGAGCTCATCGCGTTCGGCCGCCGCAGGCTCGGCGCGGTCGCGCCCCGGGAGATCGCCTTCGACGAGCACCTGCCGCTCACCCAGAGCGGGAAGGTGATGCGGCGGCTGCTCAAGGCCCGCGAGCTCGGCCTCGACACGGGCGACACCTCCACGCTCGGGAGCGCTCGGTGAGCGCGCGGCGCTCCCGGCCGGCGGCCACCGCTCCCGCAGCGGCGGGCACGGCGCTCCCGGCACCGCGGCGGGCGGAGGCCGCCGCGGGCGAGCCTGGCCGGGGCGGCGCCGCCGGCGGCCGGGAGCACCGGCGCGACCTGCTCCGGCGGATGCTGCTGGTCCGCCGGTTCGAGGAGAAGTGCGCCGAGCTGTACAGCGGCGGGGAGATCCGGGGCTTCGTGCACCTGTACATCGGAGAGGAGGCGGTGGCCGCAGGCGTCCTTGCCGCGCTCGCCGGCGAGGACAACATCGTCTCCACCTACCGCGAGCACGGCCATGCGCTCGTGCGCGGCCTGCCGCTGGACTGCGTGATGGCCGAGATGCTCGGCAAGCAGACCGGCTGCAGCCGGGGGCGCGGCGGCTCGATGCACCTGTTCGACGTCTCGCACCGGTTCTACGGGGGGAACGCGATCGTGGGCGGCGGGCTGCCGCTGGCGATCGGCATTGCCCTGGCCGACAAGATGCGCGGGCGGCAGGGGGTCACCGCGTGCTTCTTCGGCGACGGGGCGGTCGCCGAGGGCGAGTTCCACGAGTGCATGAACCTCGCCGCGCTGTGGCGGCTGCCGGTGCTGTTCTGCTGCGAGAACAACTTCTACGCCATGGGCACCGCGCTCGAGCGGGCCCAGGCCCAGACCGACCTCGCGCTGCGCGCGGCGAGCTACGGGATGCCGGCCTGGCCCGTGGACGGGATGGACGTCCTCGCGGTGGAGGAGGCGGCCCGCGGCGCGGCCGAGGCGGTCCGGTCCGGCGCCGGCCCGCACTTCCTTGAGCTGCGCACCTACCGGTTCCGCGCCCACTCGATGTACGACCCTGAGCTCTACCGGGACAAGGCCGAGGTGGAGCGGTGGCGGGCGCGCGATCCGATCACTCTGCTCGCCGACCGCTTGATGGGCGCGGGCGAGATCGCCGACACCGACGTCGCCGCCGACGACCAGGCCGCGGTCAGGGCGGTCGAGGCGGCCGCGGAGGCGGCCCGTGCCGCGCCTGCCGAGCCGGTGAGCGACCTGACCAGGTACGTCTACAGCGAGAGGCCGGCATGACCGCGACGGCTCCGGCGACGGCGCCGGTCACCGAGATCACCTACCGCGAGGCGATGCGGGAGGCGATCGCCGACGCGCTGCGGCGGGACGAGCGGGTCTTCCTGATGGGCGAGGACGTGGGCAGGTACGGGGGCTCCTTCGCGGTGAGCCTCGGGCTGCTCGCCGAGTTCGGCCCGGAGCGGATCAGGGACACGCCGCTGTCGGAGTCGGCGTTCGTCGGGGCCGGCATCGGTGCCGCGATGGCCGGGATGCGGCCGATCGTCGAGATCATGACCGTCAACTTCAGCCTGCTCGCGCTCGACCAGATCCTCAACAACGCCGCGACGCTGCTGCACATGTCCGGCGGCCAGGTGAACGTGCCGCTGGTGATCCGGATGGCCACCGGCGCGGGACGGCAGGTCGCCGCCCAGCATTCGCACAGCCTGGAGGCCTGGTACGCGCACATCCCGGGGCTGCGGGTGATCGCCCCGGCGACCGTGGAGGACGCGCGCGGGATGCTGTGGACCGCGCTGCAGGACCCCGACCCGGTGCTGATCTTCGAGCACACCTCGCTCTACAACCTCAAGGGAACGCTCCCCGCCGATGCCGGGGCGACCGGGATCGACCGGGCGGCGATCCGCCGGCCGGGCGGCGACGTCACGCTGATCGCCTATGGCGGCACCCTCACCAAGGCCATGGACGCGGCCGAGCGGCTGGCCGGAGATGGCATCGGCGCCGAGGTGATCGACCTGCGGACGCTGCGGCCGCTCGACGACGCGACGATCCTCGGCTCGGTCGCCAGGACCCACCGGGCGGTCGTGATCGACGAGGGCTGGCGGTCCGGGAGCCTGGCCGCCGAGATCAGCGCCCGGATCGCCGAGCAGGCGTTCTACGATCTCGACGCGCCGGTCCAGCGGGTGTGCAGCGCCGAGGTCCCGATCCCCTACGCGCGGCATCTGGAGGAGGCGGCGCTGCCGCAGCCGGAGGGGATCGTCGCGGCGGCGCGGGCGGTGGCGGGGTAGCCGTGGCCGACTTCCGCATGCCCTCGCTCGGCGCCGACATGGACGAGGGAACGCTGGTCCAGTGGCTGGTCAAGCCCGGCGACACGGTGCGCAAGGGCGACATCATCGCGGTCGTCGACACGGCCAAGGCCGCGATCGAGGTCGAGTCGTTCGCGAGCGGCACGGTCCAGGAGCTGCTGGTCGAGCCGGGCCGGACCGTCCCGGTGGGGACCGTGCTGGCCAGGATCTCCGAACCCGGTGCCGCCGGACCCGGTGCCGCCGGACCCGGCCGGCCCGCGCCCGCCGCGCCCGCCGTGCCCGCCGCGCCCGCCGCGCCTGCCGTGCCCGCTGCACCTGCCGTGCCCGCCGTGCCTGCCGCGCGGGTGTCGCCGCTGGTCCGGCAGCTCGCTGCGGAGCGGGGGGTCGATCTGTCGGCGGTGCGCGGCACCGGGCCGGCCGGGGCGGTGACCCGCTCCGACGTGGAGCGGGCCGCCGGGAAGTCGGCCGTGCCTCGGGCGCGCCCCGAGCCAGCGGCGGCCGCGCGGGTGCGGGCCAGCCCGCGGGCCCGGCGGGTGGCCGCCGAGCTTGGGGTGGACCTCGCCATGGTCACCGGCACCGGGGCAGGCGGAGCAATCCGGGAAGTGGATGTACGGGCCGCGGCGCCGCGGCGGGCGCGGCCACGGTCGGCCGGGGAGAGCACGGCCCGCGCGGAGCGCTCCGAGGCGGCCGGGCGCGCCCCGGGCCGGCTTGCCCCGGCCCGGCTCGCCACGGCCCGGCTCATGGCCCGGTCCAAGCGGGAGATCCCGCATTACTACCTGAGCACCACGATCGACCTGGGCGCGGCGATGACCTGGCTGCGCGAGCGCAACCGCGAGGCGGAGGTCAGCGACCGCATCGTGCCCGCGGCGCTGCTCCTGGGAGCGGCGGCCCGGGCTGCGGTCGCGGTGCCGGAGCTGAACGGGTTCTGGGCCGAGGACCAGTTCCGCCCGGCCGACGCCGTTCACCTGGGCGTCGCGGTCTCGCTGCGCGGCGGCGGGCTGGTGACGCCGGCCATCCGCGATGCGGCGGAGCTGGCCCCCGGCGAGCTGATGGCCAGGCTCCGCGACCTGGTCGGCCGGGCGCGGAACGGACGGCTGCGCAGCTCGGAGATGACCGGGGCCACGATCACGGTCACCAGCCTCGGCGACCAGGGAGTGGAGGCCGTGTACGGGGTCATCTACCCGCCGCAGGTCGCCCTCGTCGGGTTCGGCAAGGTCACCCAGCGCCCGGTCGCGGCCGACGGCCTGATCGGGGTGCGCCCCGTGGTGATCGCCACGCTCGCCGCCGACCACCGGGCCAGCGACGGCTACACCGGCGCCCGGTACCTGAACGCGCTGTCGGACCTGCTGCAACGACCGGAGGCGATGTGACACCTGAACAGGCCACGCGGGCGATCTCCGAGGCGCTCACCCGGGTCGCGCCCGACGCGGACGTGGGCGGGCTGGCGCCCGGGGACGACCTGCGGGATGCGCTTGAGCTCGATTCGCTTGACTTCCTCGCCTTCGTCGAGGCGCTGAGCGACCGGATCGGCCGGCGAATCGATGAGGACGACTACCCGAAGCTGGCTACGCTGGGCAGCGCCCGGGACTTCGTCGCGGCCCGGACCGGCGGCTGAGCGACCGCCGCCGTGCGCGCTGCCACCGGGATGAAGCGCCGCCCGTCGCCGGGTGAGCGCTGCCTCCGCCGGGAAGGAGTCAGGTGCCGCGGCTTGCAGACTTCCTCAGCAGGTTCCGGCCCGCGGGCGCCCCGGGCGCCGCGAGCCGGGCGGCTGTCCCCGCCGACCGCGCTGCCCAGCGGGCCGCCGAGCTCGATCCGGTGCTCGCGCTGCTCGCGGAGACCGACCAGGAGTGCACGCGGCTGATCGAGGGGGCCGAGCGCGAGGCCGCGTCGATCGTGACGCGGGCCAGGGCCCGGGCGGACGAGATCGCCGCCGAGGGCAGGGACCGCGCGCGGGTGGCGCGCGACCAGGCGGCGAACGAGGTCCTCGCCGCGGCCAGGGCGCAGGCCGGCGCGGTGCAGCGGGCGGCCCGCGACCAGGCGGCGGGTGCAGCCGCGCCGCGGGAGGATGACGTGCGCGCCCTCGTCGCGGAGGCGGTGCGGATGGTTCTCGCCCTGGACGCCTCCCGCAGCGGGAACGGCGGTGCTGGGCGATGAGCGCGGGCTGGGTGGCCGGCAGCGTGCGGGCGCGGGCGCTGGCCAGGCGGCGGATCGGCGGCGACCTGGCCAGGCAGGTGGCGGGCGCCGGCTCGCTCGGCGGGGCGCTCGCCATCCTGGCCGGGACGGCGTACCGGCCAGCGGTGCCACGGGACCGCGCCGCGGCTCCCGGCGCCGGAGCGCCTGGTGCCGCGGCGGTGACCGACCTGGCGCGGGCGCAGCACGCGGTGGCGGCCGGGCTGCTGTGGAACCTGCGGGTGCTGGCCGGCTGGCTGCCCCGCGGCGGCGCTCAGCTCATGCGCGCGCTCGCCGGCTGGTTCGAGATCGCCAACGTGGCCGAGAAGCTCCGCGAGTTGTCCGGGCAGGAGCCGGGCGAGATGTTCCGGCTGGGCGCGCTCGCCACCGCGTGGCAGCAGGCGCAGCAGGCAGAATCCCAGGCCGGGCTCCGGGCGGCGCTGATGGCGTCGGCGTGGGGGGATCCCGGTGACGGGGGAGCGCTCGAGATCGAGGTGGGGCTGAGGGCCAGGTGGGCGCAGCGCGTGGCGGCGATCGGCGGCCCGGCGCGGACATGGGCGGCCAGTGCGCTCGCGGTGCTGGCCGCGGGCGAGTGGTACGGCGCCGGCCGGGCCGGCCATCCGGTCCTCCGCTCGGCCGCCGCCGATTTGCTTGGCCCGCGCGCGGCGGCCGCCCGCTCGGCGGCAGACTTCGCCGAGGCGCTGCCCGGGGGCCTGCGGTGGGTGCTCACCGGGGTCCGCGACGTGCCCGCTGACCTCTGGCGCGCCGAGGCCGGCTGGTGGGCCAGGCTGGAGCGGGACGGGCACGCGCTGCTCGGCGGGTCCGGGCTGGACGTCCGGCCGGTGCTCGGGTCCGTGGCGGTTCTGGCGGCGGACGCGCGGCGGGTCCGCTCGGCCCTGGAGTCGGCCGCGCGGGGTTCCGGGGCGATCGGGGCCTATGATGCCGTGGCTTGAGACGGCGTTCCCCGTCCGGATGGCGCGCGTGGCGCTGGTTGCGCCGGAGGAGTCGGTGCGGGCGATGCTCGTGCGCGTCGCCGGGTCAGGGGTGGTCGAGATCGACGCGGAGCCGCCGGGCCAGGCGCACCCTGCCGCGGCCGTCTGCGAGCAGCCCCCCGACCTGGCCGCCCTGGAGCGGGCGGGGCGAGCCGACCTGGTGGCCGGGGAGGCGCAGGTGCGGCACTACTCGGACGCCGCAGCCCGCGGCCACGGAGCCGCGGCGCTGGCCGGGTGGGCCCCGGCCGGCGCAGTGCCGGGCCTGACCGCCGCGCTCGCCGAGGTCGGCGCCGCCGCGGTGCCGCTGCGACGGCCGCGCGAGGAGGCGCCCACGCTCGTCGCGCAGACCGCGGGCCAGCGCGCCCTGAGCCCGATCGTCTCCGCCTACGGCACGATGCCCTACGCCGACGTCAACCCGGCCTGGCTGGCCTGGGCCAGCTACGTCGCCATGTTCGGCATGATGTTCGGCGACGTCGCGGAGGGCCTGGCGCTGGTCGCGGCCGGGGTGGCGCTGTGG
>JAJPIV010000058.1 GCA_021324595.1 Actinomycetota bacterium | reverse complement strand
GGCGAGTTCGCGGTCATCGAGCATCCGCCGGGTGAGGAGACCGAGTGGGACTGGGTCGAGCTGCCTGATCCGCCGGCGTCGTGGGGGCTGGGGAAGATGGCGCATCTGCTGACCGGGGCGCTGTCGTGCTCGGGGAAATGGCGGGGGGTGCTGCTGGAGCCGGAGGAGCGGGCCTACCTGGTCGCCGGGCTGCACCAGGTCTCGGCCCGCCTCGGCGGGCTGACCCGCCGGTGGCGGTTCGACCGGATGGCCACCGTCTGCCACCCCGATAGCGGGGACCTGACCGCCTCGTTCGCGGAGGTCGCGAAGTACTACGGCGTCGCGGTCGATGTCTGCCCGTCGCGGCGGGGCTGGCGCAAGGGCGTGGTGGAGAAGGCCAACCACTCCGCCGCGCAGCGGTGGTGGCGGACCCTGCCCGATGAGCTGTCCCCGGCGCGGGCGCAGGCCCGCCTCGGCGCGTGGTGCGCCCGGGCCGGGGACGCCCGGACCAGGGTCCGGGACGGGCGGAAGCTCACGGTCGGCGAGCTGGCCGCCGCCGAGCCGCTGATCCCGGTTCCGGCGGTGCCGTTCCCGGCGGTGATCGAGGACGCCCGGTTGGTGTCGGCGCAGGCGCTGGTGGCCTGGCACGGCAACTTCAACTCGGTCCCGCCCGGCCGCGCCGGGCTGCGGGTTATGGTCCGCCACCAGCTCGGCACCGTCACGATCGACGTGGTCACCGCCGCGGGCACGACGCTGGCCCGCCACCGCCGCGAGCCCGACCACGCCGGCGCCGTGGTCCGCGCCGATGAGCACGTGACGGCGCTGGAGGCCGCCGTCCTGGCCGCCCGCCGCGCCGCCGCCGGGCCGTGCCACCGCAAGGCCCCCGCCCGCCATCGGCCGCGGCCCGCGCCGAGGCCGCCGCCCTGGCCGGCCACGGCGCGGGCGGTGGCGCGCCGGTGGCCAGGTTCGCCGGCTCGCCGCCGCCGCCCGCCCGATCACCGGCCCCGCCGGGGCCGGGGCCGGGGAGTCCCGGTGACCGGGCGGATCGACAGCGAGCCATGGACCTGCCAGTCCTGCGCCGGGCAGATGATCGGCCGGCGCACCGCGACCGATGTCTGCGGCCTGTGCGCCGGCGAGGCCCTGGCCGGCCGCGACCCGCCCGCCTGGCCATCCTGGCCACCCGCCCCGCACCGCCATCCATCATCAACAGCGTCATGCTCAGGGAGAGACGATGACCACCACCACGACCACCAGCACCATGACCGCGCCGGCCGCGCCGGCGGCCGGGAACGAGCAGGCCCAGACGTTCCGCCGGCTCCGCGATCAGCTGGCCTGCCTCAAGCTCGGCGCCGCCGCCGGGGCCCTGCCCGGCGTGCTCGACGCCGCCCGCGACGAGCACCTGCCCGTCCTGGACGCCATCGAGCGCCTGCTCGGCATCGAAGCGCAGGCGGCCGCGGCCCGCAAGCTCACCTCCCGCCTCCACTTCGCCGCCCTTCCCGCGCGTGGACCATCGATGACTACGACTTCTCCGCCCAGCCCTGCGCCGACGAGCACCTCATCCGCGAGCTCGCCACCTTGCGGTTCACCGGCGAGGCCGCGAACGTGGTCCTGATCGGCCCGCCCGGGGTCGGCAAGACGATGCTCGCCGCCGCCCTGGCCCGCGCCGCGGCCGAGGCCGGGCACAAGGCCCTGTTCACCACAGCCGAGAACCTGATCCGCCGCCTCCAGGTCGCCGTCGCCGAGCACCGGCTCCCCACCGGGCAGCGGTTCTTCACCCGGCCCCGGCTCCTGGTGATCGACGAGCTCGGCTACCGCAAACTCGATGAGCACGGCCGGCCCCTGCTGTGCATGCCCGGCAACGACGTGAGCCTATGTTCAGGAACCGGCACTCTTACCGTCCCTACCTCGGGTAGGTCACATGAACGACGGTTCGCTGGACATCCGGGACGTGACAGTTTGCTTCGGTGGGCTCACCGCGCCCTGGACAGCGTGTCGCTCACGGCCGCCCCGCGGCAGGTCACCGGGATCATCGGGCCCAACGGCGCTGCGCAAGCTGGGGTTTCAGGGCAAGCGGGTCGCTGCGGTGTTCGGGCTGACCGAGAACTACGTCGCGACGCTGCACCGGGCGGCGATCCGGGAAGGGTCGGTGGCGCTGATCGGCCAGCCGCGGCCGGGCCGGCCCGGCCCGGCAAGCTGGACGAGGCCTGCTGGGAGCAGGCCGCGGCTTGGCGCGCGCAGGGCGGGTGATTCGGGTGTGCAGGTTGAACAGGCGGCGGGCCCCGGCGGCTGTGAGCGGGATCAGGTCACGCCCAGTTTCGTCGGTTATGAACGGCGGCGGGGCGTAGGTTCTTGGCGGCGCAAATAGTTGTCCCCAGCCTTCAGATCCCTTATTAGCGGGATGCCCGGTGACGGTTCCGGGAGCAATACCAGTAACTTAGCGTTGCAAGGGGGTGAGATCGCTTGCGTGGCGAGAGCTGGGTAGCGGCCGGGTCAGCGGGAGGCCCGCGTCGCGGAGCGGCTGGCGGACCTGCTGGCCGGGGACCGTGGCTACCAAGTCATCCATCAGCTACCCGGCATCGGCCCGGCGCTGGCCGCCGTCATCGTCGGCGAGGCCGGCGACGTCACTAGGTTCAAGTCCGCCGCGCACCTGTGCAGCCGGTCCGGGCTGACGCCCCGCCACTGGGAGCCGGCTCAAGGTCACCCCCGGGCATGTCCGCGAGGGCGGCGAGGATGCGGATGCTGCACAGCTTCGGGAGGACCAGGTCGACAAGGCCGCGATCGAGGAGCTGGCCGGGATCGCTGTGCCGACTGTGCTGGACCCGGCCCGGGCGGCGGCGGTCCGCGAGCCGGGCCTGTCGTACCGTTTGCCGCCCGGGCGCGACACCAAGGTCCGCGAGCGAATGCTCGCCCGGCTCGCCGAGATGACCGGCCGCTCGGACAAGCTCACCGCCGCGAAGCGGGCCGAGCTGCGCAGAATTATCTCCGCCAGGCCAGGGCAGTTGCCACCGACAGTGCGACACAGCCGTTAGGTAACTTCTCTGCTGGACGGGTCGTTGCCGTTGCCGGTCGCTGGCGTGCCCGCCTCGCCCGCAACCGGTACCCGCTTGAAGTGACAGGCTGCAGTGTGCCCGGCATCATCGCCTGCTGCTTCCAGCCGCGGCTCTTCCTGCTCGCACAGCGACCGGGCGATCGGGCAGCGGGGCCGGAACCGGCACCCGGACGGCAGCCGGGACAGGTCGGGCGGCTCGCCTGCGACTGCGGTGCCCCGAACCGGGCGGCTGGCCAGCCGCGGGACGGCGGCGAGCAGTCCCTGGGTATAGGGATGGCTCGGGTTGCGGAAGAGTTCCGCCGTGTCCGCCTGCTCAACTATCTGGCCCATGTACATGACTGCGACGCGGTCGCACAGGTGCCGTACCACCGCCAGGTCGTGGGCGATGAACAGAACAGTCAGGCCGAGAGAGCGGCGCAGCTCGGCGAACAGCTTGATGATGCCGGCCTGAACTGAGACATCCAGCGCGGACACCGGCTCATCGGCCACCAGCAGGTCCGGGCCGACCGAGAGCGCCTTGGCGATGGCTGCCCGCTGGCGCTGGCCTCCCGACATCCGCCGGGGCCTGGCGCGGAGCAGGTCGGCGGGCAGGTGAACCTGCTCCAGCAACTCCCGGGCGCGGGCGGAGACCTGGGCGCGCGGCACCCCGGCCCGGACGCGGAGCAGCTCGGATAGCTGCTGTCCGATCGTCATCCGCGGATCGAGCGAAGAGTAGGGGTCCTGGAATACCATCTGGATCCGGCGCCGTAGCTCCGGCGGCCTCGTGCGGCCGGGCAGCTCAACGCCGTCGAAGACGGCAGTCCCGGCAGACGCCTGGTTCAGGCCGACGATGAACCGGGCCAGACTCGATTTCCCCGACCCGGACTCGCCGACCAGGCCGACAATTTCCCCGGCGGACACGGCCAGGCTGACCCGGTCCACGGCCCGGAACTCATGCGACCCGCGGCGCGACCGGAAGGTGACCGACACGTCGTTCAGCTCCAGTAGGGCGGCCATCAGCTGCTCACCTCGGTCTCGGCCAGCCTGGCGACGCGCTCTGGGAAGGCACACGCGGTGGCGCGCCCGTCGCCGACCTCCAGGAGCGGGAACGAGCCGGACTGGCATTCCGGCGAGGCAACTGGGCAGCGCGGGTGGAACGGGCAGCCTGTGGGACGGTCGGCGACGCCGGGAGCATACCCGGGTATCGCATACAGGTCGCCCTGCACGTCGTCGACATCCGGTGTGGCGCGCAGCAACCCCATCGTGTACGGATGCACCGGCCGCGAGAACGTTGCCGTGACAGGCCCGGACTCGATGATCCGGCCGGCGTACATCACCTCGACGCGGTCACACAGCTGGGCGACTACAGCCAGATCGTGGGTGACGTAGAGCATGCTCATCGACAGTTCGTCACGCAGCCGGGTCAGCAGCTTGATGATCTGGTCCTGGATCGTGACATCAAGCGCCGTGGTGGGCTCGTCACAGAGCAGGAGCGCAGGCTCGCCGGCCAGCGCGGCGGCTATCATCACCCGTTGCCGCAATCCTCCGGAAAGCTCATGCGGGTACAGCGACAGGGTGGCCTCGGCGTCCGGGATGCCCATCTGCCGCGCCAGCCGGATCGCTTGCCGACGGGCATCGTGGGGGCTCCAGCCGTGGTGACGGCGGGCCGCGTCGATCATCTGGGCACCTACCCTGGCGACCGGGCTGAGCGCGGTCATCGGCTCCTGGAAGATCATCGAGATCCCGGTGCCGCGGAGGCGCCGAAGCGACCGCGGGTCGGCGATCAGGTCGGTCCCGCGGTATAGCACCCGGCCGCCGGTCACCGACGCTCCGGGCGGCAGCAGGCCCAGTATGGCGCGCAGCGTGAGGCTCTTCCCGCTGCCCGACTCCCCGACCAGCCCGACAGCCTCGCCGCTGGCCACGGTCAAGCTGATGCCATCGACCGCGTCGGGCCGCGCGCCGCCCGCGTTCACGGTGACGTGCAAGTCCTCGACCTGCAGCAAGGGCTGGTCGTCCGGGCCCGGGTCCTGCATCATTCGACCCTCAGCACATCCGCCAGCCCGTCACCGAGCAAGGACAGCCCGAGGCCGGTGATGATCACGGCAATTCCTGGGATTGTCGCCAGCTCCCAGTGCGTGGTCAGGAACTCTTGCCCGCTGGCCATCATCGATCCCCAGTCTGGCGTGGGCGGCGGGATCCCCAGGCCAAGATAGCCCAGCGTGACGATTGCCAGGATGTCGAGCACGATGTCGGACATCGCGAACACGACTGCCTGGGTGATCACGTTCGGCAGGATATGCCGGAGGATGATGCGGGTCCGGCCGAGCCCGGCGATCCTCGCCGAGAGCACGTACTCCTGCTCTCGCGCCACCTGCGTCTCGCCCCGCACGATGCGCGCGTACGAGACCCAGCTCACCACGGTGATCGCGATGTAGATGCTCCGCGTTCCCGGGCCCAGCACGAACACCAGGAGGATCACCAGGACGTAGAACGGGAACGCGACCACCACGTCTGCCAGCCGCATGATCATGCCGTCCAGCCAACCGCCGAAGTACCCGGCCAGGACGCCCAGCAGGGAGCCGAGCGCGAACGGCGACAGGACCGCGATGAAGGCCACCTGCAGGTCGGTCCGCGCGCCGTAGACCAGCCG
>JAJPIV010000084.1 GCA_021324595.1 Actinomycetota bacterium | reverse complement strand
GTCCTTGATGCGGCCGACGATGTTGAGGTACCCCGCCTCGTCCATCGTCGCCAGGTCGCCGGTGTGCATCCAGCGGGCCGCGTCGATGGCCTCGGCGGTCTTGCCGGGCTCCTTCCAGTAGCCGAGCATGACCGAGTAGCCGCGCGTGCACAGCTCGCCCGGCGTTCCGCGCGGCACCACGCGGCCGGTCTCCGGGTCGGTGATCTTTATCTCCACGTGCGGGTGAACGCGGCCGACCGTGGACACCCGCCGCTCGGTGTCATCGTCGGGCGTGGTCTGGGTGGAGACCGGCGAGGTCTCGGTCATCCCGTAGCAGATCGTCACCTCGGTCATGTGCATCTCGCTGACGACTCGCTTCATCACCTCGACCGGGCACGGCGAGCCGGCCATGATGCCGGTGCGCAGGCTGGACAGGTCGTAGCTGGCGAAATCGGGCAACGCGAGCTCGGCGATGAACATGGTCGGCACGCCGTACAGCGAGGTGCAGCGCTCCTCCTCGACGACGCGCAGCGTCTGCGCCGGGTCGAAGCCGGGCGCGGGGATCACGATGCACGCGCCGTGGGTGGTGCAGGCGAGGTTGCCGAGCACCATGCCGAAGCAGTGGTAGAAGGGCACCGGGATGCACACGCGGTCACGCTCGGTGTAGCGGCAGCCTTCCCCGATGAAGTACGCGTTGTTGAGGATGTTGTGGTGCGACAGCGTCGCGCCCTTCGGGAACCCGGTTGTCCCGCTCGTGTACTGGATGTTGATCGGGTCGTCGAAGGCCAGGCCCGCCTCGCGCCGCGCCAGCGGGTCGGTCCCGTCCGGGCTCTCCGCTCGTCCCGAGGCGAACAGGCCGTCCCAGGGCTGGCTCCCCAGGAAGATCACGTCCTCCAGGTCGGGCAGGCCGGCGCGGACCTCCCCGATCATGGCCCGGTAATCGCTGGTCTTGAAGCTCTCCGCGCTGACCAGCACGCGGACGCCAGACTGGCGCAGCGCGTACTCCAGTTCGTGGCCGCGGTAGGCCGGGTTGATGTTCACCAGGATGACCCCGGCCTTGGCGGTGGCGTACTGCAGCAGCACCCACTCGGCGCAGTTCGGCGCCCAGATCCCGACCCGGTCGCCAGCCTGGAGCCCGGCCGCGATCAGGCCGCGGGCGAGTGTGTCGGTGTCCGCGTCGAAGGCGGCGTAGGTCCATCGCCGGCCGGCGGGCGCGTCGACGAGGGCCTCGGCGCCGGGATAGGCGGCCGCCATCCGCCGCAGGTTCGCGCCGATGGTCTCGCCGAGCAGCGGAGTGCCGGAGGCGCCGTGGTCGTAGGAGAGCGAGGCTAGCGAGGACATGACCGGGTCCCTTCGCGATGCTGTTCACTCCCATCGTGCCCGGTATGGGCCCGGCTGTGAAGCTCGGGGCCATCCGGTGGCGTCCGGCCGGGCGTCCTCCGCCCGCTGGCCGGCGTGCCAACTGTCACCGCGCGGCACTATGGTCAGCATGGGAGGAATCCCGGCGGAATGGGCGGCCGAGAACCGGCCGGGGTGGCATGTGAGCCTCTGGGTGATCTGGTTGATCGCCGCCGGAGTGCTCGGCGTGGCCGAGGTGCTCACGACGACGCTGGCGCTCGGCCTGATCGCGGCCGGCGCCCTCGCCGCCGGGCTGACGGGCGCGGCCGGAGGCGGGCCGGTGGCCCAGGCCCTGGTCTTCGTGCTGGTGTCCCTTGGCGGAATCGTGCTGATCAGGCCGGTGGCGCTGCGCCGGCTGCGGCGCCGGCCCGGGCTGCGGACTGGCGCCGCTGCGCTCGTGGGCCAGACCGGCTACGTGCTCGATGACGTGACCCCGCGGGGCGGGCGGGTGCGGATCGGCGGAGAGGAATGGTCGGCGCGTCCCTATGACGACAGGTCGGTCATTCCGGCCGGCTCTGAGGTCGACGTCCTCCAGATCAAGGGAGCGACCGCCCTTGTCCACCCGAGGGAGTGAACGATGTCGTCTGGTGCCATAGCGATCGTCGTGGTGGCCGTGCTCGCCGTGCTGCTGATGATCGTCTTCCTGAGCCGCTGCATCTGGCTGGTGCCGCCGGCCCGGGCCAGGAACGTCGAGCGCCTCGGCCAGTTCCACAAGACCATGGAGCCGGGGCTGAACTTCGTCATCCCGATGATCGACAAGGTCAAGGACCTCATCGACCTGCGCGAGCAGGTGGTCTCGTTCACCGGCCAGCGGGTGATCACCGAGGACAACGTGGTCGTTTCGATCGACACCGTGCTGTTCTTCCAGGTGACCGATCCGCGCGCGGCCGACTACGAGATCGTCGACTACATCGGCGCGATCGAGCAGCTCGCCGCGACGATGCTGCGCAGCGTCATCGGCAGCATGGACCTCGAGCAGACGCTCACCTCGCGTGACAAGATCAACACGTTGCTGCGGGGCGTGCTCGATGACGCCTCGGGCAAGTGGGGGATCCGGGTGACGCGCGTGGAGATCCGGTCGATCGACCCGCCGCAGTCGATCAAGGACGCGATGGAGAAGCAGCTCAAGGCCGAGCGGGAGAAGCGTGCCGCGATCTTGCACGCCGAGGGACTGCAGCAGTCGCAGGTCCTCACCGCCGAGGGCGAGAAGCAGGCCGCGGTGCTGCGCGCCGAGGGCGAGAGGCAGGCGGCGGTGCTCCGCGCGGAAGGCCAGGCTCAGGCGATCGCCACCGTCTTCCGGTCCATTCACGAGGCGGACCCGGACCCCAAGCTCCTCGCCTACCAGTACCTGCAGACTCTCCCGCAGCTCGCCCAGGGCCAGGGCAACACGGTCTGGATGATCCCCAGCGAGCTGACCGGCGCGCTGCGGCTGCTCGGCGCGGCGTTCGGCGGCTCCCGGCAGGCAGCCGGCAGCGGCGCGGCGGCAGGATCCGTCGTCCCGCCGGCAGGCGAGGCGCCGGGTGCCGGCGGCGACGTGATCCCGGCCGTCCGTGACCCGCAGGCCGTCCCCGGGGACGCTGCCCGGAACGGGCCCGCGGCCAGCCCTAGCTGACGATGCCGTGCGCCCTGTTCCAGGCCACCGCGGACTGGTAGGCGTCGATCATCCCCCAGATCCAGACCCCGAACGCGATGAAGATGCCGATGATGAACAGGGTGAGGGCCAAGCCGACGATGTAGCTCACCAGGATGATCACGCCGACGTTCACCCTGCCGTTGACCATCGACCCGAGGCCGGGGATGAAGAACGACAGCAGGAGGCTGATCGCCGGGTTCTTCGGCGCGACCGCCGCCTGGGGGTAGCCGGCCTGGGGGTAGCCGGCCTGGGGGTAGCCGGCCTGGGGGTAGCCGGCCTGGGGGTAGCCCTGGTACTGAGCGGCCGGGTAGCCGCCGGGCTGAGGCTGGGCGTAGGCCTGCTGATACTGGCCCGGGCCCTGGCCGGAGCCCTGACCCTGAGGCTGCTGTACCTGGCCCCACGGCCCGGGAGATGGCGCGGGCGGCTGGTCCGGCGGCACGCTCATGCGTTCCCCCCAATTCATCTGGACGAAGTCCTGACAACGATAGGCCCTCGCGGACAATCAGGGGCGCGAATGGCCAGGCTGGGTACCTGCCCGTGCGGGCGTGAACGAGACGGGCCCGGGCCGGCCGGTCAGAGCCTGATCGCCAGGCCCACGGTCAGCAGCAGGCCGAATGCGAGCTGCAGCCGCCCCGTCTGGCCGAGCACGCCGATCAGCCCGCTGCCGGACACGCGGCCAAGGACCAGCCTGATCGGGTGGATCACCAGCGGCGCCGCGGCCAGGGTCAGCGCCGCGAGCGGAGCCGCGGGCGCCATCGCGACGGCGATGGCGAACGGCACGGACAGGCAGCCGGCGTACAGGATCCGCGTGCGCCGGTCCCCGAGCAGGACCGCCAGCGTCCGCTTCCCCGCGTCCCGGTCGCCGGGGATGTCGCGCAGGTTGTTGATGACGAGCAGGGCGCAGGCAAGTAGCCCGACCGGGACGGCCGCGGCGACGGCGAGCCAGGTGATCCGCCCCATCTGGACGAACGCGGTGCCCGCCACGGCCATCACGCCGAAGAACACGAACACCGAGACCTCGCCGAGCGCGCGGTACCCGTACGGCCGGCTGCCGCCGGTATAGAACCATGCCGCGGCGATCGCCGCCGCCCCGGGCAGCAGCAGCCACCACGAGGAGGCCGCGCACAGCGCCAGGCCCGCCAGTGCCGCGATCAGGAAGCAGCACAGCGCGGCGGCGAGCACCTTCCGGGGCTCCGCGAGCCCGGAGCCGACCAGCCTGGCCGGCCCGAGCCGGCGATGGTCGGTGCCGCGGATGCCGTCGCTGTAGTCGTTGGCGTAGTTCACGCCGACCTGAAGCATCAGGGCGACGATGAGCGCGACGGCCGCGCGCCAGGGCACGAAGTCCCCGTACCCCGCGGCCACCCCCGAGCCGACGGCGACCGGGACGATGGCGGCCGGCAGGGTCCGCGGGCGCGCGCCCCCCACCCACTCCCGTGCCGTGGCCACCTCGTCCCCCATCCGCCGCGCCGTGACAGGTCCGTGAAGTGGCGCGGAAGCTCGCGAACAGTGCGCAGGGCCACAGGGTAATCCAGGCGCGGGGCGAGCGTGCGGCCGGCTGCTGCGGGCGCGCGGCGGCCGCGGGCGTGATGGTCAGCGGATCGGCGGCAGCGCCCGGGCGGCGGCAGCGAAGATCACCGCGATCTGGCCCGCGCTCAGCTGGTGACCTGCCGTCTCCTTGGACTGCCGCCGGAAGTAGGTGCCGATCCGTCCGCCATCGAGCACGTCCACCCCCTTGATCCGCATGATGATCCAGGGCACGTCGGGGCCGTAGGTGACCATGACCGGGCGCACCCGGACCGGGTGCCCGAGCTCGGCCCCGATCCGGGTGGCGGCATGCCGGGCCTCCTCGCGCGCGTGGTCGAGCCTGCCCTCCTGGCTCAGCGGGCCGTGGTAGAGCATCCCGCCCTTCGCGCGCACCGTCAGCCGGTGGTCCAGCCGCTCGGAGTCCATCGAGAACACCCCGGCCGGCCCGACGACGATGTGGTCGATGATCGAGCCGGTCCCCGGGATCTGGCAGGCGTGCAGGGACAGGTAGCCGGCCGCGCGGAGCACGCTGAGCCGCCGCCTGGTCCGTCGCTGGGCCGATGTCACCCGGACCGAGGCGGGGATGGTCGTCATGGTCTTCGACCGGTAGATGGTGTCGGCCACCGCGTAGACGACGGCCGCCGACAGGCCGATCCGCCAGTCGAGCCAGATCGCGAATCCGAGGAAGAGGGCAAGGCAGATCAGCGCCCGGGCGATCCAGATTCCCAGCCGCGGATCCTGCGAAAGGCGCGGGCTGATCAGCGGCTTGCTGACGATCGGCAGGGCGGGCAGGCCGCCCGCGGCGGCGAACGGCCTCCGGCCCTGCGCGGGCGGCCGTGACGGCGGCCGGGTGGCGGGCCGCGGATCCGGTGCGGCGGCCGGGCCGGGCGGGCCGGGGGTGAACGGCCCGGCGGGCACGCCCGCGGCCGGCCCGGCGCCTCCCGCCGGCTCTTCCTGCTGCGCGCCCGCGGGCCCCTGATCCGGCGGGTCCTGTGCCTGCGAGCCCACATCCCGAGCGTAGCCGAAACCGTCCCGGTGAACATGGCGCCGGGCTGCCCGGCCTCTCCGGCCGGCCGCGGTGCCTGCCCCGGCCCGGGCGCGTCCCGGCCCCGGCCCGGGCGCGTCCCGGCCCCGGTCTGGACGGTGCCGGACCCGGGGCCTACTGTTCAGTAGCGTGACCGAGATCCACGACATGACCGTCCTCGAGCAGGCCGCGGCGATCCGAAGCGGCGAGCTGTCGCCGGTCGAGATCACCGACCACTACCTCGGCCGGATCGACCGGCTCAACGCGCAGACCGGCGCCTTCTACACCGTGACCGCCGACCTGGCCAGGGAGCAGGCGGCCGCCGCCGAGCGGGCGGCGCGCGAGGCGCGGCGCAGCGGCGGCGGCACGCCGCCGCTGCTCGGCGTGCCGATCCCGATCAAGGACCTGAACATGGTCGCGGGCGTCCGCATGACGCTCGGCAGCACGGTCTTCGCCGACAACGTGCCGACCGAGGACGACTACGTGGTGGCCGAGCTGCGCAAGGCCGGGATCGTGATCACGGGGAAGACCGCGACCCCGGAGTTCGGCCTTCCCTGCTACACCGAGACCCGGATCGGCCCGCCGGCCCGGACGCCCTGGGACCCGTCCCGGTCGGCTGGGGGCTCGAGCGGCGGCGCGGCGGCGGCGGTCGCGGCCGGGCTCGCCCCCGCCGCGCAGGGCAGCGACGGCGGCGGGTCGATCCGCATCCCGTCGAGCGTGTGCGGGCTGTTCGGCATCAAGCCCAGCCGTGGCCGGATCTCCGGCGGCCCGCTCATGCCGGACCTGTCGGGCCTGTCGACCGACGGGCCGATCGCCCGCACCGTGGCCGACGCAGCGCTCCTGCTCGACGTGATGACCTGCAACTACCCGGGGGACATGTACACCCTACCCCCGCTGCCGGAGGGGGAGACGTTCCTGGCCCACGCCTGCCGCGAGCCGGGCAGGCTCCGGATCGGCCGCTCCGTGCGCCCGGTCGTGCCCGGGGCGGTCGTCCACGAGGACTGCGCGGCCGCCTACGAGCAGGCCAGCAAGCTGCTCGCCGAGCTCGGCCACGAGGTCGAGGACGTCGACCTGCCGTTCGGCGAGGACGCGGTGCCGATGTTCGAGGTGCTCTGGTACTCGATGGCCACGCTCGCCCCGGTCGATCCGGCCCGGGAGGACGACCTGCTGCCCCTGACCCGGTACCTGCGCCGGCGGGGCTTCGAGGTCAAGGCGGCCGAGCTGATCTTCGCCGAGGCCTACCTGCAGGCGTCGGTGCGGACCGCGCTGGCCCGGCTGCGGGCCTACGACGCCTTCCTCACGCCCACGCTCGCGCTGCCGCCGGTGCCGGTGGGCTGGTTCGACGAGGTGGAGCCCGCGGAGAACTTCGAGCGCCAGAAGCGCTTCACCCCGTTCACCGCGCTGTTCAACATTTCCGGGCAGCCGGCGGTGACGCTGCCGCTGCACTGGAACGCCGATGGCCTGCCGATCGGCGTCATGCTCGCCGGCCGGATCGGCGAGGAGGCCACCCTCATCGAGCTGTCCGCGCAGCTCGAGGCCGCCCGCCCGTGGCGGGACCGGCATCCGCCGGCCTGGTAGCCCCGCGCAGCCGGCGGCGCCGCGCGGCTGATCGCGCCGACCGGCCCCGCGGGCGCCCCGCGCAGCCCTACCATCGTCTCAGCTCACTACGCAAAGTAGCAAGCTAGCTACGATGCACTGCTAGCCGCGGCTTGGGCAGTGCCGGGGGAGCGGGGGTCCGGAGGTGGCCGTGCGTGGTCGAGGCCGCTGGCGGCCGGTGCGCCGGACGGGGAACGCCGTCGCGGCCGCGGCCGCGTCGGCGGTCGTCCTCGCGGTCTGCGCGGGCGGCGCCGGCCGCCTCCCAGCCCTCGGCCCGGCGCTCGACCCGTGGCACGGAGCGTGGGCGTGGGCCGCCGGCGCGCGGGCGGCCTCGCAGGAGCTGCGGCTGCCTGGCCTGGCCCGGCCCGCGCTGGTCTCGTTCGGCCCCCACGGCACCGCGACCATAGACGCGGCGAGCGCCGGCGACGCCGCCCTCGCCCTGGGCTACGTCCACGCCGCGTTCCGGCTGGAGCAGATGGACCTCGAGCGCAGGCTCGCCGAAGGGCGCCTGGCCCAGCTGGCCGGGCCGGGCGCGGTCGCCTCCGACGAGTTCGAGCTGCGGCTCGGCCTGCTGCGCACCGCGCGGCGCGAGTGGCGGCTGATGCCGAAGGCCAGCCTCGCCGCCCGGATGCTCGCCGCCTACGCCCGCGGCGTCAACGACTACCTCGCCCGCGCCCGGGCGGCCGGGGACTGGCCGGCGGCGTTCGCGCTGGCCGGCGTCTACCCGGCGCGGTGGACCCCGGTGGACAGCCTCGCGGTCCAGGGCGAGCTGACCCAGCGGCTCGGGTTCGGCACCGCTCCGCTCGGCGATGCCGTGCTGGCCCGCTCGCTCGGCGTCCGCCGGGCCGCGGCGTGGCTCTCGGTCATCCCGGCGGCCGGGCAGCGCCCCTGGGACGCCGGCCGCCAGGCCTACCGTGGCGTCGCGCCGGTGGCCACGGCGATGACCGTGACGGCGGCGCCCGGGGGCCCGGCGGCGGGCGCCGGCACGCCGTCGTCCCCCGGCCGCCGGCCCGGCGGGCGGCTCGTTCCCCTCGCCGGCCCCCCGCCGGCCGTCGCCGCCGCGGCGGCCAGCGTGCTCCGCGCGGCGACCGCGCTGCCCCCCGGGCTGCAGCCCGCGCCGCCGGGCGGCGGCTGGGCGGTGAACGGGCCGAAGGCCGGCGGCGGCGCCCTGCTCGCCGCGGCGGTGCAGCTGCCGTGGACGCTGCCGTCGCCGTGGTACGCGGTCGCGGTCGCGGCGCCCGGCTACGACGTGGCCGGCCTGAGCGTGCCCGGCCTGCCCGCCGTCCTGATCGGCCACAACCCGTTCATCTCCTGGTCGCTGGCGGCCGCGCCGGTCCAGTCGGCGGTCTTCTACGCCGAGCGGACCAGCCCGGCCCGGCCGGGGGAGTACCTCTGGCGAGGCCGGTGGCGGCCGATGGCGCGGATCCGCTACACGATCCCGGTGCGCGGCGGCCCGCCGCGCGCGCTGACCGTCGCCCTCACCGTGCACGGGCCGGTGCTCGGCCATGCGCCCGGCGGCCAGGCGATCTCCGTGGACTGGATGGGCAACGTGCCCTCGCCCGACCTGGCGGTCCTCGGCGCGATCGGAGCGGCAACCGGATTCGCCGGGTTCCGCGCGGCGCTGGCCAGCTGGCGTGCCCCGGCCGCGGAGTTCACCTACGCCGACGGCCACGGCAACATCGGCGAGGTCCTGGCCGGCGACGTGCCGGTCGTCGCGCGCGGCGCGGACTGGCTCCCGCTGCCCGGCACCGGCTGCTGCGACGTGGCCGGGGTGATCCCGCCGGGTGCGCTGCCGCGGGCCTACGACCCGGCCGCCCACGTGATCGTCGCGGCCGGCCAGCCCCCGGCCGGGGCCGCCTACCCGTACTTCCTCGGCGCGCCGGCCGGCGCGGATCCGGGGTTCGCCGCCGGGTGGGAGCTGGCGGCCCTGAGCCGGGCGCGGCGCATCACCCCGGAACGCGCCGCCGCGATCCAGGCCGGCCTCACCGACGGGCTCGCGGTCCGGGTCGTGCCGCGGGTGCTCGCCGCGCTGCGCCGGGCCCGGCTCGCCCCGGCGGAGCGGGAGGCGGCCGGGCTGCTGCGCCGCTGGGACCGGGCGATGAGCCGGGGGTCGGCGGGGGCGGCGATCTGGTGGGAGTTCTGGTCGCGGTACCTGGCGGCGACGTTCGGACCATGGTGGGCGCGCGCCCGGGTCCCGGTCCGCCTGGACCCGGCGGGCCTGGGGATCTCGCCCAGCCAGGGCGGGCTCGACGAGGTACTGGCGCGGTGGACGCTCACCGACCCGTCCTCCCCGGCGTTCAGCCCGCCGGGCGGGCCGGCCCGCCCGGCGGGCACGGTGATCCGCGCGGCGTTCGCCGCGGCGGTCGGCCGCCTGGGCGCGGTGCTCGGCGGCCCGCCGTCCGCCTGGGCGTGGGCGCGGCTCCACGCCGACGAGATCGCGCCGCTCGCCCCCCTGGCGCTCGGGCTCGCCGGCCCGGGCGGCCCGGGCCGCGCCCTGGCCGCGCAGGGGTACGGGCCGGCGCCCGCCGGCGGCGACCCGTGGAGCGCGGACGCCGCCGACGGGACGCCGGCCTCGGCGGCCGGCCCGGACCTGCGCCTGGTGGTCCGCTGGGCCGGGCGCGCCCGGGCGGGCGCGGGGGGCGGCCCCGGGCGCGCCTTGCCGGTGACGGCGCTGGCCTGCTTCCCCGGCGGCCAGAGCGAGAATCCCGCCTCGCCTTGGCACGCCGACCTCCTGGCCGGCTGGCGGGCCGGCCGCTACCTGCGGCTTCCGGCCGCGGGGGCCGCGGCCGACGGCCCGGTCCGGTGGGACCTCAGGCCATGATCCACAAGCCGGTGAGCCGGTCGGAGGCGAAGCGCCTCGGCAAGCCCGGCGCCTACCGGCTCGGGAGCGCCGCCGGGCAGGGGACCGAGCGGGCGGGGCCGCCCCGGCCGCTCGCGCCGGGCTTCAGCCGGCCGCGGCACCCGGGGCCCGCCTCCGCCTGGCTGCTGGCGGCCGTCGCGGCCACTATCCTGGTCGCCGTCGGAGCGCTGGCCGGCTGGTGGTTCTCGCCGTTCGCCGCCGGGGTCGCGGCCGGCCTGGCGGCCCGCGCCGGGGACTGGCGCCCCCGGGCGAGCGTGCCGTGCGTGATCCTGGTGACCAGCCTTGGCTGGGGGCTGGCGCTCTGGGCGCTCGCCCTGCTGGGGAATCCGGCTCTTCCGGCGGCCCGGGAGATCGCCGTGCTGGCAGGCCTGCCGGCGCGGGCGGTCGCCGGAATCGGGCTGACGATCGCGGTCAGCGTGCTCCAGGGGCTGGCTGGCCTGTGGCTGGGCCGGGCCCTGGCCCCTCGCCCGGCGCGCGACTGACCAGCGCGGCCGGCGCGGCAGGGCCGGCCGCCCGGGTCGCGGCCAGGCTCGCCATCAGAGCCCCGCCGCAGGTGAGGGCGGCTCCGGTGATCTGGAGCAGGGACGGGCGCTCGCCGAGGACCGCGGCGGCCAGCCCGAGCGATGCGGCGGGCTGCAGCAGCAGCATGAGCGAGGAGACCGCCGCGGGCAGGCGCGGCAGCGACGACGCGATCAGCAGCCAGCCGGCGGTCTGGCTGAGCAGTGCCAGCAGCGCCAGCCAGCCGAGCGACGGCCAGGCCGGGTGGAGCGCCAGGCCGCCGAACGCGGCGCCGTAGGCCAGCGAGGCGAGCGCCGACCCCGCGGTCGCGTCCGCCACCGGGCCGGCCGTGTGGGCCGAGCCGGCCGAGGATCTGCGCAGCGCCAGAAGGAAGCCGGCGTAGGAGAGGGATGTGCCGATGCCGTACCAGATCCCGGCGAGCGGGTGCAGCCCCGCCGCGTGCCCGCCGATCAGGCCGGAGACCAGCACCACCCCGAGCGTGACCACCGGCAGCGCCAGGACGACCGCGCGGCCCGGCCGCTCCCCCCAGGCCAGCCAGGCGAAGCCGGCCACGAACAGCACCTGGAGGTTCCCGAGGACGGTCGCCACCCCGGCGCCGACGTCGGCGATCGCGTGCGTCCACAGGATCAGGTCGGCGGCGAGGAACACGCCCGCCGCCACCGCCCAGAGCCGCTGGGCTCTGGCCCTCAGGCCGTGACGCCGGCGTTCGGCCACGGCGAGCGCCGCGAGCAGCGGGAGCGCGAGCGCCGACCGGTAGAACGCGGTGCTGACCGCGCTGGCGTGGGCGAGCACCACGAGCACCGCCGAGGATGAGATCGTGGCGGCGCCCACGCCCGCCAGCACGACCGGCCGGCCCGGGCCGCGGGAAGCGGCGCCGGGCGGCCCGGCGCCGTCCTTGCCTGTCATGACCGTAGGCGAGTACGGTACTGTCACCCCGCCAGGATACGCGGGCGCGCCGGCCGCGCCGGGCCGGATGCCGGCGCATCAAGGCCACGGCAACCGGGGGCCTGGAATGGCGAGGAGCGCGTGGGCTTCGGAGCGGACCTGACCGAGGCGCTCGGCGAGTGCGCCGACCTGATCAACACCGGCCGGGTCGTCGCGGGCGGCGCCGGGCGGGGCGAATCGCTGGAGACGCTCCGGGACGTCGTCGCGTTCGCCCGGCGGCACCGGGTCGAGAATCCCGCCGCCGCGCGGGCCGGCGACCTGGCCCGGGTGCGCGAGTTCCGCGGCCGCCTGGACGCGATCTGCCGGTCCTGCGCTGCGGGCGACCAGCCGACCGCCATCGCCGGGCTGAACGCGCTGCTCGCCGAGGCCGGCGCGGTGCCCAGGATCGTCTCCCACGACGGCCGCGGGCCGCACCTGCACGTGAGCCGGGCGACCGCGCCGCTGGCCGACCGGATCGCCGCGCACTGCGCGATGGCGCTGGCCGAGCTCGTCGTGGCGGGGCAGGGGGACCGGATCAGGACGTGCGCCGCCCCGGGGTGCGAGGCGGTCTTCATCGACCTGTCGCGGAACCGGTCGCGCCGCTACTGCGACTCCCGGACCTGCGGGAACAGGCAGCACGTGGCGGCTTACCGGGCCCGGCGAGCCGGGCGAGGGGCGATCATGGGGTGATGACCGACGAGCGCCTGGCCAGCCGTGCCCGGGAGCTTGGCGTCATGGTCAGCTACCGTGACTGGCGGCGCCGCCCGGTGCGGGTCGGCCAGCGGTCGCTGGCCGCGGTCGTCCAGGCGCTGGAGGCCGCCGGCCCGCCCGGGGCCGCCGGCCCGCCCGCCGTGCCGGGATCCCGGC
>JAJPIV010000083.1 GCA_021324595.1 Actinomycetota bacterium | reverse complement strand
GGTGGGGCGGGGGCCTGCCGCGCGGGGGGCGTCTGGCGGGGGGGGGTGGTGGCGGGGGGGGTGCGGCCGGGGGAGGTTCTGCCGGGGGAGGTTCTGCCGGGGGAGGGCAGCGCCTGCGGCCAGCGAGCGGCCGGCGCCGGCGGAGCCCGCTGGCAGCGGCTCAGCCCCCGCGCCCTGGTCGTGCGCCCGCTCAGCGACCTGGTCAGGCTTGTCCCGCTGCTGGCCGGCCTGCTGATCCTGCATGCCCAGACCGGCGGCGGCCTGATCTGGGGCGTGATCGCCGCGGCGGCCGCGGTGGTGACCGGGCTGGTGCACTGGGCGACGACGAGGTACCTGATCACCCCGGAGCGGGTCTACCTGCGGCGCGGCCTGGTCACTCAGAAGGTGATGTCAGTCGCCCGGGACCGCGTCAGGACCGTGGACATCAGCGCGCACCTGCTCCACCGGATGCTCGGGATCTGCCGCCTGAGCATCGGGACGGGGCGCAATGACCTGCGTGGCAGCGAGAGCCTGCATCTCGACGGCCTGTCCCTGCCGGTGGCTGAGAAGCTGCGGGCGGTGCTGCTCCCGGCCGGCGTGCCGGCGCCTGCGGACCGGGCGGCCCCGCCGGAGGGCCATGAGATCGTCCGGCTGCGGGCCAGCTGGCTGCGCTTCGCGCCCCTGACGATGACCGGCCTGGTGGTGCTCGGCGTCCTGCTCGGGTCCGTGGTCCAGGTCACCAGCGCGACCGACGTCAACCTGGTCAGGACCGGGCCGGCCCGCCGGCTCGTCGGAGATCTCGCGGCGCTGTCCTTCGCGCAGCGGCTGCTGGTCGGGATCGCCGTGGCCCTGGCGGGGTACGCGCTGATCGCGCTCGCCGGCTACGTGACGGTGTTCTGGCGGTTCCGCCTCGCCCAGCATGATGGCGGCACGCTCCGGGTGACCCGCGGGCTGCTGTCGATCCGGGCGACGACGATCGCGAAGACCAGGCTGCGCGGCGTCGAGATCAGCGAGCCGCTGCTCTTGCGCGCCGCGCGGGGGGCGCGCTGCATCGCCATCACCACCGGCCTCCAGGCGGGCCGCGGGGCCGAGCGCGAGGGCGCGGTGCTGCTGCCCCCCGCGCCACGGGAGGTCGCGCTGCTCGTGGCGGAGCGGGTGCTCGGCGCGCCCGCCAGCCTGTGCTCGGCCCGGCCGCGGCCGCACGGGCCGGCGGCCAGGCGGCGCCGCTACACGCGGGCCATCGGCGGCGCCGCGGCGCTGGCCGTCGCCGTGGACGTCGCGGCCTGGCTGCGGCACGGCCCGCCCTGGATGGCGGTCGCCTCGCTGGCTCTCGGCCCCGCCGCGCTCGCACTGGCGGCCGACCGGTACCGGAACCTGGGCCACCGGATCGCCGGGCGCTGGCTGATGACCAGCACCGGCAGCCTGGTCCGGCGCCGCAGCGTCCTCGACGTCGGCGCGATCGTCGGCTGGCGGGTCCGCCAGAGCTGGTTCCAGCGCCGGCAGGGGCTGCTGACGCTGACGGCCGCGACCGCGGCGGGCCAGCAGCATTACTCGGTCCATGACGTCCCGGTGAAAGAGGGGATGGCGATCATGCTCACGGCGACCGGCGACCTCGTGGCCCCGTTCCTCGCTGCGCCGGCTCAGGCCGAGGATGCCGGGCAGTGACCGGTGACGCGCGCGGCCTCGCGGGCGGTCGCGTGGCGGCGGCCCGCGGCTAGGCGGGCGGGGCGAACCGGGGCCCGCTTGCCCGGCCCTCGTCCGGCGGGGCGGCACCTGGCATGACCGCCCGGTCGGCCCCGGCGGCCGTTCCCGGCACCGCGGGCACAGGGGCCGGCGCCGTGCCGGTGCCCGCGCCCGGGCCGGCGTCCGCCCGGGCGGCCTCGCGCTGGCGGCGGACGGCGAGCACCGCAGCGAGGTAGTCGACCGCCCTGGTTCCGGGCGGTGGCGGCGGGCTGACCTGGGCGGCGACGGCGGCTGCGAGCTGGGTGCCGAGCGCCTCCCTGGCCTGGGGCCTCAGCTGGGGAAGGCGGCGCAGGAACCCGCTCGCCGCCGCCGCCGTCTGCTCGGAGAGCATGGCGACCTCGGCGTGGGCCGCCCACTGCTGGAGCCACGGGGCGATCCCGGCGAGGCCGGGCGCGAGCTCGGGGCGCGCCGGCACCCGTTCCTGGAGCACGAACGTACCGGCGAACAGGTCGCCCAGGCGCTTGCCGCGCGAGGAGATCATCGACGCGATGAGGCCCGCGGGCATGCCCCCGATGAGGCTGACCGGCGGCCAGATCTCGACGAACGCCCCGGCCAGCGCGCGGACCAGCGCCTGCCGGAACCTGACCGGCCCGCCGTCGTCGCTGACCACCCGCAGGCCGAGGGCCATCTTCCCGAGCGTCCTGCCGCGGGTGAGGGTCTCGGACGCGAGCGGATAGCCGATCACGACGACGGCGTAGACGACTGCCCCGGCCGCGGCGGCCGCCGCCGGGTCATGGTGGCCGGCGGCCGTCCAGTAGACGAGGAACTCCGCGAGCACCAGCACCGGCACCTGGACGAGCAGGTCAAGCAGGAGCGCGAGCACCCGGCCGGGGAACCTGGCGACCTGCAGGTCCAGGACGACGGCTTCCCCGGTCACCACCTCAGCCATCTGGATCGCTTCCTCCTGGGCCGGGTCACGCCGGGCCGGGTCACGCCGCCTGCTCCCGGCCCAGCGTACCGGCGCATCCGGCCGGTAGCCTCCGGACGTGGACCTCGACGCGTTCGCCGCGCGGCACCGGCAGGACTGGGCCAGGCTCGATCGCCTCGCCCGGCGGCGGCGCCTGTCCGGAGCGGAGATCGACGAGCTCGTCGCCCTCTACCAGCGGGTCGCCACGCACCTGGCGGCGGTGCAGGCGGCCGGGCTCGACCCGGCGCTCGCCGCGCGCCTGTCCGCTCAGGTCGCCCGGGCGCGGTCGGTGGTGAACGGCGCGCACTCGTCCGGCTGGGAGGCGATCGGCCGGTTCGCCGCCGTGTCGTTCCCGGCGGCCGCCTACCGGGCCCGCTGGTGGTGGCTGGCGAGCGCGGCAGCGTCGATCCTGGTCGCCGTGCTGACCGGCTGGCAGGTCGCGCACTCGCCCGCCCTCCAGGCGAGCTTGCTGCCGCGCTCGGTGGCGCGGCAGCTGGTCCGCCACGATTTCCGGCACTACTACTCGGCGTACGCCGCCCCGTCGTTCGCCGCGCAGGTCTGGACCCACAACGCCCTGATCGCCGCCGGGACCGTGGCGCTCGCGCTGCTGCTCGGGCTGCCGATCCCGCTGGTGCTGTACTCCAACGCGAGCTGGGGCGGCGTGGTCGGCGGGCTGATGATCGCGAACGGGCGCGCCGGGGAGTTCTGGTCACTGATCCTGCCGCACGGGATGCTGGAGCTGTCGGCGGTCTTCCTGGCGGCCGGGGCGGGCATGAAGCTCGGCTGGACGGTCATCGACCCCGGCCCGCGGCCGCGGTCCCGGGCGCTGGCCGAGGAGGGCAGGGCGATGTTCAGCGTGGCCATCGGCCTGGTCGCGGTGCTCGCCGTGTCCGGGGCGATCGAGGCCTTCGTCACCCCGTCGCCGCTGCCCGCCTGGGCGAGGATCGGGATCGGCGGGGCCGCCGAGGCGGCATTCGTCGGATGGGTGATCCTCCTCGGGCGGCGGGCGGTGGCCGGCGGCCACGCCGGGGACATCGCCGAGGCGCCCGACATCCAGCCGGTCGCGGGGTGAGGCGCGGCCGGCCGCGCCAGCTCACAGCCGCCCGGCGGCCTTCAGGCCGAGGTACGCATCGGCCACGGCGGGCGCCAGGCCCGCGGGCGTGGCGTCGATGACCTGCGCGCCGTGGGCCCTGAGCAGCTCCGCCGTCCGGGCACGCCGGGCCATCGCCGCTGCCGCCGCGGCGGCGTGGTAAACGGCGGCGGCGTCATCCCGGCCAGCCGCCAGGCGCTCGACCGCTGGGTCGGCGACGGCCGCGAGGACGACCTGGTGCCGGGTGGTGAGCAGGCCCAGGTGCGGCAGCAGCCCCTCCTCGACGGCGGCGGGGTTGAGATCGGTGAACAGCACGACCAGGCAGCGCCGGCTGGCCGCCGTCAGGGTGGCCGCGACCAGCAGCGCCATGTCCGGCTCGGTGAGGTCGGGCTCGATCGGTGCCAGGTCGCGGGCGAACGAGGCGAGCGTGGTGTCCCGCCCCACGCCCACCACCCGTGCGCGCACCCGGCGGTCTGCGGCGATGAGGTCCACCCGGTCACCCGCGCGGACCGCGAGCGCCGCGAGCAGCAGCGTCGCGTCCATGGCCGCATCCAGCCGGGTGATGTGGCCGACCCGGCCGGCGGATCCCCGGCCGGTGTCGAGCACCAGCACGATCCGCCGGCTCCGCTCCGGCCGCCAGGTGCGGACCAGGACGTCGGCGCGGCGGGCCGAGGATCGCCAGTCGATCGACCGGACGTCGTCGCCGAGCACATAGGAGCGCAGCGAGTCGAACTCGCTCCCCTGGCCGCGCAGGATCGTGCGGCGCTGGCCGTCGAGCACGGCGAGCCTGGCGAGCCTGGCGGGCAGGTGCCTGCGGCTCGGGAACGCGGGGAGCACCCGGACCGTCCACGGCGCGCTCACCGAGCGCTGGCGGCCCGCGAGGCCGAGCGGCCCGAGCGAGCGCACGGTCACCGGACCGCCCGCCACGTCGCCGCGGCGGACCGGGGTGAGGGTGGTGGTCAGCAGCGCGCGGCTGCCCGCGGGCACATCGACCGGCGCGCGGCCCGGGAGCGCCCCGGCGCTCGGTCGCCAGCCGTCCCGCACGGCCCCGCGCAGGCGCCTGCGGCCGTCGTTGGCGACGGCGATCGTCACTGTGCCTTGCTCGCCGAGGTGGATGGCGGTGGCACCGGAACGGGTCACCCGCACTCCCGCCAGGCTCGCGGCGAGCCCCAGGTCGGCGGCGACAGCGAGCGCGAGGATCCCGTTCACGATCGCCAGGGCGGTCACCGAGCCGAACGCGAGCACGGCGAGAGCGCCGGCCAGCGCGGCGGCGGCCACCCGCCCGGTGAGTGTCATCGCGGCACGGGGACAGCGGCGAGCAGGCCGCGCAGCACGCCGTCCGGCGTCGCGCCGTCCAGCTCCGCCTCTGGCCGCAGCTGGATGCGGTGGCGCAGCGCCGGGCCCGCGAGCGCCTTGACGTCGTCGGGCGTCACGTAGTCCCGCCCGCTCAGCCAGGCCCATGCGCGGCTCGTCGCCAGCAGCGCGGTCGCGGCGCGGGGGGAAGCGCCAAGGCGCAGGGCGGGGGCGCTCCTGGTGGCCCGGCACACGTCGACGATGTAGCCGGTCACCTCCGGTGACACGCGGACGTCCCGGGCGGCGCGCCTGGCTCCCGCGAGGTCCGCCGGGCCCGCCACCGGGCCGATGCCGGCCGCGGTGAGGTCGCGCGGGTCGAATCCGGCCGCGTGCCTGGCCAAGATCGCGATCTCGTCCGCGCGCTCTGGCGGGGGCACGGTGAGCTTGAGCAGGAACCGGTCGAGCTGAGCCTCGGGCAGCGGGTAGGTGCCCTCGTACTCGACCGCGTTCTGCGTGGCCGCGACCAGGAACGGGACGGGCAGGGGCCGCGGAGTGCCGTCCACCGAGACCTGCCGTTCCTCCATCGCCTCCAACAGCGCGGCCTGCGTCTTCGGCGGCGTGCGGTTGATCTCGTCGGCGAGCAGCAGGTTCGTGAAGACCGGGCCCTCGCGGAACTCGAAGCGCGCGGTCCGCGCGTCGTAGACGAGCGATCCTGTCACGTCACCCGGCATCAGGTCGGGCGTGAACTGCAGGCGCTTGCCGTCCAGCGACAGGGCCGCGGCCAGTGCCCGCACCAGCAGCGTCTTGGCGACGCCCGGGACGCCTTCGAGCAGCACGTGGCCCTCGCAGATCAGGGCGATCAGCAGCCCGCTGACGACCGGCTCCTGGCCGATGACGGCCTTGCCGACCTCGTCCCGGACCGCGGCAAGGGCCTCGCGGGGGCCGGCGGCTCCCGAGGCTGGCCGCGCCGGGGCTGACCCTGCGGCGGGCGACCGGGCCGCGGGCGGCCCGGGAGTGGCCGCCTCCCGGGCGTGCTCCTGCCGCGGGCCGTGCCGCGGCTGCGCTGACCCGGTGGCTGCCGGGACGTCGGCGGTCACGGTGAACGCGCTCCCTTCTCCAGGTCGTCCAGGTTACGGGCGAGGCGGACCAGATCCGTGTCGCTGGCCGGAGCCGGGCCGCACAGCAGCGCGGCGACCAGGCGCCGGCTCAGAGCCGTCCGGTCGGCCAGCGCGCCGGCCACGGCCGGGGCAGGCGCGTTCCGGGGCAGCCCGAGGGCGGGGCGCAGCCTGGCCAGGGCAGCCTCGCGCAGCGCCGCCGCCGCGCGATCCCTGGCCCGCCGAGCCCGGTAGAGCCTGCCGTGTCCCTCGACGGTCTCGCAGGCGCGGACGACGACGGGCAGCCGCTCGCTGATCAGCGGCCCGAACCGGCGCGCCCGCCAGGCAGCGGCAAGCAGAGCGGCGATCCCGAGCTGGATCGCGGCGAGCCACGCCGCGGGAGGGATCAGGGCGGGCCTGCCGGGCGGGCCTGCCGTGGCCGGCCCGGTGGCCGCGGGCTCGGGCGTCAGCCAGACGACGCGCCGGTCAGCGGCGAGCAGGTTGAGCGCGAGCGCGGCGTCACCGCCGCGGGCCAGCCGGACGTTGGTCATCGGGCCCCCGCCGCCGACCACCGTGATGGCCCGGCCGGGGATGGCGTACCGGACCAGCCACGGGTGACCGCCGAGCGGGTAGCACCCGGTCGCGGGGCGAGCGGTGGCGTAGGTGAGGCCGCCGACGTCGGCGGAGCCGGCGACCCGGGCGCCGGCGAGCGCGCACCGCGGCCGGGCCAGGGCCGGCGGCGCCGGACGTGCCCGCGCCACTCGCACGCCGGGGGCGAGCAGGGCCAGGGCCGGCCCATCCGCGCCGACCAGGAGCAGGTCGGCGTCGGCCCGGGCCAGCGACCGCAGCTGCCGCCGGGTGAGCAGGCCTGGGCTGGTGACGACCAGCCCGGCCCGCCCGGCCGTGGCGGGCACGAGGGCGGCGAGCGCGTCTGCCGGGTTGTAGGCGCGGATGACGGCGGCGCCCCGCTCGCCGAGAAGGTCGGTGAGCGCGTTCGCCCCGCTGGGCGCGGTGCTGGCCGGGTCGAGGTAGGAGTTGGGCCGCGCCGGCGAGGCCAGCAGCGCGATCGCGGTGCCGCCGAGCACGATCAGGGCGATGAGCGTCAACGGCAGCCGCCACCGCCCGAGCCGCCGCGACGTGCCGCGGCCGGTCGCAGGGCGCCGCGCGGGCCCGCCTGCGGTCCCCGTGCCCGCGCCGGGCCCGCTCCCGGCGCGCCGCGCGCCCCGTCGGCTTGCGGTGCCCCGGGCGCGCCCGTCCGGCGCGGCGGCCAGCCGGGTCAAAGCGGCGTCCCCGGTCCGGTGGCCGCCGTGCGCGGCCCGGGCGCGCGGGCCGGGCGGCCGGTGACCCGCACGGCGGCGTCAAGCTCGGTGACGGCCAGGTAGCCCGCCGGCGTTCCCTCGCGGCCCCCGTAGCGCACGTCGTCGAAGATCCGAGCGACCACCCGGAGGCTGGACGCGAGGGCCGGGAGCTCCCGGCCCGCCTCGGCGGCCAGCTCACCCGCGGTCCGGCCCGGC
The DNA here is from genome assembly GCA_021324595.1 of Actinomycetota bacterium. Taxonomy (GTDB): domain Bacteria; phylum Actinomycetota; class Actinomycetes; order Streptosporangiales; family Streptosporangiaceae; genus Chersky-822. The sequence goes on along the minus strand of JAJPIV010000083.1, from coordinate 613 downwards.
TTGGGGGGCAGGATCCCGCGCTGCCCGAGCTCGACCGAGATCGCCCGGACTCCCTCGACGATCGCGGCGGCATGGTCCCCGGCGGCCGCGAGGCGGGCCGCCTCGCGCCGGTGCCCTTCGGCGGTCCGGGTAGGACCGGCCAGGACCGGGCCCCGGGCGGCGCGCCGTCTCAGGGCGGGCCGCAGCCAGAACGCGATCACGGTCACGCCGAGCACGCTGAGGACGGCGAGCGCGACCACGCCGGCCCATCCGCCGCCCAGCGCGTGGCTGGCATCGCTGAACAGCCGGAGCAGCGCGCCGAAAATCCGCTGCGGGATGCTCGCCTCGGACAGCTCCCGCCTGGCCAGGCGCTGCCCGGCCCGCCGGCCGACCGGCCCGGCCGCAGCGTGCCCCGCCGTGCTCACCGCGGCGGCGGCCGCCGCGCACGCCGGGGCGAGCCCGGCCCTGACGCGTGCCCTCGCGGCGGGACCAGAGGGCGCCAGCGGCGCGCCGCCCGGCGCGCGGCCGGAGTGGCCGGTCATGCGGGCGGGCTCCCGCCCCATTGGCCGCCGCCCCATTGGCCGCCGCCCCATTGGCCGCCGCCCCATTGGCCGCCGCCCCATTGGCCGCCGCC
>JAJPIV010000138.1 GCA_021324595.1 Actinomycetota bacterium | reverse complement strand
GTCCCGTTGGTGGAGCCGAGGTCCTCGACGATCCAGGTGCCGTTCTGCGGGTACAGCCTGGCGTGCCGGCTGGAGGCGTAGTCATCGGTCAGCACGAGCGTGGCGTCCGCGGCCCGCCCGATGGTGATCTGCTGGTCGCCGAGCTCGATCGTGGTGCCGGCGAGATCGCCGCTGGTGACCAGCAGCACCCTCGGGGTGCCGCGCCCGGGCCTGACCGGGCGGGCGGGCCTGGCCGGCCCGGCCGGCCGCGCGGAGCGCGGCGCGCGGCGCGCGGCGCGGCGCTGCTTGCGCGGCGACGCGGGCTGATCCAGCAGGTCCGTCCTGACCACCCCCACCGCGGCGATGACGAACAGCCAGAGCACGGCGAGGAACGCCAGCTTCAGCAGATCGAGGGTGAGCGGGTTCATCAGGTCATTGAGTCCTTCGGTAGCCGGCAGCCGTAGGCGTTCGTCGGCGTGTGCGTCGGCCGCGGCGTCACGGACTTCCTGGCGGTCTTCCTGTTCCTCAGTAGGCGGGATCCCGGCGGAACACCAGGGTCGTGCGGCCAAGGGTAACGCGAGCACCATCGGTCAGCGACACCCTCCGGATCGGCTGCCCGTTCACGAACGTGCCGTTGGTGGATCCGAGGTCCACGAGGACGACGTCGCCGTCCTCCACCCGGATCTCGGCGTGGTGCCGGGAGACCCCCTGGTCGACCAGGCGCAGGTCACAGTCGGTGCCGCGGCCGAGGATGGTCAGCGGCGAGGTGAGCGGGAACGTCCGCGAGGTGGCGCCCCCCGGCTCGGAGCCGGACACGAGCAGCCTCGGGGACCCGGGGAAGCCCTGCTGCGGGACGGGCAGGTCGCTGGCCGGGCGGCGGATCTCGCCGTCCTCGACCGTGGTGCCCCTGATCACGCCGGAGCGGACGCGGAACGTGCCGACCGCCAGGTCGGGCGCGGGCTCGAAGCGGATCCGCACCGGGCCGACGAAGGAGTACCCCTGCTCCCGGGCGTGCTCCCTGGCCAGGGTCGCCAGCTCGATGCCGAGGTTGTCGGCGAACACCTGAAGGCGATCGAAGTCGGCCTGCGAGATCTCCGCGACGAAGTCGTTCGGCACCAGGGTGCGGCCCTGCGCCACGATCGCGGCCCGGTCGTCCATCTCGCGCTGCACGGCGCCCGCTATCTCGGTTGGCTGCAGGTCGGACTTGAACACCCGCGCGAAGCCGCCGTCGTACATCTCCTGGAGACGGCTCTCGAAGCGCTGCAGGACTCCCACCGTGCACCTCCTCTCCCGCGGCTGCCTTCGATGGTATCGGCGCTATGGCATAGCTCGCGGCGTGCTAACCTTCCAGTGCCCCGGGCGGGTGGCGGAACGGCAGACGCGCACGGTTCAGGTCCGTGTGTCCGCGAGGACGTGAGGGTTCAAATCCCTCCTCGCCCACCACGGCCGGCGGCTGGCCTCCCGCGCCGCTGCGCTCGCATCCGCGGGGCTGAGGCAGAATCGGTATCGTGCCGGAGCTTCCCGAAGTTGAGGCCCTCGCGGCGGACCTGCGTGAGCGAGCGGTCGGCCGGGTCATCGACCGGGCGGACGTGGCGGAGTTCTCCGTCCTGAAGACCTACGACCCGCCGCTCGCCGCGCTGCGCGGAGCGGAGGTCACCGGTGCCGCCCGCCGCGGGAAGTTCCTCGACCTTGCCGTGGCGCCCGGCGACGCGGCGGGCGCTGGCGGGGGCGCGCTTCACCTGGTCATCCACCTGGCGCGGGCAGGCTGGCTGCGGTGGCGCGATGAGCTTCCGCCGGCCCCGCCGCGGCCGGGAAGGGGGCCGCTGGCCTTCCGGGTACGGTTCGCCGACGGCGCCGGGCTGGACCTGACCGAGGCGGGCACTCGCAAGCGGCTGGCGATCCACCTGGTGCGCGATCCGCGGCAGGTGCCGGGCATCGCCTCCCTCGGCCCGGACCCGCTCGCGCCGGAGTTCACCGCCGAGGTGCTGGCCGGGCTGCTGGCGGGACGCCGGACCCAGATCAAAGGGGTGCTGCGCGACCAGAAGGTCATCGCGGGCATCGGCAACGCCTACTCCGACGAGGTGCTGCACGCCGCGCGGATGTCGCCGTTCCGGCTGGCCTCGAGCCTGAGCCGGGAGGAGGCGGACGCGCTCCACGCGGTGATGGTGCGCACGCTCCGCTCGGCCGTGGAGCGCTCGGCCGGCCTGCGCGCCGCGGACCTGAAGGCGGAGAAGAAGGCCGGCCTGGCCGTGCACGGCAGGGCCGGCCAGCCCTGCCCCGCATGCGGGGACGTGATCCGCGAGGTGTCGTTCGCGGACTCGGCGCTGCAGTACTGCCCGACCTGCCAGACCGGGGGCAAGCCGCTGGCCGACCGGCGCATGTCCCGGCTGCTCAAATAGGGCCGGCCGCCGGCGGCGGCCAGCGCAGGAGCGTGCTGACCGTGTGGAACAGGCCGAAGTCGCAGCCGCCGTCGAGGATCACGCGGTGAACGCGCTGGCCGAACCAGGTGCCGGTGACCACGATCCGCCCGCCGATGCCAATGATCATCGGGCAGGCGATGCCCTTGGGGAGCGGCGCGAACGGGTGCTTCAGCCGCAGCAGCACCCGGCACGCGACCGCCGGCTGAGGCTCGGTGCCACCGGGCGGATCGCAGCGCAGCGTCCGGTGCAGGGGAGCGGCGTGCCCGTAGCCGCTGAGCGTGAACGCCAGATCCACCTTGGCCCTGGGGGTGCCGCCAGCGCCGTGCCCGCCTGCGCCAGGCGCGGGCACCGTCCCGCACCCGGCCGCCGCCACGGCGCAGGCCACGGCGCAGGCCGCCAGCGCGTGCCTGGCTCGCATGACTGTCATGGCCATTGGACGCGGCGCCGCCCGGACCGGTTCCCGCGTCCGCGGCCATCCTGGCACGCACCGTCCCGACCTGCGCCGTCCTTCCGCTGGCCTGGTTGTCATTCGGGGCCGCGACGCGCCGACCGGTGCGACCATAGGGGCGTGTGGCGGAGGCGTACGGTGGCCGCGGGGTCGGACCAGGCGCGGCTCGATGCCACGGCGCGGGCCGTGATCGAGTGCGCCGCCGCTCCGATCATCGCGCTGGGCCGGGACCGGGCCGTGTGCCTGTGGAATCCAGCCGCCGAGCGGATGTTCGGATGGAGCGCGGCCGAGGTGCTGGGGCTCGAGCCGCCCATCATCCCGAGGGAGCTGCGGGCCGAGCACAGCGCCGTGCTGGAGCGGGTCGCGGCGGGCGGCAGCGTCTCGCTGGCCACCAGGCGGGTCAGCAAGGCAGGCGAGGTGCTCGACCTGCGGATCGACACCAGCGCGCTGACCGGCGCCTCAGGTGAGTGGCTGGGCTGGATCAGCGTCTGCCACCGCAGCGGCCAGGACGCCGCGGTCCGCCACTACATGGCCGAGCGCGCCAGGATGGTGCGCAGGCTCGGCGACGTGGTCGCCGACATCACCGCCGAGCTGGACCTGGAGGCCGTGCTGGACCGGATCGCCGCGAGCCTGCGGGAGCTGACCAGGGCGGACGCGGGCGGCTTCGTGCTCATCGAGGGCGACAGGCTGCGGCTGGTCTCCGTGGACGGGCTGCCGGGTGACCTGCGCGGGCGGACCGCGGACCTGCCCACCAGCCTGGTGGGCGAGCTGATGCGATCAGGCAAGAGCGTGCTGATGCGGACCGGCCCGACGGGCAAGTTCGACGACCTGATCTGGTCGGCCCTGCCCGGGCTGCACACGATCACGCTGAGCCTGTCCTACGTGGCGGGCCGGCCCTACGGCGCGCTCTACGCGCTGTACTCGGGCCGCAAGGCCGGCAACATCGACCTCGAGCTGCTCGAGCTGCTGGCGGGGCACGCCAGCGTGGCCTTGTCGAACGCCACGGCCTTCGCCGACCTGGTCAGGCAGCGCGCGCACGAGCGGGCGGTGATCGACGGCAGCCCGGACGGGATCGCGGTGCTCGACGGCGACGGCAGGGTCCGGCAGTGGAACCCCGCGGCCCAGGAGCTGACCGGAGTGCCTGCCGCGGAAGCGATCGGCGCGCCGCCGCCGTTCCCCGTCCCCGGGCCGGGCGCCACGCTGACCTGCCGCCTGGCGAACGGCCGCTGGGTCGGCGTGCTCTGCACTGCCCTCGAAGGCCGGGACGAGAAGGTGGTCGATTTCCGCGACGTCACCGCGGCCAAGGAGCTCGACGAGGCCAAGGACCTGTTCCTGGCGACCACCAGCCACGAGCTTCGGACCCCGATCACCGTGGTGCAGGGCTTCGCGAGAACGCTCGCGAACCGATGGGACGACCTGCCCGACTCCGACCGGCGCAGCGCGGTGCGGACGATCGCGGAACGGGCCGAGTCCCTGGCCAGGCTGGTCGACCAGCTGCTGCTCGGCTCGCGGGCCGGAGCGAACCGGCTGACGGTCAGCAACCGCCCGTTCGATCTCGCCGCGGTGGTACGGGACGCGGTGGCCGCGTTCCGGCCGCTGTCCGACAGGCACGTGGTGACCACGAAGATCGACGCGGACCTGCCGCAGGCGCACGGGGACCCGGCCGCCACCGATGGCATCCTCGGCCAGCTGCTGGAGAACGCGCTCAAGTACTCCCCGGACGGCGGGACGGTCACCGTCGCCGCGCGGGCAGCCGGGCACCTGATCGAGGTGTCGGTGGCCGATGAGGGCATCGGGATCGCCGCCGCCGACACCGAGCGGGTCTTCGAGCGGTTCGTCCAGGGCGAGGCAGGTGACCGGCGCCGCTTCGGCGGCATCGGCCTCGGCCTGTACATCGTGCGCCAGCTTGCCCGGGCGCAGGGCGGGGAGGTGACCGCGGCGCCGCGCCCGGGTGGCGGGACGATCATGCGGCTGACCCTGTGCCGCGCCGGCGCGGTCCCGCCGGGCGCGGCCAACGGGGATCCCGGGCCGCAGCCCGCCGGCGCGGCCACCGAGGACCCGGCGGCGGCCCGGTCGCCGCGCCCGGCGCTGCCCAGGCCACGGCCGCCGGGCGACGGCACGCCGTGACCGGGCGGCCGATCCCGCCCGGGAACCCGGCTCGCTCCCGGGCTCAGCTGGTGACCGGCTCGGGCGCGCTGATCCGCTTCCTGGTGACCGGGTCCCTAGCGACCTTCTCGCCGCCCGAGGCGTCGATGTAACGGTCGATGATCCCGATCACGTCCTCGCCCTGCTCGACGATCTTCCCGCTGTCCAGCCAGATCACCCGGTTGCAGGTGTCCTCGACCTCCTCCAGGTCGTGGGCGACGAGGAACACCGTGCCCGCCTGCCTGCGCAGCTCATCGATCCGGGCGTGGCTCTTGACCCGGAACTCGGCGTCCCCGGTGGCCAGCGCCTCGTCGATGAGCAGGATCTCGTGGCTCTTGGCCGCGGCGATCGCGAAGCGCAGCCGGGATGCCATGCCCGCCGAGTAGCTCTTCATCGGCAGGTTGATGAACTCGCCCACGCCGGAGAACTCGACGATCTCGTGGAACTTCGCCCTGATCTCCTTCTTGGTCATGCCCATCGCCAGGCAGCCGAGGACCACGTTCCGCTCGCCGCTGAGGTCGTCGAGCAGCGCCGCGTTCACCCCCAGCAGCGACGCCTCGCAGGAGGTGTAGACGGTGCCGGACTCCGGCGGGAGCAGCCCGGCGATGGCCCGCAGCAGGGTGGACTTGCCCGATCCGTTGCGGCCGATGATCCCGATCGCATCGCCCCGGTAGGCCACGAATGACATGCCGCGGATCGCGTGGACCTCCCGGATCGCCGGGCGGGTCCGGCGCCTGAGGATGCGGAACAGCGCGGTCGACGCGGTACCCCGGCCGCCGGCACCGTACACGCGGTACACCACGTGCAGGTCGTCGACGATCACGGTCGGCTGGGCGTCAGCCACGGCCGTAGAACACCTCCTTGCGCCAGAAGTACCAGAAGCCGAGCACCAGCATGACGACCGCCCATCCGGCGCCGAACAGCCACAGGTGGCTGGAGACCAGCGTGGGATGGCAGTAGGCGCTGTAGTACGGGTGCCTGCCCGCGAACCCGCCGGCGTCCCTGGCCCAGGCCTGGCACCTGGCCGGGTCGAACGGCCTGGCCCCGAACGCGCTGGCCCGCTGCGAGGCGAGCAGCGAGTCACGGACCAGGGTGAGGTAGATCGCGGCCGGGTTGAGCTGGAGCAGCGTGGTCGCCCAGGCGTAGTGCTGGGAGTGGGCGGCCACCACCTGCTGCACGCTGTAGATCACGCCGGACAGGTAGAGCCAGGTCCGCATCAGGAACGGCAGCAGCTGGGCGAAGTCGTTCACCCGGGCGCCGGTCCGGGCGGCGAAGAAGGCCAGCCCGGCGTTGAACATCGTCAGCAGCGCCAGCGCGGGGACGGCCAGCAGCCAGCTCCAGGCCAGCGGCTGGCCGCTGGCGAGGATCATCACGACGAGCACCGCCATGGACAGCGCGAGCTGCTGGAGCTCGATCATCACGTACGCGAGCGGGAGCGCGGCGCGGGGGAACTGGAGCGCCCGGATCAGCGGCAGGCTGTCGGTGATGACCTTGGAGGTTGAGATGAACACCCGCTGGGTGAAGCTGAACACGAACACGCCGGTGACCAGGAACAGCAGGTAGTCAGGCACGCCGCGGCTGACGCCGCGGATCAGCAGGCCGAAGATCAGGAAGTAGACCCCGGCGTTGAGCAGCGGCGCGAGCACCTGCCACAGCTGGCCGAGCTTGGCCTCGGTGTACATCGCGACGTTGCGCGCCGTGGCGAAGCCCATGATGAAGCTCCACCGGTGCGCGAGCTCGCGAAGGTAGGTGCCGAGCCCCGGGCGCTGGGCGCTCGGCTTGAGGCCGTGCTCGGCGGCCAGGGCGGCCAGCGAGCCGCCCCGCGCCTGCCCCGCCTCCTCGGCGCGGGAGGGATCGAGGAGCTGGCCAGGCACGCCGGCCCTGACGGTCCTCATGACAAGCCGGGCGGACGGCGCAGGCTGCCGGAGCTGGCGGATGTCACGGCGCAGACTGTACCCGAGGCGCCCGCCACCGCGCCCGGCGAGGAGCCGGGGACGGAGCCGGCCGCCCCCCATCCGGTCAATAACGATTCGATTACGTCACGCGGCGGTCAGGGGCGGGTCAGGGCGCCGCAAACCCCGTGCCTGCTGGCGATGCGGCCGCCCGGGCCGGGCCGCCGCGCGCGGGCCGGGCCGGGCTGTGACCGGCGCCTCACGCCGGGCCGGTTTCCGGCCAGGTCACGGCGGGCATCTCCCGGTCCGCGGCGGCGGACGTGACCGCCAGCGGTGACGCGCCGCCGCCGGGCCGGCGGGGCGGGTGCGCGGGAGGTGAGGGCGGCGAGCGTGGTGCACCTGCCGTGCACGGCAGCGAGCGTCGCGGTCGCGCGCCGGGTGCTCGCCGACGAGCTGCGGGCGGCCGGGGTGCTCGATGGCGCGGTCCGGGACGCCGCCCTGGTGGTCAGCGAGCTGCTGAGCAACGCGATCCTGCACGCGTACCCGCTTCCCGGCGGCGGGGTGGAGGTGGCCTGGGATGTCGATGGCGCCTGCGTCGAGGTCGCGGTCAGCGATGGCGGCGGCGCGACCACTCCCATGGTCGGCCACCCGTCGGAGTTCTCGCCGGGCGGGCGCGGCCTGGGCATCGTCGCTCACCTGTCCCTGACCTGGGGCGTGCGGGCAAACGGGGCCGGCCTGACGGTCTGGGCGGTCCTGCCCGCACCGCGGCCCGGTCACGCGGGTGGCGCGGGCGTTCGCGGCGAGGGCGAGCCGGTGGTCCCGCGGAACCCGGCCCGGCGGACCTGGGCGGCGGCCAGCCGGCCGGGGAGCGCGGGGTGACGGCTCGCCCGGCCCGCGAGGCGTAACCGGGCGGCAGCCGGTGATACTCCCAGGGGAGCCGCCGGGCGCGGGGGCGACGGGCACCGGGGGGGCCGTTGAGCCACACCATCGGCACGGACAGCGAGATCGGGCCGCTGCGCTGCGTGCTCGTGCACAGGCCGGGCGAGGAGCTGCGGCGGGTCACCCCGCGCACGCGCGGCAGGCTGGCGTTCGGGGGAATCCCGTGGGTCGCCCGGGCGCAGCAGGAGCACGACGCGCTCACCGATGTCCTGCGCGCCCGCGGCGCGGACGTCCTGTACGTGACCGGGCTGCTCCAGGACGTGCTTGAGTACCAGGAGGCCAGGGACGAGGCCATCGCCGGCACGCTGGGCGGCGCCCCGCTAGGTGACGAGCTAGGGCGGCTCGTGCGCGGTCACCTGGAGTCGCTGGCTCCCGAGGACCTGGCCGGCGTCCTGGTCGCCGGGCTGGCGCGCGGGGAGCTTCGGGCGGGCCGCGGCCTGGTCCATGACCTGCTCGGCCCGCACGAGTTCATCCTCGACCCGCTGCCGCACCTGATGTTCAGCCGGGACTCCAGCGTGCCCATCGGCGACCAGGTCGTCGTCGCGGGGCTGGCCGGGCCGCGGCGCCGCGAGGCCGCGCTGCTCGCCACGGTCTACCGGCACCATCCGAGGTTCGCGAGGCTGACCCGGCTCCACCTGGCCGGGCGGCGCCGGCTCGACGCCGGCGACGTCGTGCTGCTCGCGCCGGGGGCGATCGCGGTCGGGGTGGGCGGCCGGACCAGCCCGGAGGCCGCGGAGTGGCTGGCGCGGGAGCTGCTGGGCGCGCGGGCCGCCGAGATTGTCCTGGCGGTCCCGATGGGCCGGGCCGCCGACGGCGACCCGGCCGCGCGGGGCCCGCTCGGCGCGGCCTGCGCCGTGATCGGAGCCGACGCGGTGGTCATGACGCCGTCGCTGGCATTCACCCTGACCGCGCTCACGATCACGCTCCGCGGCTGCGAGCTGGCAGTCTCCCACCCGAGGCCGTTCCTCGAGGCCGCCGCGCGGGCGATGGGGGTCAGCCGCCTCACGGTGATCGGCACGGGACTCGACCCGCTGGCCCTGCCGGGCCACCGGTGTGCCGCCCGGCCCGGCGCGCAGTGGGACGACGGCGGGGGCGCGCTGGTGGTCGGCGAGCGGGCCGTGGTCTGCGACGAGCGCAGCTGCGAGACCAACGCGCGGCTCGCGGCGGCGGGGTACGAGGTGCTCACCGTGGCGTCCGGCGAGCTCGGGGGGAGCTGGGCGGCGGACCGTGGCGGCGGGCCGCGGGCATTGTGCGCCGCGCTCCGGCGCGATCCGGTGCCGGTGCCCGGCCAGCCGCTGCCCGGCCCGGCGCGCGAGGCGATCCGGCGCCAGCTCGGACCGGTGCCGCCAGCCGGTCCCGAGGCCCAGGCCGCGCGGGCGCCCGGCGCCGGGCCAGCGCCCGTGGCGGCCCAGGCCGGCCAGGATGCCCGGGAGCTCGCGGGAGCCGGGTGGTCGCTGCGGGTCCCCCGGTAGCGACGGCGGCCGTGCTGGCCGGCCTCAGCCCCGGGACCGCCGGGCCGACCAGCGGCCGACCTTGAACACGGTGACCCCCGCGACCACGGCCAGGACGATCCAGAAGCCGATCATGATCGTGTGCAGGAGCGTCCAGAACAGCAGCCAGGCGACCACGAGGGCGACGGCCGCAGCCACGATGAACCCGATGATGCGCGCCATGCATCCACAGTACGCGCGGGCCGCCCATGCCCACGCAGCCCGGGCGCGGGCCCCCCGGCTCGCGGCGCGACCGCCGGCTGGTGGTCCGCGCTCCGGGCGAGTAATGTGCGGCTGGTGGAGCTAAAGGTCACAAGCCGGCCCCAGGGTGATTACATCGTGATGTCGGTCCACGGCGAGATCGACCTCTACACGGTGCCCGTGCTCCAGCGCGAGCTCGCCGGCGCCCTGTCCGGCGCGGGCCGCGTCCGGCTGATCGTGGACCTGTCCGGAGTCGACTTCTGCGATTCGACCGGCGTGAACGCGCTGCTCGCCGCCCACCGCCAGGCCCGGGAAGCGGGCGGGGACCTCGAGCTGGCCGCGCCCCGCCCCGCAGTCAGGAAGATCCTCCAGGTGACCGGCCTCGAGACGGTGTTCACCGTGGTGGACGATCCGGCACACGCCGTCGGCGGCTAGCGGGCGCCACTAAGATCACAGCCATGTCGCCCCGCGGCGACCTGGCCGTCGTCATCCCCGCCAGGAACGAGTCCGACCGGATCGGCGCGACCGTCGAGGCCGCGGCCCGCATCCCGGGCGCGGACGTCGTCGTCGTCGTCGACGACGGCTCCGCCGACGGGACGGCCGCGATCGCGGCGGCAGCGGGCGCCGTGGTGGTGCGTCACGGCCTGGCCCGCGGCAAGGCGGCAGCGCTGGAGACCGGGGCCGAGGCGGTCCGGCTGATCGAGGCCGAGCGCGGCTCGCCGCCGGCCAGGCACCTGCTGTTCCTCGACGCGGACCTGGCCGCCACCGCCGCGAACGCCGCGCCGCTCGCCGAGCCGGTCAGGGCGGGCCGGGCGGACATGGTGATCGCCGTCTTCCGCGACCGGGTCAGGCTCGGCGGCCACGGGCTGGTGACCGGCCTGGCCGGGGCGGGCATTCAGCGCGCCACCGGCTGGCGGCCCGCCGAGCCGCTGAACGGGCAGCGCTGCCTGACGAGGGCGGCGTTCGAGGCGGCCCGCCCGCTGGCGCCCGGCTGGGGGGCCGAGGTCGGCATGACCATCGACCTGATCCGCAAGGGCATGCGGGTCGAGGAGGTCGTGGTGGCGCTCGCGCACCGCGCGACCGGCCGGGAGCTGGCCGCGCAGGCGCACCGGGCGCGCCAGCTCGCCGACGTGGCCCGGGCGCTCGCCGCCCGGCAGGCGTGGCATGCGCCGCCCGCCGGAGGCACCCTCCCCGCGAGCGGACGGGCCGGGATCGCGTGATGGCAGGCGGATCCGCGAGCCGGCCTCCGGCCGGCACCTGCGCCTTCCTCGGGCCGTCGGGCACGTTCTGCGAGCAGGCCGTCGCCGTCCTGCATCCGGATGGCGACGTGAAGCCGCTGGCCTGCGGGTCGATCTCCGCGGCCCTGGACGCGGTGCGCGGCGGGCACGCCGACCGGGCCGTCGTCCCGATCGAGAGCTCGGTCGAGGGCGGGGTGAACGCCACCCTCGACGAGCTGGTCGCCGGCCCCGAGCTTCGGATCACTGCCGAGGTGATCGTGCCGGTCGAGTTCGCGCTGCTGGTGCGCCCCGGCACCGCCGTCGCCGGGATCAGGATGGTCGGCAGCCACCCGATGGCGCAGCCGCAGTGCCGCCGCTGGCTGGCCGAGCACCTGCCGGACGCCCTGTGGCGGGCCACGCTGTCCAACGCCGACGCGGCCCGCCAGGTCGCCGACGGCGATCTCGACGCCGCCCTCGCCGGGAGCTTCGCGGCCGGCCACTACGGGCTCGAGGCGGCGGTGACCGGGATCGGCGACCGGCCCGGCGCGGTGACCAGGTTCGTGGAGGTGTGCCCGCCGGGCCCGTTGCCGCCGCCGACCGGGGCGGACCGCACGTCGGTGGTGGCTTTCCTGGCCGATGACCACCCGGGGGCGCTGATGGACATCCTCAGCCAGTTCGCCGTGCGGAACGTGAACCTGAGCCGCATCGAGTCCCGGCCGACGGGCGAGGGCATCGGGCGGTACTGCTTCTTCATCGACTGCGAGGGCCACGTCGGCGCCCCGAGCGTGGGCGAGGCGCTGATGGGGCTGCGGCGCGCCTGCGCCGGGGTGCGCTTCCTGGGCAGCTATCCGCGAGCCGACGAGGTCGTCCCGCCCGCGGCACCGGCGGCGCGCGGGACGGCGAGCACCGACACCGATTTCACTGAGGCGGCGGCCTGGCTGGACCAGGTCAGGTCGGGGGCAGCGGCCGGCTAGCCGCCCGCCCGGGCGCGCCGGCTACAGGTACGGACCCGACGCCCGCTGCTGGGACTCCTCGCCGGACGGCGCTGCGACCACCCCCGGTGGCAGTGCCCGGCGCATCTGCTCAAGCTGCGCCCGCGCCGCCATCTGCTGGGCGAACAGCGTCGTCTGGATGCCGTGGAACAGCCCCTCGAGCCAGCCGACGAGCTGCGCCTGGGCGATCCGCAGCTCCGCGTCGCTGGGCACCTCGCCCTCGGCGAACGGCAGCGACAGCCGCTCAAGCTCTTCGACAAGCTCGGGCGCGAGCCCGTCCTCCAGCTCCTTGATCGAGCTGGCGTGGATCTCCTTCAGCCGCACGCGGCTCTTCTCGTCCAGCGGGGCCGCCCTCACCTCCTCCAGCAGCTGGCGGATCATGCTGCCGACGCGCATGACCTTCGCGGGCTGCTCGACCATCTCGGTGACGGCACGCTCGCTGGGCGGCTCGTTCCCGCTCTCCACCGCGACGCCATCGGGGCCGACCACCACAACCTTGGCGAGCGCCTCCGCGCCGGGCTTCCTCTCGTCGCTCATGCCTCTAGTCTGTCGAGAGACGCCCGGCCGCGCATCACCGGGGCACGAGGTCGGGCGCGAGCAGCACCTTTCCGACATGCGCGCCCGCCTCGAGGAGCCGGTGCGCGTCCGCGGCTGCGGCCAGCGGCAGCACCGCCTCGATCACGGGCCTCACCCGGCCGGCGCCGATCAGCGGCCACAGCCCCTCCCGCACGTCCTCGACGATGCGCGCCTTCTGCCCGGCGGGGCGCGCGCGCAGCGAGGTGGCGTGGACGCTGGCCCGCTTGCGGAGCAGGGCGCCCAGGTCGATCTCCGCCCGGGCGCCGCCCTGGAGCCCGATCACCACGAGCCGGCCGTCCGGGGCCAGGGCGGCGATGTTCCTCCCCAGGTAGGCCGCGCCGATGATGTCGAGGATCACGTCGGCGCCCCGGCCCCCGGTGAACTCCCCGACCGCCGCGACGAAGTCCTGGTCCCGGTAGGAGACCGCCAGGTCGGCCCCGAGCTGGCGGCAGCGGTCCAGCTTGGCCTGCGACCCCGCCGTGCACGCGACCCGCGCCCCGAGGGCACGGCCGAGCTGGATGGCCAGCGTTCCGATCCCGCTCGCCCCGCCGTGGACCAGCAGCGTCTCCCCCGGTCGCAGCCCGGCGAGCGAGACCACGTTGGACCAGACCGTGCAGGCGGCCTCGGGCAGGGCCGCGGCGTCGCGCAGGGACACCCCGTCCGGGAGCGGGAGCACCTGCGCCGCCGGGACCGCGACCCGCTCGGCGTAGCCGCCGCCGGCCAGCAGGGCGCACACCTCGTCGCCGGCCCGCCAGCCGGTGACGCCGTCGCCGGCCGCCGCGATCCGGCCCGAGCACTCCAGCCCCGGGTAGGGCGGGGCGCCGGGGGGAGGCGGGTAGCGGCCCTGCCGTTGCAGCAGGTCGGCGTGGTTGACGCCGCTGGCGGCGACGTCGATGAGGACCTCACCCGGCCCGGGCACCGGGTCCGGGACCTCGGCGAGCACGAGGACGTCGGGGCCGCCGGGCCCGGTGACCGTGATCGCGCGCATGGCCGCCATTCTCCGCCATGCCCCGCCCCGGCGCGACGGCGGCGGCCTGTCATCGCGTCATGGGCTGCACTGGTTGATGCCGGCGATGTTGCCATCCGCGGCGTAGCTGCCGTTGCCCGCGCCGTCGGCCATCGAGTCCAGCCAGGTCTCGCAGGTGCTCGGCGCCGTGTAGCTCCAGGACCACGTCGTCCACGGGGCCTGGCTCGCGTCGGTCAGCCCGAAGTTGGTGCCCTTGGGGAAGAACAGCGTGTACCACTGGCTCGTCGACACCGGGCCGTCGCCGGTCACGGTCGCCGGGACGCCCGCCGTGACCGGGGTGGCGGCGTCGGCGTAGAACTCCATCTTCCCGCCGCCGCTGAACGACCCGGTCAGCTGGCCGTTGATGGTCAGGCCGCTGCAGCTGGTGTTGTTGGGCTCGGTGCACTGCTGGTTCGGCGTCTGGGCGCCGGAGACCGTCGTGAACGTCCCGCTGTCGACCATCGTCGCCGTGTACAGCCAGCACTGCGTCGCGGCGCTGCCGCAGTGGCTCGCCGGGACCGCGCCGTTCCGGGTGACCGTCATCACCCGCGTGAAGGTGTCCGTCGCCCAGCAGTCGTTGCTCGAGCTCGCCGGGCAGTTACCGGTGCCGTTGCCGCTGTCGTCCCGTCCGGTGATCGCCGTCGTGCCGGTGACGCTCAGCGTCGCCGGCCCGGGCGGCCCCTGCGGGCCGGCGGGTCCCTGCGGCCCCTGCGCCCCGGCGGGTCCCTGCGGCCCCTGGGGCCCGGCGGGACCTGGCAGGCCGGCCGGCCCCTGCGCCCCGGTCGCGCCGATCCCGACGAGCACGTACCCCTTGTCACACGCGTGGGGCACGACGCCGGAGGTCTCGAAGTAGTAGACCTTCGGATCGGCGATCTTGATGCACTCGAAGGTGGGCTTGGCGGTCACCCCGGCGAGGTGCCCGCCGCTGGCCAGGGCGTATCCGCCGCCCGCGATTGCCGCGGCGGCAACGCCTGCCGCCGCGGCGAGAGGACCGATACGAGGAGACATCGCGTTCCCAGCTTCCGTCGTCGATGACATGGCCTGCCGCACTCCATGGCGGCCATGGTCATGACGTTTGGCACAGAAGGCAGGTTTACCGGATTCAAGGATGGATTCTCCGGGATTCCCCCGGTCACCCGGGCCCGGGCACTGCCAGGCCAGCGCCCGGCCACCGCAGGGCCGCCGCGACGTGGCCTGTCCCGGCGCCGCCCATGGCAGGGCGCCCTCGGAAAGCAAGCCGCCGGCGGGATGTCGTGCACCTGCGCCGCGGCCGCACCCGCCACAGGCACCCGGCTCGACGGCACGTGCCCGATCCTCGGCGCCGCGACCTGGGCAGCCAGCTCCGCATACGACGGCTGATCCGCATGCGGCATACCCGGACGCAACCATGATCACAAGGCGGGCGCCAGCACCGATACGCCGCGGATCAAACGGGGCGTGACTAGTTGCCTCGGAAAGCCGGGTCGCTCTCCCGGCGCCCATTCCAATGCGGCCGATCGCCGACGCCGCGTAGATGCGCGGAAGCGGATACGGGGCGCATGGCCGCCACCGAACAGCAATGAACGTCTGAGGGGACGCCGGGAACCCGCCCGGGTCTTCGCGAATCCCTGTTCCCGAAGCCCTGAGCGGAGGGTGTGGGATTCGAACCCACGGGGACGTTCACGCCCCAGCGGTTTTCAAGACCGCCGCCATCGGCCACTAGGCGAACCCTCCGCGGACAACCTTAGCGAGCGGGGCGTCATCTGCGCGTGGCCGGGCGCCCGCCCGCGCCGCGTGCCTGGGCGGGAGCGCGCGCTGGCGGGTAGGCTCGCTGGCGAAGGAGGTCCGATGCTCCCCCCGTTCGGCTGGCAGGCCGCCCTGACCCAGTGGCAGGCGGCGCCCGCGGTCACCGCCTTCCTGATCGCGGCATGCGGGCTGTACCTGTGGGGGGTGCGCCGGGTCGCCCGGCGCCATCCGGCGCGGCCCTGGCCGCGCTGGCGGGCCACCGCGTTCCTGGCCGGGCTGGTGGTCATCCTGCTCGCCCTGCAGAGCGGGATCGGCTCCTACGACGACGTGCTCTACACCGACCACATGGTCCAGCACCTTCTGCTGGTGATGGTCGCCCCGCCGCTGCTGATCCTCGGCGAGCCGATCACGCTGCTGCTGCACGCGAGCCGCAACCCGCTCCACACCTGGGTCAAGCGGGTGGTCCGCTCGCCGGTGGCGAGCGCGCTGACCTCCCCGGCGTTCGGGTTCTGCGGCTACGCCGCCGCGGTCGTGGTCGCCCACCTGACCACGCTGGCCAGCCTGGTCGAGCGGAGCCAGGTCGCCCACGACGCCGAGCACGTCGCGTTCCTGGTCCTGGGCTACCTGTTCTTCCTGCCGATCCTGGGCACCGAGCCGATCCGCTGGCGGCTGTCCTACCCGGCGCGGCTGATCCTGCTGTTCCTGGTGATGCCGGTCGACACGTTCACCGGGGTCGAGCTCGGTTATGGCACCCGGAGCTCCCCCGGCCTGCCCGGCGGGCCCCGGCCGGCCTGGGCCGGGAGCGCCGTCGCCGACCTGCACGCGGGGGGGTCGGTGATGTGGGTGGCCGGTGACGCGATCATGCTCGTGCTCATGATGGTCGTGTTCGTCCTGTGGGCGACGGACAGCCGGGCCTCCGCCCGGACGCAGGGCTGGCTGGAGGCGGCCCGGCGGGCGACGGTCGCGCCGGCGCTGCCCGGCTCCGCTCGCACCGACATCGACGACGACGATGAGCAGCTCGCCGCCTACAACGCCTACCTCAGCCGGCTGAACGCGGCCGGGCCCGGCCGCTCGCGCCGGCCCGCGGACCGCGGCGCGCCCTGACGACGGCAGCCTCCATCACGGCCCCGCAGCGGCCCGGAGCGCGCCCGCCCGGAGCGCGCCCGCCCGGGGGAGGGTCCGGGCGCCCGGGGGACGGTCCGGGCGCCCGGGGGACGGCTCGTTCACCCCGCGAATCCGCGACACGCCGGGCAAGCGTTTTCTACGTCAATCTAGGGAAGCCGCTAGATCCGCTCATAGGCTGCTATGCCGTGGACCCGGTGCGGAACCCGTACGCCCCCGGCGCCGGCCAGCGCCCCCCTGAGCTGGCCGGGCGGGACTTCGAGCTCGGCCAGTTCGAGGTGGTGCTCGAGCGGATCGCCCGCGGCAGGCCGGAACGCAGCATGGTCCTCACCGGCCTGCGCGGGGTGGGCAAGACGGTGCTGCTCAACGCCTTCCGCTCGATGGCCATGCAGCGGCTGTGGGGCACCGGGAAGATCGAAGCCCGGCCCGACCAGTCGATCCGCCGGCCGATCGGGAGCGCCCTGCACCTGGCGGTGCGCGAGCTGGCCCCGCGCCACCGGGCGCCCCACCGGATCGACGAGTTCCTGGGCGTGCTCAAGGCGTTCCTGGCCAGGGACCCGCGGGCGGTCAAGGGCGCCCAGGTCAGCCACCTGGGCATCGACGTGCCGATGGCCAGGGGCCGGGCGGACTCCGGTGACCTGGAGATCGACCTCACCGAGCTGCTCACCGACGCGGCGGGCATCGCCGCCGACCTCGGGGTCGGGATCGCCCTGTTCATCGACGAGATGCAGGACGTGCCGCCCGCGGACGTCTCCGCGCTCTGCGCCGCCTGCCACGAGCTGTCGCAGAACGGCGGGCCGCTGATCGTGGTCGGCGCCGGGCTGCCGCACCTGCCGACGGTGCTGTCGGCGAGCAAGAGCTATTCGGAGCGGCTGTTCCGCTACGTCATGATCGACCGGCTCGACCGGCAGGCCGCTGACCTGGCCCTGCTCGCCCCGGCGCGCCGGGAGGGAGCCGACTTCCGGCCCGAGGCGCTCGACGCGCTCTACGCGGCGGCCGACGGCTACCCCTACTTCGTGCAGGCCTACGGGAAGGTGACCTGGGACGTGGCCGCCGCAAGCCCAGTCACCGCGGCCGATGTCGCGGTCGCGTCCCCGCTGGCCGCCGGCGAGCTCGCGGTCGGGTTCTTCGGCAGCAGGTACGAGCGGGCGACCCCGGCCGAGCGGGAGTACATGCGGGCGATGGCGCAGCTCGGCGACGAGCCGGTGCCGACCGCGCAGGTCGCCGAGGAGCTGGGGCGCAAGCCGTCGAGCGTCTCGCCGGCCAGGGACAGCCTGATCAAGAAGGGGCTGATCTACAGCTCCGAGCGGGGCCTTGTCGCGTTCACGGTCCCGCATTTCGGCCGCTTCCTGCGCGCGCAGCCGGCGTGACGGGAGCGACGGCGCTCGCGCCGGGCGCGGGAGCGCGAGCGAGCCGTTCTCTGCGCCCGTCTAGCCGCCAGCCTAGACGGGCGCAGAGAACGTCATGGACCGCCCGGGCCGGCGCCGTTCGCTCCCGCGCCGGCGCGGCGTGCCCGCATGGCCGTCCCGCGCCGGGCGGGAAGCGCCGGCTGCGGCAGGCCGCGCGGCCTGGCCGGCCACCAGGCCCCGGCGCGGCGCGGCGCGGCGGCCGGCCAGGGCAGGACCGCGCCGGTCGCCGAGTCGACCAGCGCGGACAGCACGACCGGCCGGCGGTGCTGCAGGTACACCGCGAAGACGGCCAGGGCGTCCCGGTCGCCGGACCTGCTCGCGAAGACCAGGTACCGCCAGCACAGCTCACGCCATACGTCGACCGGCCGGTTGTCGGCGATCTGCCCGCGGTGCCGCCGCCACTGGGCGCTGCGCTGGAGCACGGCCAGGGTCTGCTCCGGGCTGATCGCCCGCAGCTCGCAGGGCTGCGAGTAGCCGATGCTGACCAGCAGCTCGCGCATCTCGGGAGACAGGCCGACGAACACCAGCACCTCGGCGGCGAAGAGCCCGAGCAGCGCCGCCGCGCCGCCCGCCGTGCGGGGCAGCTCGATCGGCGGCAGGCGGATCGTCGCGAGGGCCGCGACGGCCAGCAGGGCGGACCTGGCCAGCGTCCGCCCGGTGATCGGCGTGACGCTGAACTCGCCGAAGCATCCGCAGCCGACGTCCGGGCGGACGCTGCGCACCTCGATCAGCGCGCACGTGGCGACCACGAACATCAGCCCGGTGCCCAGCCGGATCAGGAACGCGGGCCAGCCTTGCAGGAGCCGTCCCGAGGTCAGGATCAGGCCGAAGCCGAACGACAGCTCGCAGGCGCAGACCACCCTGGTGGCGAGGCGGCGCAGCCGGATCGGGAAGAGCACGGTGGGGCCGAGCGCGGCGTCGAACGACCGCCGCCGCGCCACCTGGAAGAGCTTGGACGCGCAGCCGCCGAGCAGCATCGCCGCGACCAGCGGGATCTGCACGTCGCCGAGTGCCGCGAGCATCTCACCGGCCGATCGTGATCGTGGCGTTGAAGCAGCCCCGCTCGAGCTCGCCGCCGAGGGCCACGAAGCTGGCCAGTGTCAGGTCGGCGACGCGGCCGCGGACGGAGGCCTGGCAGGCCCCGCAGCGGTCGCCGGGGTGGCACGCGGTGCAGCGGTCGTTGAACAGCCGGGCGGTGGGGGCGCAGCCGGTGACGGGCAGGGTCCAGGCCAGGCCGGTGCAGTCGTTGCGGACCAGCAGCGCGCTGCCGACCGCCAGGTACGGGAGGGCGCGGGCCGCGGGCGCCTGCCCGGGCCCGGTGCCCGCCGCCTGGTCCTCGGCGCACCCAGCGGCCGGGTCCACGGCCGGGTAGCAGACGCCCAGCATCCCGTAGGGCTCGTCCAGGGCGTCGTGCCACACCGCCGAGCCCGTGATCGCCTCGGGGATCAGGCCGCCGGGCCGGCCCTGCGGGCGCGCCTGATCGCTGCGGTACGGTGGCTGGGAGGTGGCGGGGGCCAGCGCTTCCACGACATCGCCGCGGCGGGTCCCGATGACGTCGATCAGGTAGCCCGGGAGCAGCCGCGGGAACCTCACCTGGATCCTGCTGGCGGCCCGGCGCGGGATGACGACCGTGCGCTCCCTCTTGGTGATCCCCTCGCTGACGACCACGGACTCGGCGTCGGCCCGCAGGATCGTCCCGCTCACCCGGCCGATGTTGGCCCAGATCCGGTCGGCAACGCCCGGCCGTGACGGCACCAGGCGGATCACCGCCTCATCCCCGGGCCAGACCGCGGCGGGCTCTAATGGGCCGCCCCGCCACGCCGTGGCGTCGGCGGTCAGCGCGAACCGTTGCTGCCGCTCGCCGCCGGGGAAGCCGATCGTCACGAAGTGCGGGCTGACGTCCAGGACCTGGCCGGTCACCGACCGGTACAGGTGGGCGGGCGGCGTCTGCCGCCCGTCCTGCTCCGCGAGGTCTGCCGCTCCGCGGGCGCCACCAGCCCCGCCGGCCGCCGGCCCGGCGCCCGCCCGCACGCGGCCGCCCCCCGCAGTCCCGCCGGTTCCCGCGGCCCCGCCCGCGTCCCGCTGGGCCCCGCCCGCGTCCCGCGGCCCCCCGGCTGGCGATGGCTGGAAGACGGCGGCCTTGAGCATCCGGCGCCGGGCGAAGTCGCCGATGCGCTCGGGGGTCGCGCCGGGGCACCGTTCACAGCACACGCCAGTCGCGATCAACCAGCACCAGCCTTCCGCGGGCGACTGCCAGCCCGTCCCGGGACGCCGGACAGGGCAGACGGGCCTCAACTCCGTCACGATACAGACCCATGCCGTCATCAGGGGCGGGCTTGGCGCAGAGTCCCGTTCCGGGAACACGGCGCTGACCTGAGATGCGTTACATCAGGCGATGAGACGGCGACCGACAGTCATCGGTACGGTGGGGTTGTGAGCGTCGGGGGCGGTCACGCGGGCCACGGGGGGCCCGGACGCGCGGCGCGCGGCCGGGCCGCTGCCGCCCGCCCGGTGCCGCCCCAGGGCGGCCCCGCGGACGGGGGCGAGGAGTTCCGCGAGTACGTGCACTCGCGCCGCCGCGCGCTGCTGCGGTCCGCCTACCTGCTGACCGGCAACCTCGCCGACGCAGAGGACCTGGTGCAGGCCGCGCTGGCCAAGACGTACCAGGCGTGGGGCCGGATCGAGGATCGCGGCGCCCTGGACGGGTACGTCCGCCGCGCGATGGTGAACACGCACATCTCCTGGTGGCGGCGGCGGCGGGTGGACGAGTTCCCCACCGACGAGATCCCCGACCAGCCCGTCGCGGACCAGTTCGGGACCGCCGAGCTCAGCGACTCGCTGTGGCGGGCCATCAACCGCCTGCCTGAGCGCATGCGCGCGGCGGTGGTGCTCCGGTTCTTCGAGGACATGACCGAGTCCGAGGTCTCCGTCATCCTCGGAGTCAGCCTGGGCACGGTGAAGAGCACCATCTCGCGCGCGGTGGCCAAGCTGAGGGCCGATGCCGACCTGAGCCCCGAGCGGTGAGACTGGCGGCCCGCCAGCGCCCGGCCATCGCGCACGACGGTGACGTTTGCCCGGCAACGTGGGACTATCCACCCCAGGGATACATCTGGCACCCCGGCGGGCGGCCGGGAACGCAGCAGCAGGAGGTTCCGTGCGCAGCACGATGATGGATGTGCCGCTGACCGTCACGCGGATCTTGCGGTACGGCAGCACCGCCTACGGCGACCGGGAAGTGGTGACGTGCACGCCCACCGGCACCCGTAGGCAGACCTACGCCCAGACCGGCGCGCGCGCGGCGAGGCTCGCGCACGCCCTTCGCTCCCTCGGCGTGGACGGCGACCAGCGCGTGGCCACCTTGATGTGGAACAACTCCGAGCACCTCGAGGCGTACCTGGCGGTGCCCTCGATGGGCGCTGTGCTGCACACCCTGAATCTCAGGCTGGAGCCGCAGGTCATCGGGTACATCGCCACGCATGCCAGGGACGACGTGGTGATCGTGGACCCGAGCCTGGTGCCGCTCCTGGCGCAGGTGCTGCCGCACGCCCCGACGATCCGCCACGTGCTGGTCACCAGCTCGGCCGGCGAACCGGACGCCTCGGCGCTGGCCGCCCTCACCGAGGCTGGCCGCGAGATCCACTCCTACGAGGAGCTGCTGGCCGCGCACCCGGACGCGTTCGAGTGGCCCGAGGTGGACGAGCGCTCCGCGGCCGCGATGTGCTACACGAGCGGCACCACCGGGCACCCGAAGGGCGTCGTGTACAGCCACCGCTCGATGCACCTGCACTCGATGGCGGTGAACTCGGGCTCAGTCTTCGCGCTGTCCGAACGGGACCGCGTGCTGCCCGTCGTGCCGATGTTCCACGCGAACGCGTGGGGCCTGCCCTACGCGGCGGTCATGGCCGGGGCCAGCCTGGTGATGCCGGACCGGTTCCTGCAGCCGGAGCCGCTGGTCAGGCTCATCGAGGCCGAGCGCCCGACCGTGGCCGGAGCAGTCCCGACGATCTGGAACGCGCTGCTGCTCCATGTCCGGGCGAGCGGCGGCGACCTCGGCTCGCTGCGGGTGGTGCCGTGCGGCGGGTCGGCCGTCCCCCGCTCCCTCATCGAGGCCTACGAGAAGGAGCTCGGCGTCCAGATCGTGCAGGCATGGGGGATGACCGAGACCTCGCCGCTCGGCAGCGTCGCCTTCCCGCCCGAGGGCACGAGCGAGGAGGAGGCGTGGGCCTACCGGTCCACCCAGGGGCGGCTCATCTGCGACGTCGAGGCCCGCCTGGTCGGCGAGGGCGGGGTGGTCCTGCCGCACGACGGGGTGGCGGTCGGCGAGATCGAGGTCAGGGGTCCGTGGATCACCGGGGCGTACTACCGGGACGACGACCCGGAGAAGTTCCGGGACGGCTGGCTGCGGACCGGCGACGTCGGGACCATCGACCGGCTCGGCTACGTGAGCCTCACTGACCGGGCAAAGGACGTCATCAAGTCCGGCGGGGAGTGGATCTCCTCGATGGAGCTCGAGAACGCGCTGATGGCCCACCCCGACGTGGTCGAGGCCGCGGTGATCGGGGTGAGCGACGAGCGGTGGGGGGAGCGGCCGCTCGCCGCGGTCGTCCTCGCCCCCGGCGCCACCACGACCGCCGCCGAGCTGCGGGAGTTCCTGTCCGGCCGCGTTCCCCGCTGGCAGCTGCCCGAGCGGTGGTCGTTCATCTCCGAGGTGCCGAAGACCAGCGTCGGCAAGTTCGCCAAGACCAGGATCAGGGAGGCGTACGCCAAGGGCGAGTACGAGGTGATCGAGGCGCGCTGAGCCCGGGGCGGCGCCAGCGGCCGGCCCGCGCCGCCCGGGGCGGTGTCCCGGCGGGCGGGCGCTTGCGGCCAGCCGGCCACGTGCCGCCCGGAGCTTTGCGATGGCCGGGCTGATCCCGGTAGGCTGGGCCTGCGGCCCGGGTACCCGGCCGCGCGGTGCTCGAGTTCCCGGTCAAGACGCTCGCTGTGACGTCGGCACCGGGTCGGGCACCGCGTGCGCGCGCCCGCGTCGCCGCGCGGCCCGGCTTCCCCCGGGGAGCGCGAGGAGGCTTCGCCTAGTCCGGTCTATGGCGCCGCACTGCTAATGCGGTTGG
The DNA here is from genome assembly GCA_021324595.1 of Actinomycetota bacterium. GTDB lineage: Bacteria > Actinomycetota > Actinomycetes > Streptosporangiales > Streptosporangiaceae > Chersky-822. The sequence goes on along the minus strand of JAJPIV010000138.1, from coordinate 13,502 downwards.
GCCTTGCGGCCCTCCGGGGTTCAAATCCCCGAGCCTCCGCCCCTGACCAGGGACTTCCCGGCCAGCCCGGGGTTCCTGGCCGCTGCGGCCCGGGGCCTCTCACCGCCTGGCGTGACCGGAGCGCCCGTTTCCGGCACCGTGCTGGCACATGCCGCCCGGACGGCGGCGTCCCGGCGCGTCAGTCCCCGGGCATGATCGCGCCGCAGGCGGGGCAGGTCGTCGGCGGGTCCTCGTCAGCCACCGAGCCACAGCTCTGGCACACCCGGCGCATCAGGCACGCGGGATCGCCGGGCAGGTCGTCATCGATGGGCACGCGCGCGCTCGGCACGCCCCGGAGAGGCTCGTTCATCTCGCCGTGGTTTCCCTCTCGCCGTGGTTTCCCTCTCGCCGCGGCCCCCTCCTCCCCGCAGCCCCCTGCTCGCCGGCGCGGCAGGCCGCCGACGCAGAGTATGCCCGCGTCGTCACACGTACAACCGCCTCGTCACGATGCAGTCCGCGATGTCCGCGCCCAGCCACAGCGCGAAGTGGTCGCCCACGTCGAGGTAGTCGCAGGCGTCATCATCCCGGACTGCCACCGTGACGATCTCGTGGCGCTCGTCGAGCCAGTCGGCGCCGTCCCCGTTGTTCGCCACCAGGGCGCTGAAGAACTGGCAGCGGCGGGTCCGGTGGTGACGTGCCCGTATGGTCATCCTGCGCGCGGCTCCCGGCGGCACGACCACGCCCGGAACGCCGGGATCCTTCGTGAGGAAGGCCTGGAACTTGTAGCGCTTGCCTGCCATCGGCTCTCCGAAGTCTGTCTTCGCGGCGATTCGCCTCCCAGCCGGCCCATGTCTATCGTAACACGATATACATGCCTGGATGCCGGGGAGGTGCTCGCCGGGCCGCCGGGCCAGCCCGGGGCGGGGCAGGCCCGCGCCCGCCAGGCCATGCCTGGCCTGTGCTGGGCGGGCCAAGCCTGCGCGCGCCGGATGGAACGGGGAGCCCAGGGGCGGCCGAGTGCCAGGCGAGGCCGGCGCCGGGCAGGTGGGGGCGCGAGGATCAGAACTCGTCGCCGAGCTCGGGGCCATCCTCGATCACGAACGTGTCGTCGAGATCGCCCTCGAGTGGCTGCTCGGGCGGGGCGACATCCCCCGTCCCGTCGTCCTGGCCAACGGCGTCCTTGAAGATCCGCCCGCAGACCAGGCGGTACAGCTGCTCCGGGTACGGAATGTGATCGATTTTGCGCAGCGCCTGGTCCTGGCCGGCGGACTCCACCACGAACTCGCCGTACCCGAGCAAGCGCCCGGCAAAGGAGCGGTGGAAGCTCATGTCCGTGACCTTGGACATCGGCATCATGTTGACGCTGCGGGTGAACAATCCCGAGGTCAGCAGGATGCGCTCGGATGTGATGACGAAGTAATCAACGGCCCAGTTGATCACCTTCCAGATGAGCCGCAGCGGCAGGAAGGCCCACAGGACCCACAGGACATCGGCGAGCGCGGTGTGGGAGCGCAGCACCGTCGCCGCGAGCACGGAGACGACGAGCAACCCGCCGATCGCCTGGGCGGCCGGCATGATCAGCACGGCGGGATGGCGCCGCACCGTCGCCACGCGGACCTCACGCGGCAGCAGGTACTTGTCGACGGAGGCTTGCGCGTTCTTGGTGGAAGCCACGCGGCTCATTGGTCACAGCTTGATATGGGTGAGGAACATCGACAGCGCCCCGGCAGCGGACTTCAGCCAGCCAAGGATGCCGGAGACGAACCCGGCGGCTCCCTGCGGGGACGTGGCGAGGTAGTAGATCACGAAGGCGACAGCACCCCAGGTCAGGACCTTCTTCAGCATCCCCATCACCTCCAACCCGCGCACGTCACTGGGCGTAGTCGCTGCTCGGCCTAGCATAACCCGCGGCGCATTGGCCACCAATGGCACCGCCCGGTGGCCCCACCCTAGCCGGTCGGCGGGGCAAGCCGACGCATCCACGCCGATTCCAGCCAGAAAGCCGTTACTGTTCATGCTGCGGCGCGCGGCGGCGGCGCGCAGGGTGACCGGAGCCAGGCGGTGGTTGGAGCGTGACCGACGTGACCAGCGGCGACTTCTGCGTCGCCGTCTACCGGGAGGATGACGCGTGGGAGGCTGCAGTGCTGCCCGTCGCGGTCACCGGCGACCTCGACGCGATCATCCGGGCGCTGCGGCAGCAGCCGGGCATCGGCGGCGCGATCGGCCTGACCGTCGTCGGTGACGACTTCTTCGTCATCGCCCGCGTGGTCGGCGCACACGTCTCGGTCTTCCTCTCCGACGTGACCGCGGCCACCGACTGGCCGCAGGCCCGGCAGGTGCTGGAGCACCTCGACATCCCGGTCCCGTACGACGAGGACATCGACCAGGTGCTGCCCGCCGGGGACCTGTCCATACTGGCCGACCTCGGGGTCGACGAGATGGAGCTGTGCGCGCTGGCCGGGGAGCTCGATCCTTACCCCGACGAGGTGCTCTCCAGCCTCGCCCGGCGGGCCGGCTTCGGCCAGGCGTTCGAACGCGCGCTCGACTCGGTCGGCGCCCAGTGACCCGGCGCCGGCAGGCTAGCCTGCCATGACGTGAGGACCTTCGAGCCGGCCATGCGCCGGGCTCTCCGCCTGGCCGGCGCCGCGAGCCCCGGAGACGATGTCCCGGTCGGGGCGCTGGTGCTCGCGCCGGACGGCGGGGTGCTCGGCGAGGGCCGCAACCGGTGCGTGGGCCTTGGCGACCCGACCGCGCACGCGGAGATCCTGGCGATCAGGAACGCCGCCCGCGCCGCCCGCGCCTGGCGGCTGGACGGCTGCACGCTCGTGGTGACCTTGGAACCCTGCACGATGTGCGCGGGCGCGCTGCGGGCGGCCCGGATCGGGCGGCTGGTCTACGGGGCCGCCGACCCCCGGGCCGGAGCCGCCGGCTCGCTGTGGGATCCGGTGAGGGACCGGCGGCTCGGCCCGCCGGTCGAGGTGATCGGCGGCGTCCTCGCCGAACCCTGCGCCGCGCTGCTGCGGGACTTCTTCGCGCGCCTGCGCTGACCTGGCCGCGCCCGCCGCGGGGCCGGCCCGGCGTCAGGTAGGCTCTGCGGCGGTGGAGTCGCCTAGTGGCCGAGGGCGCACGCCTCGAAAGCGTGTGAGGGGGCAACCCCTCCGTGGGTTCAAATCCCACCTCCACCGCCACTGACCTGGGCTGATGTGGAGTCCACAGTTGTCGTTCATCCCTGCGGCGGCCTCCTGGTCCCAGTTTCGGTCTCATCTGACGGCGCCGCCGCGGCCGGCAGCCCGGCGCAGTGGCCTGCGAGCGCGGCCCACGTCGGCGGCCGGGGCCGGTGCCGCGGTGCTGGCGCGGGATGCACTGCTCGGCTGCGGTCAGGACGGTGGCGAGCGGTGCGCAGAGTGCTCTGCTCGCCGGCGCGCAAGGTGAGAGGCGCCTCGTCGGGTCCGCGATGCCCGCCGCGCCCGGCCGCCGTGACCAACGTCGTGGCCCTGGTGGCGGAGGTGACCGGCAATCGCTGTCGGGTGATGGCGGTCGGGCAACCTGCGGTGACTCGGCAGGACGCAGGCCAGCTGGATCCGCACGACCCCCGGGCGGCCTGGCCCGGCCCTTGACGCGGTAGGAGGTGCCTCTAGCATGGGGGGTATCCTGCCGACGGTATACAATATTGCCCGGCGGGCTTCCGCCCGGCGGGCTGCCTTCTGCCCACCGCAGGCCCTGACCAACGCCGAGGAGTAGATATGTGCGCACGCCACCCCCGGCCCTCGCTAGCCGCGCCTGCCGGTGCCTTTGCGCCCGGACCGGCCGGCGGCACCGGGCAGCGAAGACCCGGATCGCCGCCGGGAAGCAGCCGCCCCCGGCTCCCACATCGTCCCCACTCCGCCGCACGACGTGAACGAAGGGATGGCTGAGATGTCTGCCGGTGCCGTGGATGTCACCTACCGGGGCGTCTTCCAGAAGAACCTGGCAGGCGTCATCACCAAGGAGCTCGTGAAGGCCGCCCGCCGGGAGGACAAGTTCGGCGGGACCGTCGCACGCTACGGGGACTCGCCGGAGCGCAACGGCATCCCCGCCAAGCAGTTCGCCGTGATCGCCAGCGACATGGCGTCGCTGCAGGTCGAGATGACCAAGTACGAGCCGGACAACGTGGTCGTGGTCGCCGTCATGGACGACACGCTCGCAAAGGGCATCGAGTCCTGGGCGTGGTACGGGGTGCGGCCCATCAACCTCAACCTCGCCCCGGGCGGCACGCTGCTGGTGATCTCGCGGCAAGATCCCGCCGCCTTGCTCAAGTGGATCCCGCGGCGCCCGCAGCCGTGGACGCTCGCGATCCTGCCCGGGGAACCGTCGTTCGGCGGGCTGTGGGTCTACAACGACGACGGGACCGACTACCGCACCATGGGCGCGATCGCCCGGGTCACCGACGGCCTGGTGTCGCTGGAGAGCCTGATCGCGCAGGCTGCTGGCACCCGCGACGGCGGCAAGCGGGAGCAGCAGCTCCGCGAGGGCTACGAGGCGGTCCAGCTCCACCAGGTCGCCGCGGGCGAGGGTGCCGAGGACACCTACGTCCCGGTGCAGATGCCGGACTGGACGCAGATGCGGGAGGGCCTGGTCGTCCCGGCCGTCGAGGTCGGGCGGACGAACGAGCTGTTCATGAAGTACACCACCCGGACCGCTCGCCCGCTGATCAAGTTCGACGCCTGCGTCAAGTGCCAGATCTGCTACACGGTCTGCCCGGACGAGTGCTTCATCCCCACGCCGGAGGGCCACTACGACGTCAACTACGACCACTGCTGCGGCTGCGGCATCTGCGCGCAGTCCTGCCCGGTCAGCGGCTGCATCGAGATGGTGAACGAGGCCGTCTTCGACGGCAACGAGCCGCTGCACGGCGTGTATGAGCGCGATCCGGCCGCCTACGAGGAGCTGCGGGCGGAGAAGCTCGCCAAGGCCGGGGGCCCGGTCCCCCACTACGGCATCTACTGACCTGGCGCCAGGGAAGGACAGCCATGACGACGATGGAGACCAGAGCCGCCGGCACTGCTGCGGCGGCCGCTGGCAGCGAAGAGATCATCACGGGCTGCGACGCGGTGGCCCAGGCACTGCGGCTGGCCGACGTGGACGTGCTGGCCGGCTACCCGATCCGGCCGTACGACAGCGTCATGACGGCGGTCAGCAAGATGATCGCGAACGGTCAGATGGACGCGGAGTTCATCGTGGCCGAGTCCGAGCACTCCCAGTTCGAGATCGGCAAGCACGCGTCGCTGGTGGGCGCCCGGGCGTTCATCGGTTCTTCCGGCGTGGGCTGGATGTACGGCATGGAGGCGCTGGTCGTCACCTCCTCCCTGCGGCTGCCGGTGATCGCGCTGGTGGGCAACCGGGCGCTGGATGACCCGGGCGCGTTCGGGGTCGAGCACAACGACGCGCTGATGGTCCGCGACACCGGCTGGCTCCTGTACTGGGTGGAGAGCGCCCAGGAGGCGCTGGACACCACGCTGCTCGCCTACCGGGTGGCCGAGGACAAGCGGGTGATGCTGCCCTGCGCGCTGTCCATGGACGGCGCATTCCTCACCCACAGCCAGCACATCGTGCAGGTGCCCGGGCCGGCTCCGGTGGCGGAGTTCCTGCCGCCGTACGACCTCGGCGACCGCAGGTTCCACCCGGACAACCCGGTGTCGATCGCGCCGCAGTTCAACGAGGACTGGGTGATGGAGGCGCGGCGCCAGGCCGACGCCGCCATGCGCCGGGCACGCGGCGTGATCGCCGAGGCGACCGCGGACTTCCGCCGCGTGTTCGGCCGGGGGCCTGACGACCCGTTCGTGGACACCTACCGGATGGAGGACGCCGAGTACGCGCTGATCGGCATGGGCACGGTCGGCCTGGTAGGGAAGGTGGCGGTCGACCGGATGCGGGCCGCGGGCCGCAGGGTCGGCTTCGTGCGGGTGAAGTGGTTCCGCCCGTTCCCCCGGCCGGAGCTGCGCGCCCTGCTGCGCGGCGTCAAGGGCGTGGGCATCGTGGACCGGGACTACTCGTTCGGCTCCAACGCGCACGGCGGGGTGCTCTACACCGAGGTCGCCGCGGCCCTCTACCCCGAGCCGACGCGCCCGGTGATCGTGCCGTTCATCGCCGGGCTCGGCGGGCGTGAGGTCTCGGTCGAGAACATCGAGGAGATGACGGACATCACCGAGGAGCTGACGGCCAGGGGCGAACTGGACGCCAGCTGCCAGTGGATCGGCGTGCGCGGTCCCGCCAGTGACCCGAGGTACGACGTGGAAAGGGGTGCGCGCTGATGACCGCACCGGAAATGACCATCCCCGACCTGGAGATCAACCGCAGGCTCACCATCCTGCCGATGCAGGAGTTCTACACCTCCGGTCACCGCACCTGCCAGGGCTGCGAGAGCGCGCTCGTCATGCGGTACATGGCGAAGGTGGCGGGGCCCCGGACGCTGGTGACCGGCACCACGGGCTGCATGTACGTGGCGAACACCAGCTACAACTCCACGCCGTGGGCCCTGCCGTGGGCGCACACCCAGCTCGGGTCGGCCGGCTCGTCGGCGGTCGGCACCGCCGCCGCGCTCAAGGCGCTGATGCGCAAGGGCAAGATCCCCGACGAGCGGATCAACGTCATCGCGTTCTGCAGCGACGGCGGCGGCGGTGACATGGGGCTGGCCACGCTGTCGGCCGCGCTCCAGGACACCCGCTACAACCTGCTCATCCTGCTGTACGACAACGAGTCGTACGCCAACACCGACATCCAGGCGTCCGGGATGACCCCGTGGGGCGCGGTCACCGCGTTCACCCCGTCGGGCAGCCAGATGCGGATCACCCACCACCGATGGAAGAAGAACGTGCCCGCGCTGCTGATGGCCGGCCACCCGACCGGGCGGTACTTCGCGAACGCCTCGTCTGGGTTCGGCATGGACCTGATGGAGAAGGTGCGCACCGCCCTGGACGTGGGCGGCCCGACCTTCGTGCAGACCCACGACCCGTGCCCCAAGGGGTGGGACTTCGACCCGCGGATGTCGCACGAGCTGGCGATCCTGGCCGTCGAGTGCGGCATCACGGTCCTGTGGGACTGCCTGGAAGGCGAGCTGCGCTACCAGGGCCTGACCCGGCAGCAGGTGGACGGGGCGGTCAAGCGCCGCCCGGTCGCCGACTACCTGCGGCGCCAGGGCCGCTTCGCGCACTTCGCGGACGATGACATCGACTTCTTCCAGGCCCGGATCGACGAGATGTGGGAGGACTGGATCCTGCCCGGAGTGCTGCGGATCAAGCAGACTCCGTTCGGGCCGCGCCCCGAGTCCGGCCGGTCCGTTCCCGAGCCCACCGAGGGAGGCAACCATGGCTGACCTGCTGCCCGGAGCGCCCGTCACCGACCTGGGCTCGCTCGGACCCGCCGAGCCGCTCGCGGACTACACTGCGCGCGGCGGGTACGAGGCGCTGCGATCCGCCCTGACGGCGCCTGCCGCCGACATCATCGGGGCAATCCGCGACGCCGGGCTGGCCGGCCGCGGCGGGGCCAACTTCCCGGCCGCGGTCAAGTGGGAAGCCGCCCGCCAGCACCCCGGACCGCGCTACCTGGTGGTGAACGCCGCCGAGGGCGAGCCGGGCTCGTTCAAGGACCGCCACCTGCTCGCCCGTGCCCCGCACCAGGTGCTGGAGGGCGCCCTCATCGCCGCCCGGGCGGTGGAGGCGCAGGAGATCATCGTCTACATCAACCGCGCGTTCGCCGGCGCCCGCGACGCCCTGGCGGGCGCGATCGCGGAGCTGCGCGGCAGCGACCTGGCCAACGCGCTGGTGCCCGCCAGGCTGCTGGTCGAGCAGCACGTGTACATCGCCGGGGAGGAGACGGCGCTGCTGGCCGTGCTCATGGGCAGGCCTGCCTGGCCGTGGCCCAAGCCGCCGTACCCGACCGAGCGGGGCTACCTGGACAGCCCCACCGTGGTGAACAACGCGGAGACCCTCGCGCACGTGCCGCTGATCCTCCGGCGAGGGGCGCAGTGGTACCGGGAGCGCCGGCCCGCCCTGTTCTCGGTGACCGGCGACGTGGCCGCGCCGGGCGTGTTCGAGCTGCCCCTCGGGCTGCCGGCGCGCGACCTGATCGCGGCCGCGGGCGGGCCGCTGGCCGGCGACCGGGTGGCGGCGGTGCTGCCAGGCGGCTACTCGCTGCCCTGGCTGCGCGCCGACCAGCTGGATGCCCCCATGGATCCCGCAGCGCTCCGCGCGGCCGGCACCGGCCTGGGCGCCTCGGTGATCGTGATCGGGGAACGGCAGGGCCTTGGCCTCGCGGCAGCGAAGATCGCGGCGTTCTTCGCCAGGGAGACCTGCCAGACCTGCCCGATCTGCGTCACGGGCACCGCCCGGCTGGCCGAACTGCTGCGCCCGGGTGCCACCCGGGCGCTGACGCCGCCGGAGAGCGACGAGATCACCGCGCTCGCCGCGGCGCACCGCGGCAAGGGGATCTGCACGTTCCTCGACACGGCTGCGCTGATGGCGCTGACCAGCGCCCCCCAGGTGACCGGGGCGGGGCAGGCGCCGGCGCCGGCGCGCTGACGCCCGGCAGCCCCGCACGGCGGCGACCCGCGGGCCGGCCGCTCCCCCAGGGGGAGCGGCCGGCCCGCGGCGTTTCCCCGCCCCCTGCCCCGCCCCGCCTCCGAAGTTGCCGGGCCGCTGCCCGGTGCCGGCGCGCCGCAGGTCCATTCGGCCGGCATCTTGACGTCGCGGGACGCCAGCCTAACAATGACTAGTATCCTGACGACGGTATACAATTAGAGGACGAACCGTGGTACACCGGACCCCGGACTCGCCTCCAGGCGCGCCCCCGCGGGCGGCGGCGCGAGATCCCCCCGCCCCCGGGCTCCTGCGATGGCGCCACGCGAGCCATCTCCAGCAGACAGCGGGACGCCCGCATCCCCCCACCTCCCGGCGGCGCGCCCCGGCCGAACGGCCGCACCCGCCGGGACCACCCGAGCCGGCTCGGATCCTCCCCGCCGCCACCGGGGCAGGATCGCCTGCCGGAGGGACCCGGTTCCCGCCGGGTCACGAGCACGAGCCTCAGATGTCTCATTCCGAGAGGTTCCGAGTGGTGACCAATGGCTGTTAAGACAGGCAGTTCAACCTACCAAGAGATCGTCAACGACACCGGCCGGGTGTTCCGGGTCGGGGAGAGCCCGAAGGACATCCTAGGGTACGGCCGGTGGGTGCCGATCATGGCGGCCTGGCTGGCGATGTGCCTCGCCGGCCTGCTCGAGTACACCTGGGGCGCGCTGTCCGGCGTGCTCCAGCCGGCCCACCACTGGGGAGCGGCCCCCACGTTCTGGCTGTTCTCCTTCTACGTCATCTTCGAGTCGTTCATCCAGCCGGTCACCGGCTGGCTCCGCAACCGCGGGATCCTCCCGGTCCGGTGGGCCGTGATCATCGGCGGGATCATCTGCGGCGTCGTCGGCTACGGGCTGCTGGACGCCTCGGGCACGAACATCTGGATCGCCTACCTCGGCTACGCGTTCCTCGGCGGGGTCGGCTCCGGGATGGTCTACAACAGCTGCATCAACATCGTGGCCAAGTGGTTCCCGGAGAAGAAGGGCTGGCGGACCGGGTTCGTCAACGGCGGCTGGGCCTACGGCGCCGTGCCGTTCATCTTCGCGATCGGCGCGGCCAGCTCCGGCGGCGGCGCCATCCCGATGAGCGCGTCGTCGGCGTCGAGGTTCATCCTCATCCAGGGCATCATCATGACCGTGGGCATCGTCCTGGCCGGCGTGTTCATGAAGGATCCGCCGAAGAACTGGTGGCCCAAGGAGATCGACCCCCTGCAGTGGCACAAGCACAGCACCCGTGACCTGCGGAACAACCCGCCCGCGCTGCGCCACTACACGCTGCGCCAGATGTGGAACACCCCTCAGCCGAAGTGGATGGGCCTGCAGTTCGCCTGCTACGTCGGCTGCTCGCTGTTCGGCGTGGCCTACTACTACCCGTTCGCGATCGCCGAGCACCTGGGCACGGTGGCGGCGGTGGTCGGGTTCGCCGGCTTCTCCCTCACCGACGGCATATTCCGGCCGATCTACGGATACGTGTCCGAGTTCATCGGGCGCCGGAAGACGATGACGCTCGCGTACCTGCTCAACTTCGTCTTCCAGCTGCTCGCCTACGTGGCCGGCGCCGCGCACAACGCGCCGCTGTTCGCGATCTGCGCGGTCATCTCGGGTGGCCTGTCCGGGGCCAACTTCCCGATGACGGCGGCCATGGTGGCCGACTACTACGGCGAGACCGGGAACGCGCTCAACTACGGGTCCGTCTACCAGTGGAAGGCGCTGGGAGGCAGCTTCGCCGGCGGCGGGGCCGCGCTGGTCATGACCGGCACCCTCTACGGGGCCGCGCACTTCCACTGGCTGCGGGGCTTCATCTTCGGTGCCCTCCTCGGCCTCATCGCCGCGCTCATCGTCTGGTTCCTGTGCAAGCCGCCGACGGTGGAGCAGATGCAGGCCGCGGTCCGGAAGGCCGAAGCCAGCGAGGCCCGCAGGGCCAGGCCGGTGACAGCCTAGGCCAGTCAGTCGCCGCGGTGGCCGGCGGGCCTCGGGCCCGCCGGCCACCGCCTGGTCATGGCGCTGCCGGCGCGCCCCCAGGGCGGTGGTATGCCGTGCGGGTCCGCTCGGTGTGGAACTGGGCGGCCTTGGCGGCCCGCTCTTCGTCGCCGGCCTCGATCGCGTCGATCAGCTCCAGGTGCTCGGCGCAGGACTCCGGGCCCCGCATCGGCGCCACCAGCCGGTAGTACCAGCGGACCCGGCGGGCCACGATCGCGACCAGCTCGGCGAGCACGGCGTTACCCGCCAGGTCGGCCAGGGCGGCGTGGAACGTGTTGTTGACGGTGATGAACTCCTCGATGTCGCCGGACTTGACCGCCGCCTCTCCCTCGGCGCAGATCGCCCGCAGCCGGCCGGCCCGTGACCTGCGCGGCGACCGGGCGGCCAGCCTGGCCGTCTGCACTTCGAGCAGCTCCCGCACGTCGAGGAGCTGGTCCACCTCCTCCTGGGTGGGCACGTGCACGAAGGCGCCCTGATTGGGGCGCAGGTCCACCCAGCCCTCGGCCTCCAGCCGGTGCAGGGCCTCGCGCACGGGCTGCCTGCTCACCCCGAGCTGGCGGGCCAGGTCGGTCTCCACCAAGTGCTGGCCGGGCTGCAGGCTGCCGCTGATCACCAGCTCCACGAGGTTGTCGTACACGGCTTGCCGCAGCGGCACCGGCCGCCGCACGGGCTCCAGCAGCGAGCCATCTGCCAGCGAGGTCTTCACGTTCCCTCTCCCTGAAGTCGTCTGCCTCCAGGATATCGCTCTTTGTATCCAAAATGCGCTCAGGGCGGCTACCCAAGGGAGCAGCCCGGCGCGCCGGCCCCGGGAGACGGTGGCGGCGAGGGCGCGGGCCATCGGGCGAGCAGCCCCGGCCAGGTGAGGAGCCGAGCCGCCCCGGCATGCCCGGGCCGCGCCGCTCGCCCGGCTATGCTCCGCTTGACCCGCGCCGCGCGCGGCGCGCGGCGCGCCGCGCCAGCCCGGGCCCGGGATCATCGCCTGGCGCGGCGCCGGGTGCGGGCGCACGAGGAGGCGGTGAGATGAGCGATCGGGCGCCTGCTTCGCCGCCCAGGGCCGGCGACGGCAGGGACGAGGCGCGGCGCGCGGTGGGCGTGCGCTCGCTGGGCCATCCGAACGCGCTGGCCTGGACCTTCGAGTTCACCGACGACCGGTATGAGTGGCGGCGCCTGTTCTCGGAGCTGTTCGGCACGTTCCTGCTCGTTCTCGTGGCCGCCGGGGGGCCGATGGTGAACGCCCGGCTCGGCGGCCAGGTCATCGCCCCGGCCGCGATGGAGGTCTCGCCGGGCCTGATGGTGATGGCGATCATCCTGTTCATGGGGGCGGTGTCCGGCGCTCACCTCAACCCGGTGGTGACGATCGCGTTCACCCTCAGGTCCGACTTTCCCGTCCGCCGGGTCCCGCTCTACCTCGTCGCCCAGCTCGCCGGCGCCGTGGCCGCCACGGCCGTGCTCGTCGGCCTGCTCGGCCGGCACGGGGCCGCCGGCCTCACGCTTCCCGGCCCGGGCATCCCGGCGGCGGCCGCGATGCTGTGGGAGGCGATCCTGTCGGCCGGGCTGGTCAGCGTGATCCTCGGCACCGCGTCGGGCGCCCAGCAGATCGGGGCCATGGCCGCCCTCGGCGTGGGCGGTTACATCGCCCTGGCCGGGCTGATCGGCGCCCCGGTGAGCGGCGCCTCGATGAACCCGGCCCGGTCGCTCGGGCCCGCCCTCGTGCTGGGCGACTGGAAGTCCTGGTGGGTGTACCTGGCCGGCCCGCTGCTCGGCGCCCTGGCCGCAGTCGGCATCGCCCACATCCTGCGCGGCCGTGGCGGCGGGTGGTCCGGGCGGCGCGCCGCCCAGGGCACCCTCGGCATCGCATGGGTCCCTGGTAGCCCCGGGCGGCCGCCGGAGGCGGGCCGGACCTGAGCGGGGGGGCCGCGGCGCGGGCCGGCTGAGCAGCGCAGCTCCCGCGGCCCGCGCGGCCGGGCAGCTGATCTCGCTGTCGCGAAGCTGATCTGCAGGCCGGTCCCCGCTATTCCTCCGCCGTCGCCGCCGGGCGGCGGACCTCCCACTTCTGCTCGATCTTCCCGAAGCGCCAGATGCCCACCGCGACGGCCCATGTGATGACGAAGATCGCGACGATGACGAAGCCGGCCTTGTTGATGTTGAAGCTCTGCATGAACGCCCAGAACCCGCCGCCGAGGTTGGCCTCCTGCGCGATCAGTCCGAGGATCTCGATCGTCCCGATGAAGAACGCGACGAAGACCGACAGGCCCGTGATGGTGAGGTTGTAGAACACCTTGCGGACTGGCTTGGCGAAGGCCCAGTCGTAGGCGAAGTTCATGAAGCAGCCGTCCAGGGTGTCGAACAGCGACATCCCGGCGGCGAACAGGATCGGCAGCGACAGGATCGCGTAGAACGGCAGCCCGCTGACCACGGCGGTGCCGGCCAGGACCAGGAGCGCGACCTCGGTGGCGGTGTCGAAGCCCAGCCCGAAGAGCACGCCGACCGGGTACATCTTCCACGGGGCGTCGATCCGGCTCGCGTAGCTGCCGAAGACGCGGTTCATCAGGCCGCGCTTGTTGAGCTGGCGCTCGAGCTCCTCGTCGCTGAACCTCCCGGTGCGCATCTGCCGGAAGACCCTGATGATGGAGACCAGGATGACCAGGTTGATCCCGGCGATGAGGTAGAGGAAGGTGCCCGAGACGCTGGTGCCGATGATGCCGGTGTACCGGTGCAGGTCGGAGCTGGGGTTCTTCACCGCGCTGTTGAGCGATCGGATGCCGAAGTTCAGCAGCACCGCCAGCAGGAAGACGATCGTCGAGTGCCCGAGGGAGAAGAAGAACCCGACCGACAGCGGCCGCTTGCCGTCGTTGACGAGCTTGCGGGTGGTGTTGTCGATCGCGGCGATGTGGTCGGCGTCGAACGCGTGCCGCATGCCCAGGGTGTAGGCCAGGATCCCGGT
>JAJPIV010000082.1 GCA_021324595.1 Actinomycetota bacterium | reverse complement strand
TTCCTGCACGGCACGCTGGCGCGCAAGTGGGGGCCAATCCAGGCCAGCTCGCCCGCGCTGCGGCGGCGGCCCAGCCCGGTGATGATGCTGGCGATCGGCGTGACCGGCGGCTACTTCGTCGCCGCCAGCCTCGGCACGGCGACGCTCACGTCGGTGCGCGGCTCGTGCCCGCCGGGCGCGAGCCACTGCCGCGACCGCCAGGTCTTCCGCGTGTCGGTGCTGGTCCGCGGCACCATGTGACGGCCCGCGGGCGACGCCCCGCCGCGGTCAGCCGGCGAGGCGGAAGACCCGTGCGGCGTTGCCGCCCCACGCGGCGCCGACCTGCTCGTGCGTGCAGCCCGCGTCGAGCAGCGCCTTCTCCAGCGCGCGCGCGTTCCGCTCCACTCCCGGCACGCCGGGCCAGTCGGTTCCGAAGATCATCTTGTCGGCCAGGCGGCGCAGCGAGGAGCCGTAGTAGTCCGCCAGCCGCTGGGGCGGCAGCCCGGACACCTCCAGCCACACGTTCGGCCGCATCAGCGCGAGGAACGCGGCCTGCGCGTACCACCAGCCGCGCCCGCCGTGCGCCAGCACGACCACCAGGTCGGGAAAATCGCGGAACACCTCATCGAGCAGCACCGGGTCGGCGTAGGCGTTGACCGAGCCCGCGAACGTCGAGGTACCGCAGTGCACGATCACCGGCAGCCGGTGGTCCTGCGCCCAGGCGTAGGCCGGGTAGAGCATCCGGTCCCGCGCCTCGAAGCCGCCATGCACGGGGTGGATCTTCACGGCGACCGCGCCCAGGCCGACCTGCCTGGCCAGCTCGCGGGCGACCGGGTAATGCAGGTGCGGGTTGAGGTTAGCCACCGGGTGGAACCGCGCCGGGTTGGCGGCCACCACTGGCAGCACGTCCTCGATCGGCTGGATCCCGGTCACCTTCGGGCTGTACTCGCTGAACAGCAGCACGTGGTCGGCGCCCTGCGCCGCGAAGTGGGCGTCGAGGGCCGCGGGACGCGGGGCCCCGTCCGCGTCGAACAGCACGTCCAGCGGGATCCGCGCGCCGAACGCCCGCGCCCACTCCTGCCAGTCGGCCGACAGCGTGGGCAGCCGCGCCACGTGCGCGTGCGCGTCGACGAGCAGCCTGCCGTCGAGCATCAGGGCCGGGGGGGAGCGGGCACGGCAGGCGGGGCGGCGGGCTGCATGGCGTCCAATCTATCCGGCCGGCGGACGGCAGCGAGCAGCCCCCGCCCGGGGACGCGCCGGCCGGCCCGAGGATTGCGGCTAGGGCCATGGCGTGCGTGCCCCTCGCCCGGGCACGCGCCGGCCGGCCAGTACGCTACCTGGCTTGTGACCGATGAACGCGGCGCGCGGCGCGGGCCTGGCTCCTACGAGCAGGCTCCGGTGCCGCTGCCACCGGACGCCGCGGACCTGCTCCTGGTCCGGCACGGGCAGTCCGAGCCCTACCTGCCGGGACGGCCGTTCCCGATGACCGAAGGGCATGGCGATCCGGCCCTCTCGGAGGCCGGGCACGAGCAGGCACGCCAGGTCTGCGCCCGGCTCGCGGCGGCCGGCGTGTCAGCCGTCTACGTCAGCCCGCTGCGGCGGGCCGCGCAGACCGCCGCCCCGCTGGCCGAGGCCCTCGGGATCACGCCCCGGGTCGAGCCGGACCTGCGCGAGGTGCACCTCGGCGCGTGGGAGTCCGGCCTGTACCGGCAGATGGTCGCCGACGGCCACCCGCTGGCGCGGGAGGTGTTCGCCAGGGAGCGCTGGGACGTGATCCCGGGCGCCGAATCGCCCGAGGCGCTGACCGCCCGCGTGCGGGCCGTGCTCGGGCGGATCGCCGCGGCGCACCCGGGCGGGCGGGTCGCGGCGTTCACCCATGGCGGCGTGATCGGCGCCGCGCTCGCCCTGGCCTCCGGCTCGCGGCCGTTCGCGTTCCTCACCTCGGACAACGGCTCGGTCTCGCGGATCTTCGCCGGGCCGGGGCAGTGGCTGGTCCGCTGCTTCAACGACACCGCGCACCTGCACCGGGCCGGCGAGGAGCCGGGCTGGCCGTGACGGCAGGTCCGGCGCCGCCGGACCTGGAATACTGCGCCTAGAATACGGATGCGGCAGCAAGCCCCCGGCTCGTCGGGCGGCCGGGAACGCGGATCGCCGCGGCTGCCTCCCTTCCGACTCCGCGAGACAGGGCACCCACATGCGCTGGTCACAGCTGCACATTCCCACGCTCCGCGAGGATCCGGCCGACGCGGACGCGGCCAGCCACCGGCTGCTGCTGCGGGCGGGCTTCATCCGCCAGCTGATGGCCGGCCACTACTGCCTGCTCCCGCTCGGCGTGCGGGTCCGGGCGAAGGTCATGGCCGTCATCCGGGAGGAGATGAACCGCATCGGCGCGCAGGAGTTCCTGCTGCCGTGCATGCAGCCCGCCTGGATCTGGGAGAAGTCGGGCCGGCTCTCGGTGATGGGCGAGGAGATGTTCCGGCTGCGCGACCGCAAGGACGCCGAGGTCGTGCTCGGCATGACCCACGAGGAGATCTTCGCGTTCCTCGGCCTTGAGCTCTCCTCCTACCGGCAGCTCCCGCAGTCGTGGTACCAGTTCCAGACCAAGTTCCGCGACGAGCCCCGCCCGAAGAGCGGCCTGCTGCGGGTCCGCGAGTTCACGATGAAGGACTCCTACAGCTTCGACGCGGACGAGGCGGGCCTTGACGCCTCGTTCGAGGCGCACCGGGCTGCCTACCAGCGGATCTTCGCCCGGCTCGGCATCCCGGCGATCGCCGTGGAGGCCTCGAGCGGGAACATGGGCGGCAGCGACTCGATCGAGTTCATGTGCCCCTCGCCGGTGGGGGAGGACCGCGTCGCCACCTGCCCGGCCTGCGGCTACGCGGCCAACCTGGAGAAGGCGACCTCGGCGCTCGCGGCCGTCGAGGATCCCCCCGCCGGGGACGCGCCGGCGGCGCCGCGGCGGCTGGACACCCCGGGCGTGCGGACGATCGAGGACCTGGCCGTCGGCTACGGCCTGGCCGCCGACCGGCAGATCAAGACGCTGGTGCAGGTGATCGACGGGAAGCTCACGCTCGTGCTGCTGCGCGGCGATCACCCGCTGTCCGATCAGAAGCTGATCGACGCGACCGGCGCGCTGAGCATCCGGCCCGCCCAGCCCGAGGAGATCAAGGCCGCGCTCGGCGCGCTGCCGGGCAGCCTCGGCGCGGTCGGCGTGAGCGGGTACCGGATCATCGCCGACCTGGCCCTGCGCGGCCGCCGCGGGATGGCCACCGGCGCGAACACCGACGACGTGCACCTGACGGGCGTGGACGTGGACCGGGACATCCGCGTCGACCAGTGGGCGGACCTGCGCGAGGTCACCCCGGGCGAGCCGTGCCCGAAGTGCGGCACTGCCCTGGAGTTCCTCCAGGCGATCGAGGTCGGCCACATCTTCAAGCTGGGCCGCAAGTACACCACCGCGCTCGGGGTCACGGTGGCCGGCCCGGATGGCGGCCCGATCGTCCCGATCATGGGCTCGTACGGGATCGGCGTCGAGCGGGTGATGGCGGCGATCGCGGAGGTGCATCACGATGACGCGGGCCTGGCCTGGCCCGCGCAGGTGGCGCCGGCCGAGGTCACGGTCGTGGTGATCAGCCAGCGCGATGAGCAGGTCCGGGCCGCCGCGCAGGCGATCTACGGCAGCCTCCTCGAGGCCGGGGTGGACGCGCTGATCGACGACCGGGACGTCCGCCCGGGCGTCAAGTACGCCGACGCCGAGCTCACGGGGATCCCGCTGCGGGTGAGCGTCGGCAGCCGGGACCTGGCCGACGGCGTCGTGGAGGTCACTCGCCGGAGGACGGGCGAGAAGGAGCGGGTCCGGGTGGACCGGGTGGTTCCCCGGCTGCGGGAGCTGCTGGCCGCGGGCTGACCCCGCCGGCGGCGAGCAGGCCGTGCGGGAGCTCGGACGGGTGCACCAGCCGTTCCCGGCTGCTGTCAAGGGCGGCCCAGCGCCGCCGCAGGTCCGTGGCCGCACCGCCGGCCGGCCGGCAGGCGGCACCGCCACCCGGCCGGCGGGCGTGCTCCGGTGAGCGCTGAGCGCCTGGCATGCTGCCTCCCGTGATCACCGGTGATCTCGCGATCCGGCACGTTCACTGCGCACGTGCCCTCATCACGTACAGACGCACGCGAGACGGCCCGGGTCGTCAAACGCCCGTCACGAGATGGCAACATTTCCGGCGTTTCTTCCGGGGGGGGCCCGCCCGGATCCGCCCGGGGCCGCCGGCGTCAGGGACCCGTGCCCAGGATCACGGCCCTGGTCGCCCCGGTGGTGAGATTGACGCGGATGTCGCCGACGGCCAGCGCCATGGTCCCGTGGGCGGCCGCGCCGAGCAGCGCCAGGCGCGCCGGCGTGACCGGCAGCGCCACCCGCCTCAGCCCGCCCCGGCCGTAGTGCACCATGCTCCCGGATCCGGGCGATCCAGTCATCACCGGTATCCACAGGCCGCCGCGGCCGTCGGGCACCACCGCGACCGGCCCGCCGAGCGCGTTCACCAAGCCGAGCCTTCGCCAGCGGGCTCCGTTGTAGTGGAGCAGCACCAGGGGCCCGCCCTCGTCCTGGCGGCCCCCCGAGGCGACGGCGTAGACGTTCCGCCGCGACAGGGCGCAGATGCCCGCGACGAACGAGTGACTCAGCAGGGTGTTCCTGGGCAGCAGGCGGGCGACCGACGTCCTGGTCCACGTCCGGCCGTTCCAGTGGGCGATGACCGTCGCCCCGAACGCCCAGACGTCGCGCGGCCCGAGGGCGCTGGCGCCGTGCAACCCGCGGCCCGACGCCGACCGTGCCCACCGGTGGCCGTTGTAGTGCCAGGTGCCGAGCGCGGGCCCGCCCGGCGCGCCGAAGACCCACACGTCGTCGCGGCTGATCGCCAGGCCGGAGCCGATCGGCCGCCGGAACGCGCGCATGAGCCTCCACGAGGTGCCGTTGAAGCGCAGCGCGCGGCCGGCCAGGGTGAACGCCCACACGTTCCGGCCCGACGAGGCGGAGGCAGCGAGCACGACGTCGCCGCGCGGGGCGGGGAAGGCGCGCCTCGACCACGCTCCCCCGCTGAGCCGGTAGGCCGTCGGCGCGTTCCCGCCGGCCGTGCCGAACGCCCAGGCTCCCGCCGGACCCGTGGCCGTGACGGCCGTGAAGGCCGGCGAGCCGCTCCCCGTGACGGTGAGCTCGACCCGCCACGGCGCGCCCGCGCTGGGCCGGGCGGCGCCCCTGGCCGCCGTGGCCGGGCGGGCCGCGGGCGGCCGGGCAGGCGCCGCCGCCGCCGGCCCGGCCGCCAGCCCGCAAGTGACCGCCGCGGCGGCGGCCACCGCCGCGGCGGTCACCGCGGAGGAGGCCACCCCCGTCGCGGCAGAGCGGACGCGGAGAAGGGCTGCTGGGCGCATCGGGCCTCCTGCTCGCGAGATGCCGGCACGCGGGACGCCTGGGCCCGCTGGCCGACAGTCTGCCGCAGCCGGCGCGAGCGCGCGCGGCCATTCCCGCCATTGGCCGGGCGTGTCCTCGCGCGCCGGGAGCCGCCCAGGCGCCGCGGGCTGAACGCCCTGGTCATGGGCCCGTCTTCGCGCGGGGAGCCGCCCCGGGCGCCGGGCCGCTCAGATCCTGGACCACGCCTGCGACAGGACCGCGCGCAGGATCTGCTCCATCTCGTCGAAGTGCGCCTGCGTGCAGGTCAGCGGCGGCGCGAGCTGGATCACCGGATCGCCGCGGTCGTCCGCGCGGCAGATCAGCCCGGCGTCGAACAGCGCCGGGGACAGGAAGCCCCGCAGCAGCCGCTCGGACTCGTCGTCGTCGAAGGTCAGCCTGGTGGCCTTGTCCTTGACCAGCTCGATCCCGTAGAAGTACCCGTCGCCGCGCACCTCGCCGACGATCGGCAGGTCGGTGAGCCGCTCCAGGGTCGCCCGGAACGCGCCCTCGTTCGCCCGCACGTTCCCGAGCAGGTCCTCCTTCTCGAACACATCCAGGTTCGCCAGGGCCACGGCCGCGGAGACCGGGTGGCCGGCGAACGTGACGCCATGCAGGAACGTGCGCGGGCCCTCGGTGAACGGCTCGATCAGCCGGTCGCTCACCAGCATGCCGCCGAGCGGCGCGTACCCGGAGGTGACGCCCTTGGCGAAGGTGATGATGTCCGGCTGGTAGCCGTACCGCTGCGAGCCGAAGTAGTGGCCGAGCCTGCCGAACGCGCAGATCACCTCGTCGGAGACCAGGAGCACGCCGTAGCGGTCGCAGATCTCGCGGACCCGCGCGAAGTAGCCGGGCGGGGGCGGGAAGCAGCCGCCGGAGTTCTGCACCGGCTCGAGGAACACGGCCGCCACCGACTCGGGGCCCTCGCGCAGGATGGCCCGCTCGATCTCGTCGGCGGCCCACCGGCCGAACGCGGTCCAGTCGTCGGCGACGAAGCCGGGCGCCCGGTAGAAGTTCGTGTTCGGCACCCGGACCCCGCCCGGGGGCAGCGGCTCGAACGGCGCCTTGATGTCGGGCAGGCCGGTGATCGCCAGCGCCCCCATCGACGTGCCGTGGTAGGCGATCGCCCGGCTGAGCACCTTGTACCTGCCCGGCTGGCCGGTCGCCGCGAAGTACTGCTTGGCCAGCTTCCACGCCGACTCGACGGCCTCGGAGCCGCTGGTGGTGAAGAAGACCCGGTTCAGGTCGCCAGGGGCGAGGTCGGCCAGGCGCTCGGCCAGCTCGATGGCCCGCGGGTGCGCGTAGGACCAGAGGGGGAAGTAGGCCAGCTCGGCCGCCTGCCTCGCGCCGGCCTGGGCCACCTCGGCCCGGCCGTGCCCGATCTGGCTCACGAACAGCCCGGCCAGGCCGTCCAGGTAGCGCTTGCCGCGCTGGTCGTAGACGTACTCGCCCGAGCCCCGGACGATGACCGGGACGTCGGCGTCCCGGTAGGCCGACATCCGGGTGAAGTGCAGCCACAGGTTCCGCTTGGCGGCCCGCTGCAGGGAGTCTGGCCCGGTCTGGTCGCTCTCGCTCATCTGGTCCCCCAGTGGTAGGTCTGCTTGCGCAGCTTCAGGTACACGAAGGCCTCCGTCGCCGTCACGCCCGGCAGCGAGCGCACCCGCCCGAGGATGCCGAGCAGCTCGTCGTCGTCGGCGCAGACGACCTCGATCAGCAGGTCGAACGAGCCGGCCGTGATCACGACGTAGTCGATCGCATCCATACCCGCGAGCACGTCGGCGATCCGCTGCTGGTCGCCGTTGCACCGGACTCCGATCATCGCCTGCCGGCGGAAGCCGAGCGACATCGGGTCGGTCACCGCGACGATCTGCATGACGCCGTTGTCCAGCAGGCGCTGCACGCGCTGGCGGACCGCGGCCTCGCTCAGGCCCACGGCCTTGCCGATGGCCGCGTAGGAACGACGGCCGTCGGCCTGGAGCTGGTCGATGATCTGGCGGGAGGTCGCATCGAGCGCCATGCCCTGGGCCGGCCGCTCGGCTGGCTGCCGCTCGCCCCGCTCGCCCGGGCCACGGCCCGCGCCGGGCCCCCGGCTCGCCCTGGCCGCCGGCATCGTGGCCGCCGGCACCCCGGTCGGCCTGCTTGCCATCGGTGCGCCTCCTCGTGGACCATGGTCTTCTGGTCATCGGCGGTTGTCAACCGATTTCGTCGGCATGTTGCATCATGAGCACTGAATCACTTGTGAAGTTACCGATTTCATGCCAAAGTCGTTGCATCATGCCCAGCGGCTCGCACGCCGGGGGGAGATGTGACGGCACCGCCGCGGCGCACGGGCCGCGGTCATCTTCGCACGGGAGGCGACGTTGACGTCCGGACGACCGCGGCCCGCTCCGGCAGGCCCGCTGCGCAACTTCGTGAACGGCGAGTTCGTGCCCTCGGCGGGGCCGCTGGCCGACGTGGTGGATCCGAGCACCGGCGAGGCGTACGCGCAGGCGCCGGTCTCCACGCCCGCCGAGGTGGACGCCGCCGTCCGCGCCGCGGCGGCGGCGTTCGAGCGCTGGCGCGAGGCCACCCCGGCGCAGCGCAGCCTGGCGCTGCTGCGGTTCGCCGACGCGGTCGAGGAGCGGGCCGAGGACCTGGTCGCCGCCGAGGTCCGCAACACCGGCAAGCCGGTCGCGATGACCCGGGCCGACGAGGTGCCGCCGCTCGCCGACGAGCTCCGGTTCTTCGCCGGGGCCGCCCGGCTGCTGGAGGGCAGGTCGGCCGGGGAGTACCTGCGCGGTCACACGTCCGTGATCCGGCGGGAGCCGGTCGGTGTCTGCGCTCAGGTCACGCCGTGGAACTACCCGATGATGATGGCGGTTTGGAAGTTCGCGCCGGCGATCGCGGCGGGCAACACGGTCGTGCTCAAGCCGTCGGAGACCACCCCGGTCTCCACCCTGCTGCTGGCGGAGATCGCCGCGCAGGTGCTGCCGCCGGGGGTCCTGAACGTCGTGTGCGGTGACCGTGACACCGGCCGGGCGCTGGTCGCGCATCCGGTGCCGGCGATGGTCTCGATCACCGGCTCGGTCCGGGCCGGCATCGAGGTGGCCAGGGCGGCGGCGGGCGGGCTCAAGCGGGTCCACCTCGAGCTCGGCGGCAAGGCGCCCGTGGTGGTGTTCGACGACGCGGACATCGAGCGGGCGGCCAGGCAGATCGCCGACGCCGGCTACTACAACGCCGGGCAGGACTGCACGGCGGCCACGCGGGTGCTCGCCGGGCCTCGCGTGGCCGCCGACCTGACCGACGCGCTGGCCGGCATCGCCGCGGGCGTGCGGACGGCGGGGCCGGACGACGAGGCCGCCTACTACGGGCCGCTCAACAACGCCGCTCAGCTCGCCAGGGTCGCCGGGTTCGTGGAGCGGGCCCCGGCCCACGCCCAGGTGCGCGCCGGGGGGACGCGGCTGGGGGAGCGCGGCTATTTCTACGCCCCGACCGTCGTGGCCGGCCTGCGCCAGGACGACGAGATGATCCAGGAGGAGATCTTCGGCCCGGTGATCACCGTCCAGCGGTTCGCCGACGAGGACGAGGCGATCGCCTGGGCGAACGGGGTGAGGTACGGCCTGGCCGCGAGCGTGTGGACCCGTGATCACGCCCGGGCGCTGCGGGCGGCCCGGCTGCTGGACTTCGGCGCGGTGTGGATCAACACCCACATCCCGTTCGTGTCCGAGATGCCGCACGGCGGCTTCAAGCACTCGGGCTACGGCAAGGACCTGTCCGCGTACGGGTTCGAGGACTACACCCGGGTCAAGCACGTCATGAGCTGGACCGGAGAGTGAGGGCGGCGGGCGCGGAAAGCCCCGCATCCCGACCGGGAATCACTGGATCCCTCCGGCGCGGGCGGTTCGTCACCCCGGATTCCGTTGCCGCCCGCCGGGCTGAACACCGAATTAGTTGCCCCTGCCCCGATTGTGTGTCACCATCTGTTGACCGGGTCATGCTCGCATGGCATGCTCTGCCCGATCTGACTTCCATGGGCGGTCGCTGCGCTGCCCCGTTGACGACACGAGGGATACCAGCTCCCGATGACCGAGACCCACACGGCCCGCGCGGCCGCCGCCGGCGAGGCCGGCCCGGACGCGGCGCTGCCGGCCATCGAACTGGCCGGCGTGGCCAAGGAATTCCACAGCGGCGGAGAGGTGGTCACCGCGGTCCGCGACATGGACCTGGCGATCCGGGAGGGGGAGTTCTTCTCGCTGCTCGGCCCCTCCGGGTGCGGCAAGACCACCACCATGCGCATGATCGCCGGGTTCGAGGAGCCGACCAGAGGGCTGATCAGGCTGCACGGCCGGGACGTGACGGGCACCCCGCCGAACAAGCGGGACGTCAACATGGTCTTCCAGTCCTACGCGCTCTTCCCGCACATGACCGTCTTCGAGAACGTCGCGTTCGGCCTGCGCCGGCGTCAGGTGCCCAGGAACGAGATCACCCGCCGGGTCGGCGAGATGCTGGAGATCGTCGACCTGTCCGGCCGGGAGAGGCGCCGGCCCCGGGAGCTGTCCGGCGGCCAGCAGCAGCGGGTCGCGCTGGCGCGCGCGCTCGTCAACCGGCCGCGGGCGCTGCTGCTCGACGAGCCGCTCGGCGCCCTGGACCTCAAGCTGCGCCAGGCGATGCAGGTCGAGCTCAAGCGGATCCAGCGCGAGGTCGGGATCACGTTCGTCTACGTCACCCACGACCAGGGCGAGGCGCTCACGATGAGCGACCGGATCGCGGTCATGAACGACGGCGTGATCGAGCAGCTCGGGCTGCCGCGCGAGATCTACGAGCACCCGGCGACCCGGTTCGTCGCCGGCTTCATCGGGACGTCCAACCTGCTCACCGGCACCGTGACCCGGCTCGCCGGGGAGCTGGCGGTGATCGAGGTGAGCGAGGCCGAGCAGATCCTGGTGCCGGTCCGCGGCCTGCGCGTCGGGCCGGGCAGCCCGCTGGAGCTGACGGTCCGCCCGGAGAAGATCGACCTGGCCACGCGGCGCCCGGCGGACGGGGCCTGCGCGCTGCGCGGCACCGTCACCGAGGTCGTGTACCTGGGCACCTCGACCAGCTTCGCGGTGACCACCACGACCGGCGCGGAGATGGTGGTGTTCCGGCAGAACTCGGCGCTCGCCGGGGACCTCGCCGGCCGCGGCGACGAGGTCTGGCTGTCCTGGCAGCCCCAGCATTCCTATCCCATCGGCTGACAACGGGAGGAACGAGATGAGCGAGCAGACCGATCCGGGCAGGGGCGAGCCGGCGATCGACCCGTCGATCTGGCGGGGCATGACCCAGCGCAGGCTCTCGCGACGGCAGCTTCTCGGCTCGGCGGGCGCGGGGGCGGGCGCCTTCGGGCTCGGCGCGATCCTGGCGGCGTGCGGCGTGAAGGGCAACGTCCCGGCGAGCAAGCCGAGCGCGAACGGCGTCGGCAGCCCGTCCTGGTGGGCCAGGCAGAAGCTGCACCACGTGGTCAACTTCGCGAACTGGCCCTACTACATCGACGTGCTGAACGGCAAGCACCTGACCCTGGAGCACTTCACCGCGCTCACCGGGATCACGGTCAACTACACCGAGCCGATCAGCGACAACGACCCGTTCTTCGCCAAGATCCGGCCGTCGCTGGAGGCCAAGCAGTACACCGGCTACGACATCATCGTGATGACCAACAACGCCCCGCCGCTGGGGTACCTCATCGAGTACGGCTGGCTGACACCGCTCGACCAGAGCGCGATGACGAACTTCTACAAGTACGCCAGCCCCCTGGTGAAGAACCCGTCGTGGGACCGCGGCAACAAGTACACGATGGCGTGGCAGTCGGGCTGGACGGCGATCGGATACAACTCGTCGGTGATCAAGGACCCTGGCACCAGCGTCGGGATCCTGTTCGACAAGAAGTACGCCGGCCGGGTCGGCATGATGAGCGACCCGCAGGAGCTCGGCAGCGTCGGCCTGCTGGCGATCGGCGTCGAGCCCGCCACCTCGACCGAGTCCGACTGGGCCAGGGCGGCCAAGAAGCTCCAGCAGCAAAAGAGCGAGGGCATCGTCCGCGCCTACTACGACCAGAGCTACATCGACCACCTCAAGAACGGCGACATCGTGGTCAGCCAGGCCTGGTCGGGCGACATCTTCCAGGCCGACCTCAACAGCAAGTACCGGGACCTGAGGCTGCTCATGCCCGACGAGGGCGGCATGTTCTGGACCGACAACATGTGCATCCCGATGTACGCGCAGAACCCGCGGGATGCCATGACGCTGATGGACTACTGGTACCAGCCGCAGATCGAGGCGGTGGTGGAGTACTACAACGACTACGTGTGCCCGGTGCCCGGGGCCAAGCAGGTGCTGCTGCACCCCTCCGGCTGGGCCGCCACCGCCCTGAAGGAGATGAAGCCCGAGATCGGCCTGCCGACGTCGGTCACCGCGGACTCGCCGCTGGTCTTCCCGACGCCGGAGTACATGCGGCTGTCCCGGGCGTACTACCAGTACAAGAGCCAGGAAGAGCTGACCGCGTGGAACAACCTGTTCGTGCCGATCACGCAGGGAGCCTGACCCTGCGGCCCGGGCGCGGGGCGACCCGCGCCCGGGCCGCCCGGCGCCCCCGCATCGGCAAGGCGCTCGCGCCGTACCTGCTCAGCCTGCCCGCAGGGCTGTGGCTGCTCGTGCTGTTCCTGGTCCCGCTGCTGGTGATGCTGTCGCTGTCGCTGCAGACCTGCAACTACGGCACCGGCGCCTGCGTGATGACCTGGCACTGGGGCGAGTTCTGGCAGCAGGTCAGCCTCTACCACGCGCAGCTGCTCACCAGCTTCTACTTCGCGGGCGCGGCGACGATCATCGACCTGGTCGTGTCGTTCCCGATTGCCTACTGGATCGCGTTCCACGGCGGCAGGAGGAAGAACTTCTTCCTGCTCATGCTGCTCGTGCCGTTCTTCGTCTCGTTCGTGATCCGCACCGTCGTGTGGGAGTTCATCCTGTCCGACCAGGGGATCATCCTGGGCGGGCTGAAGCACGCGCACCTGCTGCCCCAGAGCTTCCACGTGCTGGCCACCGGGTACGCGGTCGTGGCCGGCCTGGCCTACAACTACCTGCCGTTCACCGCGCTGCCGCTGTACGTGGCGATCGAGCGGATCGACCGCCGGGTGCTGGACGCCGCCTACGACCTGTACGCGAGCAGGCGGGAGGCGTTCACCAAGGTCATCCTCCCGCTGACCGTGCCCGGCCTGTTCGCCGCCTTCCTGCTCACGTTCATCCCGGCGCTGGGCGACTACGTGAACCAGCAGATCCTCGGCGGCACCAACGACACCATGATCGGGACGGTGATCCAGAACGCGTTCCTGACCTACTTCGACTACGCGGGCGGCTCCGCGCTGTCGGCGGTCCTGATGGCGATCGCGCTGATCGGGATCTTCGCCTACGCGCGGCTGCTGGGATCACGGACGATCGAGGAGTACCTGTGACGGCGCTGGCTCGGGCGGAGGCGGCCGAGGCCGCCCGCCGGGACGGCCCGCCCCGCCGCCGTCGCGGCGTCCGCCCCGGGCGGGTTATCCTGCCCGTCTACTCCTGGCTGGTCATCGCCTACCTCGTCTTCCCGATCGCGGTGATGATCGTCTACAGCTTCAACCGGGTGACCCGGGGCCTGCAGCAGGTGAGCTTCGCGTGGAACGGGTTCACCCTCCAGTGGTACCGGCAGTGGAACGCCGTCCCCGGCCTCACCTCGTCGTTCTGGCTGACGATCCGGCTCGCCATCGCGGCCACGGTGGTCGCGACCGTGCTCGGGACGCTGCTCGCGCTCGCCCTGGTCAGGTACCGCCCGCCCCGGTTCCGCGGCAAGACCCTGGTCGAGCAGGTGCTGTTCCTCAACATCGCCGCTCCCGAGATCGTGATGGGCGCGTCGCTGCTCGGCCTGTTCGTCACGATCAACCTGGCCCGCGGGTTCCTGACCCTGCTGCTGTCGCACGTGGCGTTCAGCATCGCCTACGTCGCGGTGACCGTCCGGGCGAGGATGGCGGGGTTCGACCGGTCGCTCGAAGAGGCCGCGGCGGACCTGGGCGCGAACGCCTGGGTGACGTTCCGGAAGATCACGCTTCCGCTGATCATGCCGGGCATCCTGGCCGGCGCCCTGATGGCGTTCGCGCTGTCCGTCGACGACTTCGTCACCTCGAACTTCGTCAGCGGCTCGGCGGTGCCGTTCCCGGTCTGGGTCTACGGCGCGACCAGGGTCGGCATCCCGCCCCAGGTGTTCGTCTTTGGCAGCGCGATCTTCATGGTGGGCATCTGCTGCGCGCTCGCCAGCATCGTCGTCTCCAGAAGGCAGCCCTGACCGGCCTGCCCAGGGTGCTCGCGGGCGCGCGGCCGGTGCCGTTCTGGCTGGACCGCCCGGACGCGCCGGAGCCTGCGCCGCCGCTGGAGGGCAGCGAGCAAGCGGACCTGGCCGTGATCGGCGGCGGGTTCAGCGGGCTGTGGACCGCGCTGCTCGCCAAGGAACGGGAGCCGTCCGCCGACGTCGTGCTGGTGGAGGGCCGCCGGGTCGCCTGGGCGGGCAGCGGGCGCAACGGCGGGTTCTGCTCGGCGAGCCTCACCCACGGCCTGGCCAACGGGATCGAGCGCTTCGGCGGCGAGGTCGCCGAGCTCGAGCGGATCGGCCGGGAGAACCTGGACGCGATCGAACGGGCCGTCGCCGCCTACCGGATCGACTGCGGATTCGCCCGCGCCGGCGAGCTCACGGTCGCGACCGCGCCCTGGCAGGTGGCCGGGCTGGAGCGGGCCGCGCGGGTGGCCCGCGGGCTCGGGGCGGACGTGGAGCTGCTGGACGGCCCGTCGGCACGGGCCCACCTGCACTCGCCGGCCTACCTCGGCGGGCTGTGGGACAGGTCCGGCTGCGCGCTCGTGGACCCGGCGCGGCTGGCCTGGGGCCTGCGCCGGGCCTGCCTGGACGCCGGGGTGCGGATCTACGAGCACTCTCCGGTCACCTCGATCGGGGAGGGGACGCAAGGCCGCCTGTCGCTGGCCACGCCGCGCGGCGCCGTGCGAGCCGGGCGGGTCGCGCTCGCCGCGGGCGCCTTCGCCCCGCTGCTGCGCCGGCTCCGCTGGTACCTGGCGCCGGTCTACGACTACGCCCTCATGACCCGGCCGCTCAGCGCCGCCGAGCTGGGCGCGATCGGATGGGACCGCCGGCAGGGCGTCAGCGATGCCGGCAACCAGTTCCACTACTACCGGCTGACCGACGACAACCGCATCCTGTGGGGCGGCTACGACGCGGTCTACCACTACGGCAATGCGATCGCGGCCAGGCTGGACCACAGGCCGGCCACGTTCGCCACGCTGGCGCGGCACTTCGCCGCCACGTTCCCGCAACTGGACGGCGTGGAGTTCAGCCACCGCTGGGGCGGGGTGATCGACACCTGCTCGCGGTTCTGCGCGTTCTTCGGCACGGCCAGGCGCGGCCGCCTCGCCTACGTGGCCGGCTACACCGGGCTCGGGGTGGGCGCGTCCCGGTTCGGCGCGAACGTGATGTTCGATCTCCTCTCCGGCGCCCGGACGGAGCGGACAGAGCTCCGGCTGGTGCGGACCAGGCCGCTGCCGTTCCCGCCCGAGCCGGCCCGGTCGGCGGTGATCGGGCTCACCCGGTGGTCGCTGGCCCGCGCCGACCAGCGGGATGGCCGGCGTAACCTGTGGCTGCGCGCGCTCGACCGG
>JAJPIV010000042.1 GCA_021324595.1 Actinomycetota bacterium | reverse complement strand
GCGGAGCGCGGGGCGGCCGACAGCGCGGAGCGCGGGGCGGCCGACAGCGCGGAGCGCGGGGCGGCCGACAGCGCGGGGCGCGGGGCGGCGCACGAGGCGGCCGCGGGGGCGGCTCCCGAGCCGCCAGGGCCGCCCTCCAGGCCGGCGCCCGAGCCGGCGGCGGAGTCGGCGGCGGAGATCGAGCGCCTGCTCCGCTGGCTGATCGACGCCCACTTCACCTTCCTCGGCTACCGGGAGTACGAGCTGGTCACCGAGCCGGGCGGGCTGGCGCTGCGCGGCGTTCCCGGCACCGGGCTCGGCATCCTGCGCCACGACCGGCCCGGCTCGACGCCGCTGTCGGAGCTTCCGGAGGAGGCGCGCGGGCTCGCGACCGACCCCCGGCACCGGCTCATCATCACCAAGGCGAACTCCCGCGCCACCGTCCACCGGCCCAGCTACCTGGACTACATCGGGATCAAGAGGCTGTCGCCGGGCGGCGAGGTGACCGGCGAGTACCGGTTCCTCGGGCTGTTCACCCACATGGCCTACACCGAGAGCGTCACCCGGATCCCGATCCTGGACCGCAAGCTCGCGGAGGTGCTCCAGGCCAGCGACGTGCCGGCGGACAGCCACGACGGCCGGGACGTCGCCGAGTTCCTGGAGGTCTACCCGCGCGAGGAGCTGTTCTCCACCCCGGCGGCCGAGCTCGCGGACATGGCCGCAGAGGTGCTCAAGCTCCGGGAGCGGATGCGGACCAGGCTCTTCCTGCGCAAGGACGTTTACGGCCGGTATGTCTCGTGCCTGGTCTACCTGTCCAGGGACCGGTACAACACCAAGGTCAGGCTGGCCGTCCAGGAGATCCTGCGCCGCGCCCTGCGGGGCACGCAGCTTGACTACAGCGCGGTGGTGGACGAGACCCCGATCGCCCGGCTGCACATCGTCATCCGGGCCGAGCGGGGCCAGCCGCTGGCCGACGTCGACGTCGGCGCGCTGGAGCAGGCGATCGCCGCGGCGGTCCGGTCCTGGGACGACGACCTGGCCAGGGAGGCGGTGGCGCAGCTGGGCGAGGACGCCGGGCGGGCGCTGCTCGCCGAGCTCGCCGACTCGATCCCCGAAACCTACAAGGCGGACGTCCCCCCCGCGGCGGCCATCTCAGACCTGGCAAAGATCCTCCAGATGCGCCAGTCGGGGCAGGACATCTCCTTCGAGATGTGGGAGTCCGCCGGGTACGTCGGCGGGATCCCGGCCGAGCATGAGCCGGCGGGCGGCCTGGACCCGCCGGGCCCCCCGCCCGGCGCCGGCCCCGCCCCGCCGCCCCGGCGCCGGGTCTGGCGCCTGACCATCCACCGGACCGGGTCGCCGATCACGCTCACCGACGTGCTGCCCAGGCTGCAGCACCTGGGCGTGGAGGTGGTGGACGAGCACCCGTACGAGTTCACGCCGGCCGCGCGCCCGGGCGCCGCCGAGCCGTTCTGGATCTACGACTTCGGCCTGCGCAGGCAGGCCGTCGCCCCCCCCGGCCCGGGCGGCCGGGTCAGCCAGGCGCCGCACGTGACGCTGGCCTCGGTGGCAGGGCAGCTCGAGGGGGCGCTCGCCGCGCTGTGGAGCGGCGAGATCGAGGACGACGCGTTCAACGCGCTGGTCCTCGACGCCGGCCTGACCTGGCGCCAGGTCGTGATCCTCCGCGCCTACGCCAAGTACCTGAGGCAGACCGGCACCATGTTCAGCCAGGACTACATCGCGCAGGTGCTGCGGTCGAACCCGATCATCGCCCGGCAGCTCATCCGGCTGTTCGAGTCACGGTTCGACCCGGACCGCCAGGTGGGGGAGGCCGAGCGGAGCGAGGCACTGGTCGAGGAGATCGGCGGCGAGCTCGACGAGGTGGCCAGCCTGGACGAGGACCGCATCCTGCGGGCATACCTCGGCCTGGTGCTGGCCACCCGCCGCACCAACTACTTCCGGTCCGACCCGCTGACCGGCGAGCGGGCGCCGTACCTGGTGTTCAAGTTCGACGCCGCCGAGGTGCCCGACCTGCCCGCGCCCCGCCCCAGGTACGAGATGTTCGTCTACTCGCCCCGCTTCGAGGCCGTCCACCTGCGGTTCGCCGGCGTCGCGCGGGGCGGGCTGCGCTGGTCCGACCGCAGGGAGGCCTTCCGCACCGAGATCCTCGGCCTGGCCAAGGCTCAGGAGGTCAAGAACTCGGTGATCGTGCCGTCGGGGGCCAAGGGCGGGTTCGTGTGCAAGCGGCTCCCCGACCCGGCGGACCGCGATGCGCACGCCGCCGAGGTGCTCGCGTGCTACCGGCAGTTCATCAGCGCGATGCTCGACGTCACCGACAACCTCCGGGCAGGACATGTCATCGGGCCCGAGCGGGTGGTCAGGCGCGACGGCGACGACCCGTATCTGGTCGTGGCGGCCGACAAGGGCACGGCCACGTTCTCCGACACGGCCAACGAGATCGCGCTGGCCCGCGGGTTCTGGCTCGGCGACGCGTTCGCCTCGGGCGGGTCGGCCGGCTACGACCACAAGAAGATGGGCATCACCGCCCGTGGCGCCTGGGAGTCGGTGCGGTTCCACTTCGCCTCGCTCGGCGTCGACGTGGACTCGGCCGACTTCACGGTCGCCGGGATCGGCGACATGTCCGGCGACGTGTTCGGCCACGGGATGCTGCTGTCCCGGCACATCAAGCTGGTCGCCGCGTTCGACCACCGGCACGTCTTCCTCGACCCGGATCCCGATCCCGGCGCGAGCTACGCCGAGCGGGAGCGGCTGTTCCGCCTGCCGCGCTCGTCCTGGGCCGACTACGACCCGGCGCTGATCTCGCCGGGCGGCGGGGTCTGGCCCAGGTCGGCGAAGTCGGTGCCAGTCTCGCCCCAGGCGAGGCGGGCGCTCGGCCTGGACCCGTCGGTGACGGCGCTCTCCCCCGACGAGCTGATCTCCGCGATCCTCGCCGCCCCGGTGGACCTGCTCTGGAACGGGGGCATCGGCACCTACGTCAAGGCGACCGGGCAGCCGCACTCCGATGCCGGCGACCGGTCGAACGACCCGGTGCGGATCGACGCCTCGCAGCTGCGAGCCAGGGTCGTGGTCGAGGGCGGGAACCTCGGCCTCACCCACGAGGCCAGGGTCGAGTACGCGCTCGCCGGCGGGCTGGTGAACACGGACTTCATCGACAACTCGGCCGGCGTCGACACCTCCGACCACGAGGTGAACATCAAGATCCTGCTCGACGGCGTGGTCCGCGACGGCGAGATGTCCACAGCGGACCGCGACGCGCTGCTGCAGGAGATGACCGACGAGGTCGCCCGGCACGTCCTCGCGCACAACTACCACCAGAACCGGGCCCTGGCGGCCTCCCGCGCCCAGGCCGCGCAGATGCTGCACGTGCATTCCCGGTACATCAGGAAGCTGGAGCGCGACGGCCGGATCAAGCGGCGGCTCGACGGGCTCCCGTCGGACCGGGAGATCGCCGAGCGGCGCGCCGCGGGCACCGGGCTCACCTCGCCGGAATTCTCCGTGCTGCTCGCCCACACCAAGATCGCCGCGGCCCAGGAGGTGCTCGCGTCCGAGCTGCCGGACGAGCCGTACCTGCGCCAGTTCCTGGAGGGCTACTTCCCGGCCCCGCTGCGCGAGCGCTACGCGGGGCGGATGGCCGGGCACCGGCTGCGCCGCGAGATCATCACCACCACGGTCGTCAACGACATGATCGACCGCTCCGGGGTCACGTTCACCTTCCGGCTGAACGAGGAGACCGGCGCGAGCGTGCCGGAGATCACCGAGGCGTGGCTCGTGGCACGCCAGGTCTTCGACATGCCCGGCTTCTGGGAGCAGGTCGCCGCGCTGGACGGCAAGGTCGAGACCTCGGCGCAGACCCTGGCGCTGCTCGAGGGGCGCAAGCTCACCGAGCGGGCGACGCGGTGGCTGCTGCACTTCCGGCGGCCCCCGTTCGACGTGCGGGCCACGATCGACTTCTTCGCCGGCGGCGTGCTGACCGTGGCGGGCGGGCTGCCCCGCCTGCTGGCCGGCCTGGACCTGACGAGCTTCGCGGAGCGGCGGCGGGCGTTCGAAGAGCGCGGCTTCCCCGCCCCGCTGGCCGAGCGGATCGCCGCGATGGTGCCGGCGTACTCGGCGTTCGACATCGTGCAGATCGCGGCGCGGTCGGCCCGCCCGGTCACCGAGACCGCGGAGGTATACTTCGACCTGGCCGACCGCCTGCAGATCACCAGGCTCCGCGACCGGATCACCGCGCTGCCGCGGGACGACCGGTGGACCACGATGGCCAGGGGGGCGCTACGCGACGACCTGTACGCGGCGCACGCCTCGCTCGCCGCGGACGTGCTCAGCGTCACCCCGGCCGGCACTCCGGAGGAGCGGCTGGCCGCGTGGGTGGCCAGGAACGAGTCCGCGGTCGCCAGGGCCAGCCAGACGCTGTCGGAGATCTGGGAGAGCGACGCGTTCACCGTCTCGACGCTGTCGGTCGCGGTCCGGGCCATCCGCACGCTGGTGTCGTCCAGCACCCTCCCGGCCTGAGCCGGGCGGCCGGCGCGCACGGGCCGGCACGGGGGGGCGGGCGGCCGCGTGGCTGCCTGGCCTGCGCCGTCCGCGCGCTCGCGTAGGCTTTCCGGCATGGCGATCGACCATGCCAGCGAGCTGGCGGAGCTGTCCGGCAAGCTCGCCGGGATCGAGGCTGTCCTGGACCCGGAGGGCATGCGCAAGGAGGCCGGCGAGCTGCGCGAGCGCGCCGCCGATCCGGCGCTGTGGGAGGACCAGGAGACCGCGCAGTCCGTGACGAGGCGGCTGTCCTACCTGGAGGCCGAGCTGTCCAGGCTCGAGTCGCTGCACCGCAGGATCGACGACGTGTCGGTGATGTTCGAGCTGGCCGAGAGCGAGCACGACGAGCCGACCATGCAGGAGGCGCTGGCCGAGCTCGCCGCGATCCGCAAGCAGGTCGACGAGCTTGAGATCAAGACGCTGATGTCGGGCGAGTACGACGCGCGCGAGGCGCTGATCTCGATCACCGCTCAGGCCGGCGGCGCGGACGCGGCCGACTGGGCCGAGGGGCTGCAGCGCATGTACCTGCGCTGGGCCGAGCGGCACGGGTACCCCACCGAGATCTACGACACCTCCTACGCGGAGGAGGCGGGGATCAAGTCCACGACGTTCGCGGTCAAGGCGCCCTACGCCTACGGCACGCTCCGGGGCGAGCACGGGACACACCGGATGGTGCGGATCTCCAAGTACGACAACCAGGGGCGCAGGCAGACCTCGTTCGCCGGGGTGGACGTGCTCCCGGTGGTCCAGCAGACCGACAACATCGACATTCCCGATGACGAGCTGCGGATCGACGTCTACCGGTCCAGCGGGCCGGGGGGCCAGGGGGTGAACACGACGGACTCAGCGGTCCGGATCACCCACCTGCCCACCGGGATCGTGGTCTCCTGCCAGAACGAGCGGAGCCAGATCCAGAACAAGGCGACGGCGATGACGGTGCTCAAGGCCAAGCTGCTGGAGCGCAAGCGCGAGGAGGAGGCGGCCAAGCTGAGCGAGCTGCGCGGCGAGTCGCGCCGCAGCTGGGGCACCCAGATCCGCAACTACGTGCTGCACCCGTACCAGAACATCAAGGACCTGCGGACCGGCGTGGAGACCGGGAACACGGCCGCGGTGCTGGACGGGGAGATCGACGAGTTCATCGAGGCGGAGATCCGCTGGCTGCGGACCCACGGCCTGTAGCGCTAGGGAGCGAGGTGCTGGATCGCCAGGATGACCGCGAGCGCGGCGAGCAGGATCGCGAGCGCGTAGGGGATGGCGAGGCCGCCGCGGGCGCCGCCATGCAGGTCGGAGCGGGCTGCCCGGCAGGCCGGGCAGCGGCCGTCAGCCACCGGCCCGGCGCACCGGGCGCAAATCAGGTGTTCACAGCTCATGACGGTGCCTCCGGCGGCCTGCCCCAGGCCTCTTCGACAATGTTGGACGTTCCAGCCTAGTTTCCCCCCTAGACTGTCCGGTGACCAGTCCGGGGGAGCGTCCCGTCCCCGCCATGTCCCGCCTTGAGCCGGTGTGATGAGCCTGTGATCCACTTCGAAGGTGTCACTAAGACGTACCCGAATCAGAGTCGCCCCGCCCTGGAGAGCGTCGACCTGGACGTGGAGAAGGGCGAGTTCGTCTTCCTGGTCGGTCCCTCCGGCTCGGGCAAGTCGACGTTCCTGCGCCTGATCCTGCGCGAGGAGCGGCCCACCGCGGGCAGGATCTACGTCGCCGGCCGGGACCTGGCGCGGCTGTCGACCTGGAAGGTGCCGCAGCTGCGGCGGCGGATCGGGTGCGTCTTCCAGGACTTCCGCCTGCTGCCCGGCAAGAGCGTGTACCAGAACATCGCGTTCGCGCTCGAGGTGATCGGCAAGCCGCGGCGCTTCATCCGCAAGGTCGTGCCCGAGGTCATCGACCTGGTCGGCCTGGAGGGCAAGGCGGACCGGATGCCCGACGAGCTCTCCGGCGGCGAGCAGCAGCGGGTGGCCATGGCCCGGGCCTTCGTGAACCGGCCCATGATCCTGCTGGCGGATGAGCCCACGGGGAACATCGACCCGGCCACGTCGATCGGGATCATGAAGGTGCTCGACCGGATCAACCGGACGGGCACGACGGTCGTGATGGCCACGCACGATGCCGCGATCGTCGACTCCATGCGCAAGCGGGTCATCGAGCTTGAGTACGGCAAGGTGGTGCGGGACCAGTCCCGCGGCGTCTACGGCCAGGCCTATTAGCGCGGCGCGGGCCGGGGCCACCAGGCGAGAGACAACCGAGGGATCAGCTACATGCGCGCGCAGTTCGTGTTCGGCGAGGTCTGGGTTGGCCTGCGGCGGAACCTGACGATGACGGCCGCCCTCGTGGTGGTCGTCGCGATCAGCCTGTCGCTGCTCGGCACCGGCCTGCTGTTCGTCAAGCAGGTGGATCACACCAGGTCGCTGTGGCAGAGCAGGGTGCAGATCTCGATCTACCTGTGCGATCAGACGCCGCTCAGCACGCAGTGCGCCAAGAACGGCCCGGTGACCGCCGCCGAGAAGGCGCAGATCAGCCACGTGCTCACCGCGCTGAACCAGGTCGTCCACGTCACCTACCTGAGCCAGCAGCAGGACTACCAGCAGTTCAGGCAGGAGATGGCCGGCTTCCCGGCCCTGATCGCGAACACCCCCCCGGCCGACATCCCCGCGTCGTTCCAGGTCAGGCTGAAGAACGCGCAGGCCGATGCCGCGCCCGTCGCCGCCGCGGTGGCCGGCATGCCGGGCGTCGACTCGGTCGTGGACGACTCGGCCATCCTCACCAAGTTCTACAAGCTGCTCGGCGGCGCGCGGGACGCGGTGATCGTGACCGCGATCATCCTGATCGTCGCCGCGATACTCCTGGTCGCGAACACGATCCGGCTCTCCGCGTTCAACCGCCGCCGGGAGACCGCGATCATGCGGCTGGTCGGCGCGTCGAACTTCTACGTCCAGCTGCCGTTCCTGGTCGAGGGCATGATCGCCGGCCTGTGCGGCTGGCTGATCGCGACCGGCCTGCTGATCGGGGCGCGCGCCGGGCTGGACGGGCTGCAGCAGTACTTCCCCTTCCCGATCACGCTGTCGACCCTTGACCTGGCCCAGGTCGTGACCATCACGATGCTGATCGCGCTGGTCCTGTGCGGCACCACCTCGTTCCTCACGCTCCGGCGTTACCTGCGGGTCTGAAGGGCCGGACCGACGGCCGTGGCAGCGGATCGCAGCAGGGCACCCCGTCCGGGCGCGGCCTCCGGCGCCCGCCGGGACCGGCATTCGGGTCGTGCCCGCCAGGGTAGGAAGGTCGTGGCGAGCAACCGCCGGGCCAGGCACGACTACGCGATCGAGGACGTCGTGGAGGCGGGAATTGTGCTGACCGGGACCGAGGTCAAGTCGCTGCGCGCCGGGCGGGCGTCGCTGGCCGAGGCGTACGGCGTCATCACCGGCGGCGAGGCATGGCTGCACGGGGTGCACATCCCCGAGTACGCTCACGGCACGTGGACCAACCATGAGCCGCGGCGGGTCCGCAAGCTGCTCTTGCACCGCAAGGAGATCGACAGGCTCGCGCGGGCCACGGAGCAGCCGGGGCTGACGCTGGTTCCCCTCTCGCTGTACTTCTCCGACGGCAAGGCCAAGATCGAGCTTGCGCTCGCGCGCGGCAAGCGCACCTACGACAAGCGGCACGACATCGCCCGCCGGGACGCGGCCCGGGAGATCGAGCGTGCCGTGCGGCGCCGCGGGTAGCACAATGGCATCCGATGGCCCGTATGGCTAGGCGCGGCGCCCATTCGGCGAGGCACCGGGCAGGGCGGCCCCAGCCCGATGCCATGAGCGCCGGGCTGGCCGCCTCCCGGGCGGGCGTGGCGGATGCCCCGGCGGCACCGGGCGCGACGGGGGCCCCGGCGGCACCGGGCCTGTCGGCGGGCCCGGACGTGCCGGCCACGACGCAGGCCCGGGCGGCATCCCGGGCGGCATCCCAGGCGGCATCCCAGGCGGCGCCGCGGGCGGCGGCGAACGGGGCGAGCGTGGCCCCGGGCGCCGCGGTGGGCCTGCCCGGCGGGAACGGGGCCGCCCGCCGGCCATCTCCCGCCGCGGGCCGCCAGCCCTCCCGCCGCGAGGGCCGGGTGCGAGGTGGCGCCCTCCGGGCGGCCGGCCTCGCCTGCGCCGTCGCCGTGGTGATCATCGCCGGCCTGGTCGGGACGGGCCCGTCCGGTGACTCGGTGACGGCCAGCGTCAAGGCGTTCCTGCTCGACTGGGAGAACGGGGACTACGCGGCGGCCGCCGCCATGACCACGGGTGATCACGCGGTCGTCGCCGCTGCGCTGCGGTCCACCTACCGGCAGCTCGGCGCCGAGGACCTGATCCTCGGCATGGGCCCGCTGGCCCAGTCCGGCGCCGGCCCGCAGCCGATCACAGTCCGGGGCGACACCGCGCGGGTGATCTTCAACGCCACCATCGACCTGGGCCGGGGCGGGCTGATCTGGCGCTACCAGGGAGCGTTCACCATGCGCCGCGGCAGCACGGGGTGGCGCGTGGTGTGGGCGCCCTCGGTCATCGTGCCGGGGCTCGGGCCCGGCGAGCGGCTGGCCGTGGTCACCACCACGCCGCGCCGGGCCGCGCTGCTCGACAGCGCCGGCCGGCCGCTGCTCGTGCCGTCCAGGGTCGTCCAGGTCGGCGTGATCCCCGCCACGGTCACCAGCCCGGCGCGGACCGCGCGGCGGCTGGCCGCCGCCACCGGCCTGCCGCTCGCCGACGCCGATGAGATGGCGAGCCAGATCCAGGCGTGGCCGCCCCGGTCGTTCCTGGAGCTCGTCCAGCTATCCCCGTCGGGCTACGCGCGGCTGCGCGCGGCGTTGCGCCAGGTGCCGGGGCTGCGCGTGCGGGACGTGACCCGGCGCCTGTTCGTCAGCACGGTTCCCGCCGTCACCGGGACGGTCGGCACCGAGATCGCAAAGGTGCTGATCGCCGACGGGCAGCCGTACCAGCCGGGCGCCACGGTCGGGCTGTCCGGCCTGGAGCAGGCGTACCAGGCGGAGCTGGCCGGCACCGCGACCACCGAGGTGATCGTCCAGGACCGGGCGGGCCGGCGGGTGGCGGTGCTTGGCCGCTGGCCCGGCCGGCCGGGCCGCCCGGTGCGCACCACGATCGACGCGGCGATCCAGCGCGCGGCGCAGCGGGCCGTGGCGGGCGCCGGCACGTCGGCCGCGGTGGTCGCGGTCAACTCCGGTGGCGGGAACTCCGGGCGGACGGCGGCCGGCCGGGTGCTCGCCGTGGCCACGGGCCGCGCCGGGGGCATGCCGGCGGTCAGCCCCCTGACCGGCGGGTACCAGCCCGGGCAGGCGTTCACGGTCATCTCGGCGGCGGCGCTGCTCGCCTCCGGGTCGGTGGGGCCTGGGAACCCGGTGCCCTGCCACGCCACGAACCAGGTGGGCGGCCAGACGTTCTCGAACGTGCCTGCCGTGCACCTGAGGGCCAACCCGACCTTCGCGTCCGACTTCGCGCATGCGTGCAGCACCGCGTTCGTCGGCCCGTCCCTGTACCTCAGCGGGCCGCGGCTGACCGCGGTGGCGCGCCAGTTCGGCATCGGCGCCCCCTGGCGGCTGCCGGTGCCCGCGTTCGCCGGCTACGTCGGCGGCTCCGCCGGCCAGGGGCAGCTCGCCGCCGAAGTGATCGGGGGCGGCACGGTCCGGGTCAGCCCGCTGGACATGGCCCTGGCCGCCGCCGCGGCCGACTCGGGGTTCTGGGCGCCGCCCTCGCTGGTGGCCGGAGCACCCCCCCGCCCATCGCCCGTCGCCGCGCTGCGCGGCCGCGTGGCCGGCCAGCTCCGCGCGCTGATGGGGGCCGCCGTCCGCTCGGGTGCCGCAGCGGGTGCCCGGATGCGCGGGCTGTACGGGCAGGTCGGCGTCGCCCCGCTGCCCGGCCATCGCGGGATCCGGGCGGTCTGGTTCGTCGGCTACCGGGGCAGCGTGGCCTTCGCCGTCATGGTGCTGTCGCGCTCGGCGTCGTTCTGGCCGGCGATCCAGGTCGCCAGGGCGTTCGCCGCCGGCTTGCCCGGCCGATGAGCCAGGCGGATCGCCTGGAGCTGGGGCGGCCCGCGGGGCTGGGCCTCGGGCGGGCGTCCCCGGAGGCCGGCTCCCGCGGTGCCTGCGGTCCCGATGCCCGCCGTACCCGCTGAACGGAAATCTCATCACGCAGAGCAACTGTCACACCACTCACTGGCGTCTTACGTATTGAGGCTGGCCTGCCGCTTGGGGGGTTGCGGCGCAGCCGTCGTGAGGAGAACCGGGCCTCATCTCGGGGGAGGCCCGGGCACTGGGACCGGCCCCGACCCTGCCGGTCATGTGCCCCTGCGGGTGCGTCTTCGGCCACCGCCAGCGCCCGCAGGGGCCTTCTCATGCGCGGCCGGCGGGGCTCCCCCGGTCCCGCCGGACGGGGAATCCGCCGGGCCAGCCTGGCGTTGAACCATCCGGTGATGCCGTGGACGGCGTGGCACGGTATGATCGGGACACAACTGCACAGGGGGTGACTGGCTTCGACTTCGGTCGTCGATCCAGGGGAAGCGGGCCGAGGGTTGCGGTGGTGACCTCGCAAATCCCGTCGCCGCGAACAACAAGTGCCAAGACAACGCGCACTAGCCTCGCCCTCGCCGCCTGAGCGAGAATCCGAGGCCGTCAGCCCGGGAGGTCCTCCGGCCCGGTGCCTGGCGTCAGTGAGGAGGATCCACCGGCTGGCCCGGTCGCGGGGCTAGCCGGGACATCGCACAGCGACTGAGCCCGCTCGGCGGCTTGCCTGCATGACCGCCGGGGCTGAGAACAGCAGCGCAGGCTGCGCCCGGAGAAGCCCTGGAGAGGCACTGAAGGACGCGGGTTCGATTCCCGCCACCTCCACCAAATTGGTCATTGCACGAGCACCTGGTCCCGATGCTGTCTCATCGGGCGTTCGGGCTGCCCGCTGGCTTGCTTCCGGCTGAGGGATGCGGAAGACGGGCACGATCCGGCCTAGATCGTTGACCGGGGAATGTGGGCAGGTCAGTGGTCGTAGGCGATCAGGGACCGCTTGACGGGCGCGCCGGTGATCCAGTTGTGCCAGATGCAGGCGTTGAGCGCGAGCAGCCGCTGGACGATGCGGGCCCACAGCCCGGCGGGCACCCGGCTGCGGTGGCGTTCGAGGCCAAGCTGGTTCTTCAGCGTCCAGGTAATCGCCTCGACGCGCTGGCGCAGCCAGTTCGGGAAGGGCCTGGGCGTCTGCTCGTCTTTGCGGGCCGGGCGGATCAGGGTCAGGCCCAGCTCGTCGCTGGCGATGTACTGCTCGGTCTCCTCGCCAGCCAGGCCCTTGCCGGTGACGACGGCGGTCCCGGGCGCGGGCCGGTTCGCGGGCTGGCCTTCC
This sequence comes from Actinomycetota bacterium, assembly GCA_021324595.1. Classification (GTDB taxonomy): domain Bacteria; phylum Actinomycetota; class Actinomycetes; order Streptosporangiales; family Streptosporangiaceae; genus Chersky-822. The sequence goes on along the minus strand of JAJPIV010000042.1, from coordinate 1,872 downwards.
AGGATCTGCCGGGTGGCCTTCCGCTCCCCGTGCAGCTTGGGATTGGCCAGCCCGAAGCCGGTCACCGTCCCGTCACAGGTGCAGATGATCAAGAGCTTCGATCCCCAGTACCAGCGGGAATGGCTGGGACAGTATCCGTACCCGGCATATCCGCACAGGTCAGAGCGGCGGGCGGTGGTCACCGACTGGCCGCACGGGACCGGGGTGGCGTCCATCAGCCGCACCAGCTCCGCCGTCCCGGGGGTGTGATCGGCCAGCCAGCGCAGCGCGGCCTCCATCAGCGGCGCGAGGTTCTTCAGCCGCTCGTTGCACTCGCTTTGCCCGAGCAGCCGCGGGAACAGGTGCCCGGCCAGCCGCGGCGCGATCCGCAGCCAGTGCCGCTCGTCATCGAACCGCAGCAGGACCTGCGCCACGGCCAGGCAGGCCAGCTCGGCGTCGGTCACCTCCGGCCGGCCGCCCGGACCAGACCGGGTGAACCCCCGCACCGGGATGATCTGGTCGGTCAGTTCCACGTACAGTGCGGTCAGGAGGGTGTCCAGGTCGGCGATCATGACGGGCTCCAGGGTCCGGCGCGTGCGAGAACGCCGATTCTGGACACTCTTCACATCTCAGTCACGGACCCAGACGGTGTGTCGCCTCACACCTTCCTCACCAGGCACGAGACCCCGGTCAACGATCTAGCCCGGTGATCTTGACCTGGGCGACGAGGGTCTCGATGAGCGCCTTGCGCTGGTTGTGGCTGCCCGAGCCGACCCGGTGCAGGCGGTGGTGTCGTAGCGGGTGCGCCGGTAGCAGGAGTAAGAGCGGTAGATGCGGGTCTTGCCGTGGGCGCGGGTGCCGATCATGGCGCTGCCGCAGAGCGGGCACCGGATCAACCGTTGAGCAGGTAGTCCGAGCTGCTCGCGGCGCTTGGCGTCCTCCTCGCGGCGGGCCGCGAGGAGGGCCTGCGCAGCGTCGAACTACGCCTGGCCGATGATCGGCGGGTGGCAGCCAGCGATGGTGATGCCCCGGAACGTCAGCGCGCCCGGTGAGTACGAGGCCGGGCAGACCCTCGAATTTCGGATGGCCCGTGACGCGGACAAGATCGAAACCATGCTGCAGGCCGTCGAGTACCAGGCTCAGGGCCACGACACCAGCGCCTGGCGCGAGACGTCAGCGACCGCGAGCGGCAGCTGGCGCAGGCGATCGCCTCAGGTGACCCGCACGGATGGTGGTCCGCGTTCGCCGCGTCCTACCGGGAACTGCGCGCCAGCGCACGAGGGCGGGGCCGCAAGAAGGAGCCGCCGGAAGCCTCGCGGTAGGCCCTCGCCGGGGTCTAATCCGCGTTCAGCGCCGGGACTGCGCGCGGCGGCCCGGCCACGTGCTGCGTTCCGCCCCTCACCAGGCGCGAGGCCGCAAGCTGCGAGGCCGCAAGCTGCTCTGCCATCCCGCCCGGCGGGCACGGCGCCTCCCTGATTGGCTCCGCCTGACCACTACCTCCGACGCGAACCCGCCCCATGCCCCCGGTCCCGCCGGGGAGCACGCGAATGGATGAACGCAGTCAGCGGCACTGCCCGCCACCGGAACAAACGGACCATGGGGCGGGCCCGGATAGCTGAACACCAGCCACGATCGGCAGGGACCCATTCCCGCGCCGCCGGGTCCTCCGGTTCGCGGCCAGCCCGCCTCGAGGACGCCTCCGGCGCCGCTACGCGGCCAGGGAAAGCGCCTGGTCCTTGACCCGGCCACCTGCGAACCACAACCCGGCAGCTACGCGGGAGGCGGTCTGGAGCATCCCGAGTTTCGTGCACACCTGGTTTCGTGTGTGCAGTGGCGCCGGGTGGCGGCTGCTGTGGTGAGGTTACCTGGTCTGCCTCCTTCTCGTGTGTACGG
>JAJPIV010000166.1 GCA_021324595.1 Actinomycetota bacterium | reverse complement strand
CCGTACACACGAGAAGGAGGCAGACCAGGTAACCTCACCACAGCAGCCGCCACCCGGCGCCACTGCACACACGAAACCAGGTGTGCACGAAACTCGGGATGCTCCAGGGCGCCGTCCACGCTGGGCTCGTTCCTGCGCTCGGTTGCCTGGGGGAATGTCCGCCAGCTGGAGAAGGCGGGCCGGGAGCTGCTGGCGGAGCTGGCTCGCCGGGCGCCGCTGCTGCCCGGCGCGGATCAGCTGGCGTTCGCGGGCTTCGACTCGATGCAGCGCCGGGTCTACGGGCATAAGAGGCAGGGCGCGGCGTTCGGGCACGCCAAGATCTCCGGGAAAACGGTGCTGGTCCGCGGGCTGAACGCGCTGGCCGCGGCGATCAGCACGCCGCAGGCGGCCCCGGTGCTGGCGGGAACCCGGCTGCGCGGAGGCAGCGCGAACACCGCCCGCGGCGCCGCGGGCTGCACCGCCGAGGCACTTCGCACCGCCCGGTCCGCCGGGTGCACCGGGACGATCGTGGCCCGGGCGGACCCGGGCCTGTACTGCGCCGCGTTCACCGCCGCGTGACGCCGCGCCGGGGCGTGCTTGCCGGTCACCGCCCGGATGGACCCCGCGGTCAAGGCCGCGATCCCCGCGATCCCCGAAGACGCGTGGACGCCGGTCCGCTACCCGCGGGCGATCTGGGACGGCCAGCTGCGGGCCTGGGTGCCTGACGCCGAGATCCCCGGGATCGCCTATACCGCGTTCGCCTCGAAGAAAGGCCAGGCCACCACCGCCCGGCTGATCGCCCGCCGGGCCCGCGACCAGAACCGCACGGCCAGCAGCGGCCAGGGCGAGCTGTTCCCGGCCTGGCGCTACCACCCGGCGTTCACCGGCTCGCCGTTCACGCTGACCCAGGCCGGGGAACAGCACCGCGACCATGCCGTGGCGGAACAGGTGTCCGCGGACCGGACCGACGGCCCGATGGCTCATCTGCCCTCCGGGCACTTCACGGCCAATCCCGCGTGGCTCACCCTCACGGCCATGCCCGGCAACCCGGCCCCCGCCGCGGGATGCCTGGCCCCGGCAGCCCACGCCAGGGCCCGCGGCGCCACCACCCGCCGCGACCTGATCGACGTCGCGGCCCGCACCGCCCGGCGCGGCCGCGGCAGGCTGGTCCCGCACCTGCCCGGATGCTGGCACCGCCAGGCCGAATGGCACCACCTGTTCCAGGCGGCCCGCGGCCCGCCCCGGGCCCGGGCGGCCCGACCAGCCCAGACCCGGTCACCGCGCCCCCACGGCCCAGCGCCCCCCGGCATCACGCCACCCGCCATCCCCCGGCCAGTTCCCGGACAACCCGCAGAACCCGGTAAGCGGCCGGACACCCACGCCCGCAGAAACCACAAGATCACCTTCGCCCTGCCAGACGCCCGGGAAACGATCAGCCGACCTTGCGCGGTGGATTGAGGCTTAGCCAAAGTTGATCACGCTGCGGCGGGTAGGTTGACCAGCCTGATCGTGGGCGGCCTGGCGTGGCGTGTGCCCTCAATGCCGCTTAGCCAAAGTTGATCTTGGGGGTGGCGTGTCGCCCGGGAACGCGGGAGGACTCCTGGTAGCGGAGAGGTGCCTACGCCCTCCAGCACCAGGAGTCCTGCGTGCCTGTCTACCCGGTCTCGGGCGGGAGTGCCAGATGCGCGGCATCGGGATGCCGCTGCCATGACCGCGTCCGCTCCTATCCCTCCGATACCACCGACGCGCAGTGGGCGGTGCTGGAACCGCGGGCCCAGGGAGGTGATGGCCGGGCTGGTCAAGGCGGAGGGCCGGCCGATGGAGCACGACCTGCGGGCGGTGGTGGACGCGGTGTTCCACGTGGTGAAGAACGGCGTGGAGTGGCGGGCGCTGCCGGTGGACTTCCCGCCGCGGGCGGCGGTGCGGAAGTTCTTTGACCGGTGGGATGCCCGGGGCCTGCCCGAGGCACTGGCCCATCGGCTGCGCCGTGACCTGCGCGAACGCCAAGGCCGCGCCGCCGGGCCGACCGCGGTGATCGCCGATTCCCAGATCGTCAAGGCCGCTGACACCGCCGGCAAGGCCACCCGCGGTTTCCATGGCGGGAAGAAGATCAACGGGACGGGCCGGCACGTCGCGGTCGACGTGGAGGGCTGGCTGCTGTCCATCGTGGTCACCGCGGCCAGCGTCAGCGACCGGGCCGGCGCCCGGCTCCTGGTAATGAAACTGCCACCGGTGTTCACCACCTTGACGCTGATGTGGGCTGACAGCGGCTACGACGGCGCCCCGCTGGCCCAGTGGATCAAAAAGACAGCAGGCATCACCTGGAAGTCACCAAGCGCAGCGAAGCACCCGGCTTCCAGGTGGTCAGGCGCCGCTGGGTCGTCGAGCGCACCTTCGGCCGGCTCATGCGCTACCGGCGGCTGGTACGCGACTACGAGCGCCGGGTCCGCCATCACGACGCCATGGTGTACCGGGCCACCGTTATGATCATGACACGGCGGCTGGCCCTCTACCAGACCGGCGAGCCCGTCGGCCCACGGTGGAGAGCGACCGCCGCCGCCGTCCCGATCAGCCGGCTCAGGCCGCCTGAGAAGCTTTGTCTACAGGCTCTTACACCAACGAGTAGGTGCACGATTGGGGCGGCGCGTGCTGGCCTGGTGGGCTGGCTGGTGTGTGATTACCGCATGGCGGCGCGGTCGGAGACCAGCCCGGCGATGGCCAGAGCGGTTTCCTGGAAGTACTCGCGGCGTCCGGTCCAGCGGTGCAGGGTCCGCCACTGCTTGGGCCCGGCGATGGCGTGCCCGGCGCGGATCCGCTGTTGGGACTGCTCGTGGCGGTCTTGCTCCCAGCGGGCAGTCTCCCCGGGTGCCGCGTTCTTGCCGGGTTTCTTCGGCGGGGCGCTGACCTGGGCGGGCAAGTCACGGGCCGGGCCCTGGTAGCTGGCATCGACCTCGGCCTTGACGTCGGGATGGCGGCGGAGCAGGTCTTCGATGCCGTCGGTGCGCACTGCGGTGACATCGTGCATCCGGCCGGGCCGGAACGCGCCCAGCAACAGCAACCGCCCGTCCCCGTCGCTGATGGCCGTTGACTTGATGGTGTCCTGCTTCTTCTTGCCGGATGCGAACGCCCGCCGCCCGGGCCGGCCCGCCGGGGGCCGGCGGACCTGTACCTCGGTGCCGTCGATCCGCAGCCTGACGCCCTCGGCGGCGGCGCAGGCGGGCACGCCGGCCAGCGTGCGCAGCCGCAGCCCGGGCTTGCCGGGCACCGCGGACCCGCGGGCGGCCGGCAGCGGCCGGATCTCCCCGGCGGCACGGGTGATGGCGGAGCGGTGCACGCCGTAGCACACGGCCAGTGCGGCGTGCGGCAGCTGGAACCGCAAGATCACCACAGTGACGATCACCCGGTCGGTGAACGGCAGGTCATGGCCGGGGCCTGCGCCTTCGGCGCGCAGCCGGCCGCGGCCGCGGCGGTCCCGCGGCCGCGGCTCCTGCGCCAGCCACGGCCCGGCGAGTTCCTCGGTCAGCTTGCCGGGCTTGCGGCGTGGCAGGCCGGTGCGGATACGATGCGACAAGGCCGTGCGGGCCCATTTTGACGACACATCAAGATCGTTCCGCGCGGCCGCTCCCGTTTCCGGGACCGGCACGCCACAATCACCCGCTACGTTCCCGATCTCCTATCGCGCACCAAGTCGCAAGATCACGGACGCGACCTGGCCGGGCACGTCGCCGCGGCGGGGCCGGCGCCCGGTGATGCTGGAGCGTGAGCCCCCCGAAGATGCTGGCCGTAGGATCGGCTCATGCCCGCTCCGCTCGCCGGCCTGGCGCGCTGGCTGGGCGCGTCCGTCCGTGAACCCGCGATCCTCCCCGGGAGGGATGCACCGTGAGGCTGCCGATCAGGGCACGCGACGTTCCCGGTCGCCTGGCGACCGGGGGCTACATCCTGCACTCGGGCCTTGAGAAGCTGCACGCCGACGAGGCCAGGGTGCAGGCGCTGCACGGGATGGCCAGCCGCGCGTT
>JAJPIV010000090.1 GCA_021324595.1 Actinomycetota bacterium | reverse complement strand
GGCCTGTCCTGGGCGGACGGCACGACCACCGGTGCGAGCCTGGACCACGCGATGTGGTTCCACCGCCCGTTCCGCGCCGACCGCTGGCTGCTCTACGCGCAGGAGTCACCGGTCGCCGCCGGGGCGCGGGGACTGGCCCGGGGCGAGGTGTTCACCAGGGAAGGCGGACTGGTGGTGTCGGTGACTCAGGAGGGCCTGATCCGGACCGGGAGGCCGGCGGCGCGGGAACGCTGACCGGTCGGCCGCGGCGCGGGAAATGAGGCGAGGAAATGAACGGGGCGGGACGCTCGCGAGAAAATGGGTTGCCTCGCCGGCTCTGGCCTGCTTAGGGTCGGGGTAGCTCATCACCGCCCGCCGGCCTGGTCCTGCTGCGCGAAGGGAGGTACCCGGAATGCTCATTCTCGCGTGGCAGGACGCCGCCATGGCCGCTGGCCCCGTCGCGGCCGATGCCGGCGTCGCGGCCGCCGCTGCCGGGGCGGCTCGCGCCGTCTCCCCGCGGGAGCGGCGCCTCGCGGGCGCCCCGCTGGCTGCGGATCCGGGTGGCTTCCGCGAATGGACGCTCCCGCGCGCCTGCGGCGCCCTGGCGGCTGGCCAGGACACCAGGCAGCCGCGCGCGACCGACAAGCTCGCCAACACGACCCGCACCGTTGCCGCCGGTGGCGACGGGCTGGGTATGCACCCTGGCAGGGATCCGGTCTAGCCAGGCCGGCCGAGGTCCCCAAGGGCCGCAGACCCAGAAGCTGGGTCTGCGGCCCTAGTTATTGCGAGGCAACAGTGCCAGGCAACGGCCGATCGCCGGCCGGACGGATCGCGGATCTGTGACAGATGCTGCGACGAGCGGACGAGAGGAGATGACACCGATGCACCTGCCACGACCCGCCGCGGTTATCGACGACCGCCCGGCGGCCGAGGCGGAAGGCGCGGGAGTAACCGTCATCGGGCAGAACGGCCCGGCAGCCGCAACCGGCCAGCCGCTGGCGACGATCGGCGTGGTCATGGGCCGTGACCTGCCCTGTACCAGCGACCCGGACCTGTTCTTCGCCGAGTCGCCCCAGGATGTGGAGCTGGCGAAGTCGCTGTGCGGCGGGTGCCCGGCCAGGAGGGCCTGCCTGGCGGGCGCGATCACCCGGCGCGAGCCGTGGGGCGTCTGGGGGGGCGAGCTGTTCCTGCGCGGAGTGATCGTGCCGCGCAAGAGGGCGCGCGGCAGGCCGCGCAAGGACGAGGCAGCCGCCTGACCGGCCGCTCGGCGTCGCCCCGCCCCGGCCCGGCCCGGCGGTTCGCCATGGCTGCGCTGCGGGGCGCCGGCCTGTCAGCCCCGCCCAGCCCCTGCCGGGCGGTTCATGGCGAGGCCAGGTGCGCGTGGCCCGCCCGGTCAGCCGGGCCGCGCCGGGGCTGGTGGCTCCCCGGCGGTCACCCCAGACCGCGCGGACGCGGGAGCGGCGGTGCCATCGGCCGGCGGCCCGACGGGCCCGTAGCCGGGCATCCAGCGCAGCACCTCAGCGCGGAACGGGCCAGCGGCCTCGAGCTGGCACAGCACGCCGATGCCGGCGGTGGAGACCCGGTGGATGAGGATGTAGGAGGGCGGCAGGTTCAGCTGACGGGCCACGTTCGCGCCGCGCAGGTCCGTCACGCGGGCGGCCTCCTCCCGCATCCACTCCCGGCTGAACTTGAAGGTCTCGAACCGCGACGGGTCCGCCAGCGGGGCCAGGAAGTCGCGCAGCGCGTGCAGGTCCACCCGGACGTCCGGGCGCAGGAAGCCGTTCTCGCGCAGTTCTGCCTCGATCGTGGCGACGTCGCCATCGGTATGGACCAGCCAGAGCAAACGGCCGAACAGCGGCGGCAGCCCGCTGGGAAGCCGGTCCACGGCCCCGAAGTCGAGCACGCCGAGCCTGCCGTCATCCAGCAGCCGGAAGTTGCCCGGATGCGGGTCGGCATGGAGCAGGCCGGCCCTCGCCGGGCTGGAGAACAGCAGCCGCACCAGCAGCAGCCCGGCCCGGTCCCGCTGCTCCTGCGTGCCATCCGAGATGATCTTGGACAGGGGCGTGCCGTCCATCCACTCGCTGACCAGGACATGGTCCGTCGCGTAGACGGTCGGCGGCACGAAGATGTCCGGATCGCCGGCGTAGGCGGTCGCGAACGCATCCTGTGAAGCGGCCTCCAGGCGGTAGTCCAGTTCCTCGGCCATGCGCGCGCGGAGCTCGGCAAGCAGCGGCTTCACCTCCAGGCCGGGCATCAGCACGCCGAACAGCCTGCCCACCCGGCTGATCTGGGCGAAGTCTCCGAGCAGCGCCTGGCCGGCGCCCGGGTACTGGATCTTGACGGCCACCGGGCGCCCGTCCTGCCACACCGCGCGGTGCACCTGGCCGATCGACGCGGCCGCGGCAGGGCGGTCATCGAACTCGCGGAACTCGTCCCGCCAGTCCGCTCCGAGGTCCGCCGCGAGGACGCGGTGCACCGTCCCCGCGGGCAGCGGCGGGGCCGACTCCTGCAGCCTGGTCAGCGTGGCCCGGTACGGCCCGGCCAGCTCGGGCGGCAGGGCCGCCTCGAAGATCGACAGGGCCTGTCCCACCTTGAGGGCACCGCCCTTGAGCTCGCCGAGAACGCGGAAGATCTGATCGGCGGTGCGCTGCTGGATCTCATGGGCGACGATCTCGGCCGGCCGGCCGCCCAGCCGCTTGCCAAGGCCGAGGACGGTGCGGCCGGCCAGCCCCGCGGGCAGCGCGGCGAGCTTGACCGTCCTGGTGACCGCCCGGCGCGGCATGTCGCTCATGGACTCATTGTCAGCTATCGCGCAACCTGACACGCGCACAGGCAGGCCGGGTGGATCGGCCAGGTGCGGCGGCGCCACCGCCAGTCGGGCAGCACGAGCTCGATCGTGCCGTTGACGGCGGCGCTGGCAGCCGGCCCTTTGTCGATCGCGATCAGGGCCTGGCCGGCCGCCTGCGCGGCGACCGCGCTGGCGAGCACGGCGTCGCAGGCGACCGGGTCGGGGCGCCGCATGGCCAGCTGGGCCAGGATGAGCGGCCAGGCCGGGTCAGCGGCCGCGCGCACGTGGTCCAGACAGCGCAAGCAGGCGCTCTGGCCCGGGATGACCAGCGGGCCGACGGTGCCGATAGCCTCGGACGCGCTCACCGCCAGGTGCGGGAGGCGATTCCTGGTCAGCCAGCCGCTGCGGTCCTGGCCGACGGGTCCGACCACGATGACCAGGTCGGGACGCCGACCAGGGCGCAGTGATGGCCGTCCGGCAATGGCGGCCCGCGCCGGGCGCGCGTCCGCGGGCCGCGAGGCGGGCCCGGCGGGCCGCGCGGCTGCCGGGCGGGAGCGCGCCTGCATGCCGGGCATTGCTCCGATCCTGACCTGGCCCACTCCCGCCGCGGCGAGGATCCGGCCGACCGCCCGCCCGATACGGCGCTCGCCCTCGATCCAGACCGAGCGGAGGCGCCTGCGCGCCAGGAGCCGGGCGCCGCCGTCACCGTCGCCATGCGCGAGCGAGGCGGTCGCCAGCTCCGCGGCGAGCCGGGCCCGGAGTGGCTGGGGTACCTCCCGAAGGGTGCTCGCCGGGAAGTCGTCGAGGACCCCGCCCGCTGCGAGGAGCGTGAGGACCCGCTCGGAGACGGCCGCCGGGACGCCGGCTGCCTCCGCGGTCGCGATGACCTGGCGCCGGTCCCTGCTCCCGTCGAGCAGGGCGATCAGGAACGCGACGCCGGCCATGCCGGACAGGGCGATGGCCCGGCGTGGGTCGATGCCGATCTGGAGCGTGTCCCGGTCACGCCAGACCGGGAGAAGCCCCGACTTGAGCGCTGGCCTCATGAGCGCAGTGTGGCAGCCGGGTGCGACAGCGGGCCCGTCCCATCGCGGGGCTGTGGACAACCCTGGTGCTGGGGCAGGGAGTAGCTCCGGGCAACCCGCGGGCTGCTGTGGACAACCTCGCGCGCCCTGTGGATCGCCGCTCGCCCCGATCGCCGCCGGGCCCCGGGCCGGGCGGATCGCCGCGGGCCGCGTGGCGTCGCCCGCCGCTGAGGGAGCAGGGAACCAGGTCGCCCCTGGTCACTCGCCGTCGGCAGGGTTCCCGGGCGGCTCCTCCGCCTGCGGCCGGGGCTCCTCCGCCTGCGGCCGGGGCTCCTCCGCCTGCGGCCGGGGCTCCTCCGCCTGCGGCCGGGGCTCCTCCGCCTGCGGCCGCTCGCGCGCCGCGTCCTCGCCGCCGGCCAGGCCGGACAGGTCCAGCTCGGGGCGGCCCCGGACGAATCCGGATGGGTCGTCGAAATCCTCACCGGTGGGCATGAGGTCCGGATGGCTCCACAGGGCATCCCGGCCCGCGATCCCGCGCGCCGTCGTCAGCTCGCGCCAGATCGCCGCGGCCTCACGGAGCCGGCGCGGCCGCAGCTCCAGCCCGACCAGCGTCGCGAAGGTGCGCTCGGCGGGCCCGCCGGTCGCCCGCCGGCGCCTGATCGCCTCGGCCAGCCCCTCGGCCTGCGGCAACCGGTCGCGCGCAGCGTCGGCGACCACGGTCGCGACCCATCCCTCGACCAGCGCGAGCAGGGTCTCCAGCCTGGCCAGGGCCGCCTTCTGCGCCTGCGTGTCCTCCGGGCGGAACAGCGCCGCGCCGGACAGCGCCTCGTTCATTGCCTCCGGGTTCGCCAGGTCAACCTGCGAGATCGCTTCGCGTAGCCGGTCGGCGTCCACCGTGATGCCCCTGGCATAGTCCTCCACCGCGCCGATCAGCCTCGCCCGCAGCCACGGCACGTGGCTGAACAGCCGGTGGTGCGCAGCCTCCCGCAGCGCGACGAAGAGCCTGACCTCCTCGGGCTCTGCCGACAGCCCGGACCCGAACGCGGCGACCCCGGCGGGCAGCAGCGCCGCGGTCCCCTCCGGGCCAAGGGGCAGGCCGACGTCGCTCGAGCTCATCACCTGCTCGGCAAGCGCGCCGACCGCCGCTCCGGTCTGCCCCCCGATCATCATGCCGCTGATCCGGCGCAGCATCTCACCGAGGCCGCCGAGGCCGCCGAGAGGGCCCGGGCCGCCCGCGCCCCCTCCGCCGCCCAGCGTCTCCAGCGCCTCGCGCACCGGAGGGGGAAGCGCGCCTAGGTCCTCCGGGCCGACGGCGAACAGCCCTCCCATCGTGTCGACCGCGCGCTCGGCGACCGGCTTGCACAGGGTGATCCAGACCGGCATCGTGGCCTCGACCCACTCGGACCGGCTCCACGCCGCTGCCGTCCGGATGCCGCTGGGCAGGGCAGTCGCGTCCTCCAGCCACAGGTCCGCCAGGCGCAGCGCCTGCGCCACCTTGGCGCGCTCCTGGTCCGCGGGGACCGGATCCCCCTGTCCCGCCACCACCTGCCTGGCCGTGTTCTTCGCCAGATCCCAGTTGACCGGCCCGCCCTGGTAGGCCATCAGGTCGGCGAACTGCCGCAGCGCCTGCGCGAACTGCTGCGGGTCGCCGAACGGCCCCCCGGGCCCGCCGAACGGGCCCCCGGAGCCGGGCGGCGGGCCGGACCGGCCGCCTCCCTCGTCGTCGCCGGGCCGCCCGGGAAGGCCGAACCCGAAGGGAGGCTCACTCATGGCCCGGACCCGTCAGGCAGGATGGAAGCATCACACCCGCCAAGTTATCCCAGGAGCGCTTCGCGGTGAGCGACCGAGACGGCAGGATTCGCCCGCGGCGGAGCGATGCCGCAAGCCATCGGGCTAGCGCCGGCCGCCGCGGTCCCTCGGGGCGCGATCGCGCCCCGGCTGGCCGCGGGACCCCGGCGCCCCGGGACGAGCTTGCCTCCCGGGAGGGGCCGGACGTACGAGAATGGCCGGACTCGCAGGGCGCGGCGGTCCCCCGGAGCCTCGCGCAGGCGGCCGGCCGGGACGGCAGGCCGGCGGTGGCGGTCACCGGCGCCGCGCACGGCCTGGGCCTGGCGCTCGCCGCGCGGCTGGCGGCCTCGCCCCGGTTCGGCAGGGTCATCGCGATCGACGATCACCGGGGCGAGCTGGCCGGGGTGACCTGGCGCGTCGCGGACGTCCGGGACCCGGCGGTGGCCAGCCGCCTGGCCGGGATCGACGTGATCGTCCACGCCGACCTCGACCTGGCCGCGGACTCCGACGACCGGGCACGGCGGGCCTACAACGTGCGCGGCGCCCAGACCGTCCTCACCGCGGCGGCGGCCGGCGGCGTCGGCCGGGTCGTGCTGGTGACCAGCGCGATGGTGTACGGCGCCCACGCCGACAACCCGGTGCCGCTGCCGGAGGACGCGCCGCTGGCCGCCGAGCACGACGCCGGCGTGGTCGGGGACTTCCTGGAGATCGAGCAGCTCGCCCAGCGCTCGCCGCGGGCCAACCCCGGCATGGCGGTCACGGTCGTGCGGCCCGCCGCGCTGGTCGGGGAGGGCATCGACACGCTGATCACCAGGCATTTCGAGGCGCCCAGGCTCCTGGTGGTCAAGGGCTGCGCGCCGCGGTGGCAGTTCTGCCACGTCACCGACCTGCTCTCGGCGCTTGAGCTCGCCGCCGCCGGCGAGGTGACCGGGGCCTTCGCGGTCGCCTGCGACGGGTGGCTGGAGCAGGACGAGGTCGAGGAGCTCTCCGGGCTGCGCCGGATCGAGCTGCCCGCCCGGATCACCTTCGCCACCGCGCAGCGGCTCTACCGGGCGGGCATCACCCCCGCCCCGGTCTCCGGGCTGCACTACGTGGTCTACCCCTGGGTCGTCGACTGCCGGGCCCTCCGCGCGGCGGGATGGCGGCCGTCGGTCACCAACGCGGAGGCACTCAAGGTCCTGCTCGAGCAGCGGGCGGGCCACCATGCCGTCGCCGGGCGGCGGCTGGCCAGGAAGGACGCGGCGGTGACCGCGGCCGGGGCCACGGTGGCGGTGATCGGCACCGCCGCGATCGTCCGCCAGGTCCGCAAGCGCCGGCGCGACGGCTGACCGCGCGGTAGCGTGGCCGCGTGAACGTCATCAGGCTCGCCGAGCTGCGCGGCGTCCCCCTCTCGGTCGATGAGGTGCGGGCCGCCGTCGCCGACCCGGCAGCGGGCGGCATCGCCCTGTTCGTCGGCGTCGTCCGGGACAACGACCTTGGGCGCGAGGTCACCGGGCTCTCCTACACGGCGCACCCGTCGGCCGCGGCGCAGCTGCGGCGGGTGGCCGAGCGGATCGCGTGCAGGTTCGACGTCCGGGCGATCGCCGCCCTGCACCGGACCGGTGACCTGGCCGTCGGCGACATCGCCGTGGTGGTGGGCGTGTCGACCGGGCACCGGGCCGAGGCGTTCGAGGCGTGCCACGCGCTGATCGATGACCTGAAGGAGAGCGTGCCGATCTGGAAGCACCAGCGCTTCGCGACTGGCGACAGCGAGTGGGTGAACAGCGCGTAATCTTGCGCCCATGTCCCGTCGCGCTCTCACGCTGGCGATCGCAGCCGTCGGGGCAGCCGGCGCGCTGATCGTGGCGGCGGTCATCCCGGTCCCCTACGTGGCGCTGCTGCCCGGCCCGACCTACAACACGCTCGGCCTGCTGGACGGCAAGCCGGTCATCCAGATCAGCGGGCACCGCACCTTCCCGGCGGGCGGCCATCTCAACATGGTCACGATCTCCTATATCGGCGGCCCCGGGGCGAGCCCGCCGTTCACGATCTTCGCCGCGCTCGCGGCGTGGCTGACGCCGCACGAGGCCGTGGTCCCGCAGTCGGAGCTGTTCCCGCCGGGCAAGACGCAGCAGCAGGTGATCCAGCAGGACACCGAGGAGATGGCGAGCTCGCAGCAGGCCGCCACGGCCGCGGCGCTGTGCCAGCTCGGCATCGGCTTCGCGACCATCGACACGATCGCGAGCACGGTCCCGGGCATGCCGGCGGCGCGGGCGCTGCGGCCCGGGGACGTGATCAAGGCGGTCGACGGGCGGCCGGTCACCTGCCGCCGCAGCGCGGCCGCGATGATCGGCGGGCTCCGGGCCGGGCAGCGCCTCGTGCTCACGGTCGAGCGCAAGGGCGGCAGGGTGAACGTGCCGCTCACCACGGTGAGCTACCAGGGGCGGGCCGTGATCGGCGTGAACGTGATCGAGTCGTTCCGCTTCCCGTTCACCGTGAAGATCAACGTCGGGAACATCGGCGGCCCCAGCGCCGGGCTGATGTTCGCGCTCGGGATCATCGACAAGCTGACCCCCGCGAACCTGGCCGGCGGCCGGTTCATCGCGGGCACCGGCGAGATCACGGTGAGCGGGCAGGTCGGCCCGATCGGCGGGATCCAGCAGAAGATGGCGGCTGCGCGGGCGGCCGGCGCGACCATCTTCCTGACGCCCGCTGCCAACTGCCCGGACACCGCCGGCGCCGTCCCGCCGGGCCTGCGGCTGGTCAAGGTGAGCACGCTGCGCGGCGCGATCGCGGCGCTGCGGGCTCTGAAGCGCGGCCGGCCGGTCCCCACCTGCTAGCCCTGCCCGCGGACGGCCCCCGCGCGGGGAGGGAGAGCCACCGAGCCGCCGGCAGGCGAACTGGATCAGCATCCGCCTGAGCTACGCGCACGGCCGCGGGCTGGTCGTGTCCGGCGTGGCGGCGGCCGGACCGGGAGCGCGGCCGGACCGGGAGCGCGGCCGGGCGGCGGGACGGCCGGCGGGACGGGCTCCGGACCTGGCGGGCGGCGGGCGCCGCGACCGGACACGGCGCGGCGGGCGAGGGCGTAGGCTCGACGTCAGCGGGGATCACCGGTGAGCGCAGCATCCACTGTGGCCGTGGTTCCCGCGCGTCCGGGCAGCGTGACCGGAAACCAGCGGGACCGGAAAGGAGCCTGACGCATCGTGGGCCCCCGAGTTCTTGTGGACGCGACCGGCGTTCCCGCCGACCGCGGGGCACTCGGCCGGTACGTGGATGGCCTCGTCGGCGCGCTCGCGCAGGCCGGCGCCGACCTGGCGATCGCCTGCCAGCGCGCGGACGAGGAGCGGTACGGGCGGCTGGCCCCCGGTGCCCGGGTGGTCGCCGGGCCGCCCGCGATCGCGCACCGGCCCGCGCGGCTCGCCTGGGAGCAGAGCGGGCTGCCGATCGTGGCGTCCCAGGTCGGCGCCGACGTGATCCACTCGCCGCACTACTCGATGCCGCTGCGGGCCGGCGTGCCCACCGTCGTGACGATCCACGACCTGACCTTCTTCACCGCCCCGGACACCCACAGCCCGGTGACGGTGACGTTCTACAAGGCGGCGATCCGGACCTCGGCGCGGCGGGCGACCCGGCTGATCGTGCCGTCCAAGGCCACCCGCGACGAGGTCGTGCGGGTCGCCGAGGCGGATCCCACCAGGATCGACGTCGCCTACCACGGCGTGGACCACGCCGTGTTCCGGCGGCCCGACCAGGGGCAGCTCGCCCGGGTGGCGAGCAGGCTCGGCCTGCACGGCAAGCAGTACGTCGCCTACCTGGGCGCCCTCGCGCCGCGCAAGAACGTGCCCGCGCTGATCGCCGGATGGGCCCAGGCGGTCGCCGGACTGCCAGACCCGCCCGCGCTGGTGCTGGCGGGCGCCGCGGGCTGGAGCGACGAGGTGGACGAGGCGGTCGCCGCCGTCCCCGCGCACCTGCGGCTGGTCCGCCCCGGGTACCTGCACCACGCCGACCTGCCCGGGTTCTTCGGCGGGGCCCTGGTAGTCGCGTTCCCGAGCACCGGGGAGGGCTTCGGCCTGCCCGTGCTCGAGGCGATGGCCTGCGGCGCGCCGGTGCTGACCACGCACCGCACCTCGCTTCCCGAAGTGGGGGGCGACGCGGTGGCCTACACCGAGCCGGACGCGGCGAGCATCACGATCGCGCTGCGGGCGCTGCTGGACGACCCGGATCGCCGGCGCGCGCTCGGGCAGGCCGGCTACCGGCGGTCGCTGGAGTTCACCTGGGAGGCCTCGGCGCAGGCGCACCTGGCGTGCTACGAGCGCGCCGCCGCCGGGCGGCGCTAGGCGGGGTAGTCTGCCTGGTCATGCTGAGCCAGACGCGTGAATCCGCCCCGGCCGAGGCGATCGTGCTGGTCGGCGGCCAGGGCACCAGGCTGCGCCCGCTGACGATCGGCGTTCCCAAGCCGCTGCTGCCCCTGGCCGGCGTGCCGTTCCTCGCCCACCAGCTGGCCAGGGCCGCGCAGGCCGGGATCACCCGCGTGGTGATGGCGACGGCCTACCGCGCCGAGATGTTCGCCGAGGCGTTCGGCGACGGCGCGCGGCATGGCCTGGAGATCGTCTACGTGCAGGAGGAGGAGCCGCTGGGCACCGGAGGCGCGATCCGGAACGCCGCCGGCAGCCTGCTGTCCGGCCCCGCCGACCCGGTCGTCGTGCTCAACGGCGACGTGCTCTCCGGGCACGACCTGCGCGCGCAGATCGACCTGCACCGCAAGGCCGACGCCGCGGTCACGCTCCACCTGGTCGAGGTGGGCGACCCGGCCAGGTTCGGCTGCGTGCCGACGGACCTGACCGGGCGGGTCACCGCGTTCCTGGAGAAGACCCCCGACCCGGTCACCCGGCAGGTCAACGGCGGATGCTACGTGTTCACCCGGCGTTACATCGACGCGATGCCGGCCGGCCGCGTGCTGTCGGTGGAACGGGAGACCTTCCCCGGGCTGATCGAGGCGGGCGAGACGATCATGGGGTACCTGGAGTCCGCCTACTGGCTGGACGTCGGCACCCCGGAGGCCTTCGTCCGCGGCTCGTGCGACCTGGTGCTCGGCGAGCTCGCCTCCCCGGCGCTGCCCGGCGAGTGCGGCGCTGCGCTGCTGCTGCCCGGCGCGCGGGTGGACCCGACTGCGGAGGTGGGGGGCGGCACCGTCGTCGGCTCGGGGGCCGCGATCGGCGCCGGGGCCCGCGTCGATGCCTCGGTGCTGTTCGACGGCGCCCGGATCGGCGCCAGGGCGCGGGTCGCCGCGAGCGTGGTGGGCCAGGGCGCGGTGATCGGCGAGGGCGCGGTGCTCGACGGCGCGGTGATCGGCGCCGAGGCGGAGATCGGCGGAGGGAACGAGCTGCGCTGCGGCGCCCGGGTCTGGCCCGGCGTGTGCCTGCCCGGCACCGCGATCCGTTTCTCCACCGATGCCTGAGCCGCGCCCGGGCGGCTGAGCATGCCGGCGGCGGCGCGCGAATGGCGCGCGCCGTTCGCGATCGACGTGCTCGGGGTGCTCTCGGTGCACCGCCGCGGGCGGGGCGATCCGGCGTTCCGGCTCGACGAGGCGGGGGCGGCCTGGCGGGCCTGCCGGACGCCCGACGGCCCCGGCACGCTCCGGCTGGCCTGGCGTTCCTGGCCCCGCGGGCCGGACGGGCCGGGCACGCGCGTCGGGGCGCGAGCGTGGGGCCCCGGGGCGGGCTGGCTGCTCGCCGCGCTGCCCGGGATGCTCGGCGCGGACGACCGCCCGGAGGAGTTCGCGCCGGACCACCCCGTGCTGCGCGAGGCCGCCCGGCGTCACCCGGGGCTGCGGGTCGGGCGTTCCGGGCTGGTCTTCGAAGCGCTCGCGCCCGCCGTGCTGGAGCAGAAGGTGGTCGGCCCGGAGGCGGCACGGGCCTGGCGGGCGCTGCTGCGCCGGTTCGGCGAGCCTGCGCCGGGCCCCGCCCCGGACGGGATGCGCGTGCCGCCCGAGCCCGCCGCGTGGGCGGCGATCCCGTCCTGGGAGTGGCACCGGGCCGGGGTGGAGGCGGTGCGGGCGCGCACGATCGCCGGGGCGGCCCGGGTGGCCGGCCGCCTGGAGGAGATCGCCGGGGCGCCGCCGGCCGAGGCAGACCGCAGGCTGCGCTCGCTGCCCGGGATCGGGCCGTGGACCTCGGCCGAGGTGAGGCAGCGGGCCTGCGGCGACGCCGACGCGGTCTCGGTCGGTGACTACCACCTGCCCTCGCTGGTCGGCTGGGCGCTGGCCGGCCGTCCGGTGGACGACGCAGGGATGCTCGAGCTGCTCGCCCCCTACGCCGGGCACCGGCACCGGGCGGCGCTGCTGGCGGCGCTCGCCCTCCCCCGCCCGCCGCGCCGCGGCCCGCGGCGCCCGGTCCGCGACTACCGGGCGTTCTGACCCGGCGGGCCGCCCGCCGCGCCGGAGCCCGGCCCGCTGCAGGAGCCGCGGCCCGGACGGCGCCCGCCCGCTCGCCCCGCCTACTGTGGTGCCATGCGAACCGCCGATTCCGGGTCACCTCGCTCCGAGCCCGCGCCGTCGCCGGGCGCGCTGCGCCGGGCGCTGGCCAGGGCGCGGGACGGCAAGCCGCTGGACCTCGCCGAGGCCACGGTGTTGCTGCGGGCGCGGGGCGAGCACCTGACCGAGCTGCTCGGCCACGCGGCGCGGGTCCGCGACGCGGGGCTCGAAGCCGCCGGGCGGCCCGGCGTGATCACCTACTCGCGCAAGGTGTTCATCCCGCTGACCAGGCTGTGCCGGGACCGCTGCGGCTACTGCACGTTCGCCACCGTGCCCGGCCGGCTGCCGCCGGGCGGCGCGTACCTGTCCCCCGGCGAGGTGCTGGCGATCGCGCGCCGGGGCGCCGAGCTCGGCTGCAAGGAGGCGCTGTTCACGCTGGGCGACCGGCCGGAGGCCCGGTGGCGGCAGGCCCGCGAGTGGCTGGACGCGGCGGGATACGACGACACGCTCTCCTACCTGCGCGCGATGGCGATCGCGGTGCTGGAGGAGACCGGCCTGCTGCCGCACCTGAACCCAGGCGTGCTGACCTGGCAGGACTTCGCCAGGCTCAAGCCCGTCGCGCCGTCGATGGGGATGATGCTGGAGACCACTGCTCGGCGGCTGTTCGCCGAGCCGGGCGGGCCGCACTTTCGCAGCCCGGACAAGGACCCCGCGGTGCGGCTGCGGGTGCTGGAGGACGCGGGCCGGTCGGCCGTCCCGTTCACCACGGGCATCCTCGTCGGGATCGGGGAGACGTTCGCCGAGCGGGCGGAGTCGCTGTTCGCGATCCGCCGCATCGCCCGCGAGTACGGCGGCATCCAGGAAGTCATCGTGCAGAACTTCCGGGCCAAGCCCGGCACGAGGATGCGCGCGGTGCCCGACGCCGAGCTGGCCGACCTGGCCGCGACGATCGCCGTGGCCCGGCTGGTGCTCGGGCCGTCGATGCGGATCCAGGCCCCGCCGAACCTGGTCGGCGGCGAGCACGCGCTCATGCTCCGGGCCGGCATCGACGACTGGGGCGGGGTCTCGCCGCTCACCCCGGACCACGTCAACCCCGAGCTCCCCTGGCCGGAGATCGGCGACCTCGCCCGGCGGACCTCGCAGGCGGGCTTCCGGCTGGCCGAGCGCCTCACCATCTACCCCGGCTACCTGCGCGAGCCGTGGCTCGACCCGCGCCTGGCCGGGCACGTGGCCGCGCTCGCCGACCCACGGACCGGGCTCGCCGCCGAGGGCGCCAGGCCCGCCGGCCGGCCGTGGCAGGAGCCCGATGGCGGCTGGGGGGAGGCGTCGGGCCGCACCGACCTGCACGTGACGATCGACACGCTCGGCCGGGCCGCCGGGCGGCGGGCCGACTTCGCCGAGGTGTATGGCGACTGGGAGCAGGTCGCCGAGCGGATCGCCCCCGCCGCCCGCGGCATGGGCGGAGAGGTTCCCGGCCGGGAGGGTCCCGGCCGGGAAGGCGCCGGGGCGGGCGCGCCGCGGCGGATGCGGCCGGAGGTCGCCGCGGCGCTGCGCAGCGCCGAGCGTGACCCGGCCGGCCTGTCCGACGGGGAGGCCCTCGCGCTGCTCGCCGCCGACGGGCCCGAGCTGGATGCGCTCGCCGCGCTGGCCGACGCCATCCGCCGCGATGTCAACGGGGACGACGTCACCTTCGTGGTGAACCGGAACATCAACTTCACCAACGTCTGCTACACCGGCTGCCGGTTCTGCGCGTTCGCCCAGCGCCGGACCGACGCGGACGCCTACACGCTCTCCCTGGGCCAGATCGGGGACCGCGCGGAGGAGGCCTGGGCCGCCGGGGCGACCGAGGTGTGCATGCAGGGCGGGATCCATCCGGACCTGCCGGGGACTGCGTACTTCGACATCGCCGCGGAGGTCAAGCGCCGCTGCCCGCAGATGCACGTGCACGCCTTCTCGCCGATGGAGGTGATGAACGGGGCGGCGCGCACCGGCCTGCCGGTCCGCGACTTCCTCGCCAGGCTCGCCGACTCCGGCGTGGACTCGCTCCCCGGCACGGCGGCGGAGATCCTCGACGACGACGTGCGCTGGGTGCTCACCAAGGGGAAGCTGCCGGCGTCCGCGTGGGTGGAGGTGATCACGACCGCGCACCGGCTCGGCATCCCGACCACCGCGACGATGATGTACGGGCACGTGGACGCCCCGGCCCACTGGGTGGCCCACCTGCGGCTGATCCGCTCGATCGCCGCGGAGACCGGCGGGTTCACCGAGTTCGTCCTGCTGCCGTTCGTGCACGCGAACGCGCCGATCTACCTCGCCGGGCTGGCCCGGCCCGGCCCGACGCGCCGGGAGAACCGGGCCGTCCACGCGCTCGCCCGCCTCCTGCTGCACGGCGCGATCGGATCGATCCAGTGCTCGTGGGTCAAGCTCGGCGACGAGCTCTGCCGAGACGTGCTCCGCGGCGGCGCCAACGACCTCGGCGGCACGCTGATGGAGGAGACGATCAGCAGGATGGCAGGGTCGGAGAACGGCTCGTTCAAGACGATCAGCCAGCTCGCGGAGATGGTCGCCCCGCTCGGGCGGCGGCTGAGGCAGCGGACCACGAACTACGGCGAGCCCGCGGCCGAGCGGCTCGCGGCGGCGGCCGCATCGGACGGGGTCTGCGGGTCAGTCCGCGGGGCCGCCGGCCCGGTCCGCTCCGGGCGCGCCCTGCCGCTGGTCACGCTCGCCGGCGCTGCGGGAGGCGAGTGAGGATGGCGACGACCGGCAGGGTCCGGCTCTCCGGGTGGGGGCTGACCGAGCCGACCGTGGCGCAGGTGGCGCGGCCGGAGTCGGCGGAGGACGCCGCCGGGCTGGTCAAGGCCGCCGCCGGGACCGGCGTGATCGCCCGCGGCCTGGGCCGCAGCTACAACAACGCGGCGCAGAACGAGGGCCGGCTGGTCATCGACATGACCGCGATGCGCCACGTGCTCTCGTTCGACCCGCGCTCCGGCCTGGTCGCCTGCGAGGCCGGGGTGAGCCTGGAGCAGCTCATGACCGGATTCCTGCCGGCCGGCTGGTTCGTCCCGGTCACCCCGGGGACGCGGCAGGTCACGGTCGGCGGCGCGATCGCCTCGGACGTGCACGGCAAGAACCACCACGCCGCCGGGAGCTTCGCCCGCCACGTCACCTCGCTTGACCTGCTGATGGCCGACGGCGACGTGCGGACCGTGACACCGGCCTCCGATCCCGGGCTGTTCTGGGGGACCGCCGGCGGCATGGGGCTGACCGGGATCATCCTGCGCGCCACCGTCCAGCTGATCCCGGTGGAGACGTCGCGGCTGGTCGTGGACACGGTGCGGACCGCCGACATCGACGAGACGATGGCGCACCTGTCGGCCACCGACGAGGACTACGACTACACCGTGGCCTGGACCGACTGCCTGGCCGCCGGCGCCAGCCTGGGGCGCTCGGTGATCACCAGCGGCAACTTCGCGACGATCGGCGAGGTCCGCTACCGGGACCGGGCCAGGCCCCTTGAGTTCTCCCCCTCGGCCCGGCTGGCCGCGCCGCCGGTCTTCCCCTCCGGGCTGATCAACCGCCACACGGTCGCGCTGCTCAACGAGGCTTGGTACCGCAAGGCGCCGCGGCGGCGGACCGGGGAGATCCAGACCATCAGCCAGTTCTTCCACCCGCTGGACGGCATCAGGAACTGGAACCGGGTCTACGGCCCGGCCGGGTTCCGCCAGTACCAGTTCGTGGTGCCGTTCGCCGCCTCGGACGTGGTGCGGCGGGCGCTGGAGCGGATCAGCGCGCTGCGCGCGCCCTCGTTCGTCACGGTGCTGAAGCGCTTCGGCGAGGGCGACCAGGGGCCGCTGTCGTTCCCCATGCCTGGCTGGACGCTCGCGCTCGACTTCCCGGCGCGCACGCCGTGGCTGGGCCATCTGCTGGGCGAGCTCGACGAGCTGGTGCTCGGCGCCGGCGGCCGGCTCTACCTGGCCAAGGACTCGCGCATCCCGGCCGGGCTGATGAGCGCGATGTACCCCCGGCTCGGCGAGTTCCGTGCGCTGCGCGCGCGGATCGACCCGGCCGGGGTCTTCGGGTCCGACCTGTCCCGGCGCCTCGGGCTCACCTGATCGCTAGCGGTAGGCGATCACGTCCCGCAGGTCGCCGTCGGGGCGCGGGGACGGCGCGGCGGCGGGGCGGCCCACGCCGATCGCGCCCATGGGCTCCCAGCCCGGCGGCAGGTCGAGCGCCGCGCGGGCGACCGGGCCGCAGAACAGGGTGCTCGACAGCCAGCAGGACCCGAGCCCCTCGACGGCCAGCGCGACGAGCAGGTTCTGCACGCCCGCGCCCATCGAGACCAGGAACATCGCCCGCTCGGCGGAGGCGCGGCGCGCGTCCGGGTAGGCGTGCGCGGCCTCGGTGACCAGGCACGGCACGATGATCAGCGGGGCGCGGCGCAGCGGCTCGCCGCGCCTGGTGCGCCGGGCGATCTGCTCCGGCGTGAACCCGTCGCCCCGCAGGTCGGCCGCCCACGCGGCCAGCATGTCGTCCAGCAGGCGCCGCCGGGCGCGCGCCGACTCGACCACGACGAACCGCCACGGCCTGCTGTGGTGCGGCGCCGGGGCCGTCACCGCGGCGGCGATGGCCCGGCGGACGGCCGCCGGGTCCACCGGCTCGGCGGTGAACTCGCGCACGGTCCGGCGCGCGCCGAGCACGTCCGCCGCGCCGAGGCGGAACATGTCCTGCTCGGCAGGGCGGATCAGGGCCGCGGCTCCGGGCCCGTCGTCGGCGGTGACCAGGCCGGCGAGGCCCCGCACCAGCGCGGCCGGCACCTGATCGGCCTTGCCCTTGACCAGGTCCGCGGCCGCGGCCAGCTCGTCGGCGACCGCGGCGACCGTGACCTCGAGGAGGTTGCCGTGGGCATCGGGCGTGCCGCGGTGGTCGCGCAGCGGCGCCACTCCCGCGGCGCCGATCGCCGCGTCGGCCTGGCCAACCCGCCACGGCCGCCCCATCGTGTCGGTGATCAGCACGCCGATCCGGGCGCCGGTCAGGGCCATGATCGCCTTGCGCAGGCGCCGGGCCGAGCCGTCCGGGTCCTCCGGCAGCAGCACCACGGTTCCCGGCGCCGTGTTGGACCGGTCCACCCCGGCGGCGGCCAGCACCAGCCCGTGCCGCGTCTCGGCGATCGTCGTGGGGCCGCGGCGCGCGACGATGCGGACGGTCTCCGCGGCGATCGCCTCCTCGCGGCTCGCGCGCACCACCCGGCCCTCCGCCTTGCTGACCACCTTGGATGTGATCACCAGGATGTCGCCGTCGGCCAGGCCGGGCGCAGCCCGGGCGATGAGCGCGGCCAGGTCGGCCCCGGGGGCGATCTCGGGCAGGCCGCCCAGCCCGGTGATCGTGATCGTGGTCATCCGAGCAGCTCCCTGGCCAGGCCGATGGCCGCGGCGGCGATCGCGGCCGCGGCGGGCACGTCGGTCATGTACAGCGGCAGCGCGCGCACCTCGATCCCGGCCAGGTCCGCGGCGAACGCGGCGCCGGCGTCGGCGGTGTCCACCAGCCAGCCGTCCAGCAGGCCCGGCCCGTAGTGCGCGGCGACCGCGGCCGCGTCCGGCTTGACCCCGATCGCCGCCAGGCAGGCGTCGGCCATGCCCCGGACCGGCGCGCCGCCGATCACGGGGGAGACGCCGACGACGGTCTTGGCGGCGACCGCTTCGGCGATGCCGGGGATCGCGAGGATGACGCCGATGCTGACCACCGGGTTGGATGGCGGCAGCAGCACGAAGTCGGCGCCGGCGATCGCGTCGAGGACCCCGGGCGCCGGGGTGGCCCGCTCCGCCCCGACCGGGAGGAAGCCGCGCGCCGGAACCTTCGCGTGCAGGCGGACCCACCACTCCTGGAAGTGGATCGTCCGCGTGCCCTCCCCGTCGTCGACGATCACGTGGGTCCGCACGTCGTCGTCGGTCATCGGCAGCAGGGTGACGCCCGGCTGCCACCGCTCGCAGAGCCGCCTGGTGACCGCCGACAGCGGCAGGCCGGCGCGGAGCATGGCCGTGCGCGCGATATGGGTGGCCAGGTCCCGGTCACCCAGGCGGAACCAGTCCGGCCCCGCGCCGTAGGCCGCGAGCTCGGACTGCACGGTGTAGGTCTCCCCGGCGCGGCCCCAGCCCTGCTCCTCGCTGACGGCCCCGCCGAGCGTGTACATCACGGTGTCCAGGTCCGGGCAGACGTGCAGGCCGAAGAGCGTGATGTCGTCGCCTGTGTTGCCGATGACCGTGACCTGCGCGTCCGGTGCGGCGGCGGCCAGCCCGCGCAGGAACCGGGCGCCCCCGACCCCGCCGGCCAGCAGTGTGATGCGCATGGCCCGAGTCTGCCAGGCGCGGCCGCCCGGGGCGGCGCCGGGCGTGGTGCCTGGCTGGGCCGGCGGCCGGCCGCAGGCGGCGGCCGGGCTGGGACCCCAGGTTTTCCGGGCAGACTTTCCAGGTCATCGAGGTCAAGCCGGCCCGCACTACCACGTCTCCGCCTTGACGCGCGGCAAGACACGCGCGTGTAATTTCAGCAGTGTGATTCCCGCGGCCGTCCCGGTGGCCGCGGGACCGACGGGGTTGTCGAGGGGCGGAGGTGCGCTGTGACTGACGCCATCGTCGCGCTGGTGCACGAAGCGTTGGGCATCGGCGCCGATGAGTCAGCGGGCCAGGCGTGGCAGGACCGGGCGCTGTGCGCCCAGACCGATCCCGAGGCGTTCTTCCCTGAGAAGGGCGGGTCCACCAGGGAGGCCAAGCGGGTCTGCCGCAGCTGCGAGGTCAGGGCGGAGTGCCTGGAGTACGCGCTCGAGCACGACGAGCGCTTCGGCATCTGGGGCGGCCTGTCCGAGCGCGAGCGAAGGCGGCTCAAGCGGCGCGCCGGCTGAGCCAGGCCGGGCGCGCCGGGCGGCACGGGCAAGCTCGGCGTCTGGCCGTGGCGGTGCCCGGGATTCGCGTATCGTTCACAGGTGACCGGCCAGCGGGCCCGCGCCGCGGCGCGGAACCTGCAGGTGAAGCCCCTCAGCAACCGGATCGCCTTGTCGCCCAACGAGTCCTATCCCCAGCACGTCGTAACCGCCGTGGTCGTCGCCCACGACGGGGCGGCATGGTTGCCGCAGCTGGCCGACGCGCTCGCCGGGCAGACCAGGCCCGTGCAGCGGGTGGTGGCGGTGGACACCGGCAGCAGGGACCGCAGCGGCGCGGTTCTGGCCGCCCGGTTCGGGCAGGGATCGGTCTTCGGCATGGACCGCGCCACCGGCTACGGCGCCGCGATCGCCCGGGCGCTCGTGCACCGGGCCGCGAACGCCCCGGTGCCCGGCGACGCAGCCGACCGGGTCGAGTGGCTGTGGCTGCTGCACGACGACTGCGAGCCCGCCCCGGACGCCCTTGAGCAGCTGCTGCGCGGAGTGACCGAGACCGGTTCGGCCGCGGTGCTCGGGCCGAAGGTGCGGGACTGGTCCAACCGCGAGGTGATCCTGGAGGCCGGGATCACCATCGACACCGCGGCGCGCCGGGTGACCGGGATCGAGCCCAGGGAGATCGACCAGGGGCAGCACGACGGCGACCGCGACGCGCTCGCCGTCAGCAGCGCCGGCATGCTGGTGCGGCGCGAGGTCTGGGAGCAGGTCGGCGGGTTCGACCCGGCCATGGGCCTGTTCATGGAGGACGTCGACTTCTGCTGGCGGGTGCACGCGGCCGGCTACCGGGTCCGCGTGGTCACCGACGCGGTCGTCTACCACGTCCAGGCGTCGGCGCGGCATCGCCGGCCGGTCTCGGTGGGACGGCGGCCGCGGCTGCTGGACCGGCGGAACGGGCTGCTCACCCTCCTCGGGAACCTGCCGCTGCGCCAGCTGCCGGCGGTGGCGGCGGGCAACCTCCTGGTCTCGCTGCTGCGGATCACCTTCTTCCTGCTCGCCAAGAGGATCACCGCGGCGCTGGACGAGGCCGCCGCCATCGCCGCCGTCCTCGGGCACCCGCTCCGGCTGCACCGGGCGCGGCGCCGCCGGCGGCGCGGCCGGCGGGCCGCGTACGCGCGGGTCCGCGGCGACCTGCCACCCGGGCGGTCGGCGCGGCGGCTGGCCGAGTTCGCCGCCGCGACGGTGCTGCGGTCCGCCCAGGGCGACGCGGCCGGGGCGCACCACGCGAGCGCCGACCCGGGCGAGGACGACTCGCTGCTCACCGACAACGGCCTGGCCCGCCGGCTGCTGACCAGCCCGCCGGTGCTGGCGCTGGCCGCCCTCCTGGCCGTCTCGCTGGTGGCGTCGCGCTCGCTGCTCGGCTCCGGGCCGCTCGGCGGAGGCTCCCTGGTCCCCGCCTGGGGCGGGGCATCCGACCTGTGGCGGGTGTACCTGCAGGCGTTCCACCCGGCCGGCCTCGGCTCGGCCGCCGCCGCCCCGCCCTACGTCGCGGTGCTGGCGCTGCTGGCGTCGCTGCTGGGCGGCAAGCCGTGGCTGGCCGTGGACGTGCTGCTGATCGGCTGCGTGCCGCTGGCCGGGATGACCGCGATGCTGGCCGCGCGCCGGGTGAGCCGGTCGCGGCTGGTCACGGCGTGGGCCGCGATCAGCTACGCGCTCCTGCCGGTGTCGATGGGCATCGTCGCGGGAGGCCGGCTCGGCATGGCCGTCGCCTTCGTGCTGCTGCCGCTGATCGCGCTGCTGGCCGGGCGCGTCGTGACCGCTCCCGGGCCCCAGGGAAGCCGTGCCGCCTGGGGGGCGGGCCTGCTCGTCGCGGTCGGCGCCGCGTTCGTCCCGCTGCTGTGGCTGGTGGCCATCGCGGCCTGCGCCATCGCGGCCCTCGGGGCCCGCTCCAGGGTGACGGGCACCGTCCGCCGGCTCGCGGTCGTCGCCCTGACCGCCCCGGTGCTGCTGCTTCCCTGGACGATCACCCTGGCCGCCCATCCGGGCAGGCTCTTCCTGGAGGCGGGCCTGCCTCAGCCCGGAACGCCGCCGGGCGGCCTGCCCGCCAGGAGCCTGTTGCTGCTGAGCCCCGGCGGGCCGGGCCTGCCCCCGTACTGGGTCACCGGCGGCCTGCTGGCCGTGGCCTTCGCCGCGCTGTTCTCCGGGCGCAGGCGCAAGCTCGTGGTCGCCGGATGGGGCGTGGCGCTGGCCGGGCTGCTGGCCGCGATCGGCGTCAGCCACGTGGTGGTGAGCCCGCCGGACGGCGGGCCGGTGATCACCTGGACCGGGCTGCCGCTGGCCATCGCCGGGCTCGGGCTGCTGCTCGCGGCCACGGCGGGCGCCGACGCCCTGGGGCGGATGCTGGCCGGGCGCCGGGGCTGGCGGGCCGTGGCCGGCGCCCGCGGCCTGTGGGCTGCGGTGGTCGCGGCCGCCGCCTGCTCGGCCCCGGTGCTGGCCGCGTCGGCGTGGCTCGGGTCCGGCGGCTCCGGCCTGGTGCACCCGGTGGCCGCCCCGGTCGTGCCGGAGCTGGTCGCGGCGGCCGATGGCCAGGCGCGCCAGGTCCGGACCCTGGTGCTGCGCTCCGTGCGCGGCCAGGTCTCGTACCTGCTGCTCCGCGGGGCGAGCCCGGGCCTGGCCGACGCCGACCTGACGCCCCCGGCCGGCGCGCGACGGGCGCTGGACAAGGTGGTGGCGGCGCTGGTCTCCCCAGAGGGCGGCCTGGTGATGAACGAGAGCCGGGGCCTTGCCGGATTCGACATCGGCTTCGTGATGGTCCAGGCCCCGGTCGACCCGGCGCTGGCGGGCGTGCTGGACAACGTCGCCGGGCTGCGGCCGTACAGCGTCAGCGCCCACTACGACTTGTGGCAGCTCGTCACGCCCCCGTCCCGGGTGAGCGTGCTCGAGCCGAACGGGTCGGTCGTCGCGGTCCCCTCGGGGCCGGCGGCAGTCTCCGGGGCCGCGGCGCCTGCGCCCGGGGGGACGCTGCTGCTCGCCGAGCCGGCCGGGCCGTGGACCGCCACGCTGAACGGGCGCCGCCTGGACCCGGTCCCCTCGCCGGCCGGGCGCTGGGCGCAGGCCTTCCGGCTGCCGCCCGGCGGCGGCCGCCTCGACGTCGGCTACTCCGGGCTCCCGCACGACCTCGCGCTGTGGTTCCAGGTGCTCGCGCTGCTGCTGGTGGTGGCCCTGGCGCTGCCCGGCCTGCGGGTGGCCGAGGCCGAGGGGGCCGCCGGAGCGGCGATGGGCCGCGCCGGGGCGGCGCCCGGAGTGCCCGGGCTGCCAGAGGCCGTGGACGCCGCCGGGCGGGAGGGCGCGGACGCCGGGGCCGCGGGATCTGGCCGGCGGGTGGCTGCTTCAGGCCGGGGCGCAGGCCGGGCAGGCGGCACCGGCCGGCCGCGCGGGCCGGGCCACCGGGCGGGCCGGGCGGCGGAGGCATCCGGGCGCGACGCGGCGTCCCTGGACCGCCGGCCGGCCGGGCGGCCGGCGCCGTGGCGCCCTGCGGCCGGCCGGCCGGCCGAGCCGCCCGGCGGCCGCACGCCCGGCCGCGACCGGCCCGGCTCCGCCGGGGAGCCGGCCGGCCCGCAGTCGCGCGCCTGGCCCTACCTCGAAGGCGAGCCGGGCCCGCCGGCCGCCGGCGGCGGGGCGGGCGGTGGCCCGGGAAGGACGCGCGGCGCCGACCCGGCCGGCGCCCCTGCCGCCGGGGCCGCCGGGCACCGGGTTCCCGCGCGCTCGCCCAGCGGCATGCCGCCGCCCGCCCGGCCCGGCGCGTGGCCGGGCGGGCGCCTGGACGCTGACGGGCGCGGGACGCGGGCGGGCACATGGCCGTCCCCTGGCCTGCCCGGTGAACCGGACCGCGGCGGCCCCGGCCGGGGGGCCGGGTACCAGGAGCGCTGGGACAGCGACGACCTCCCCGGCCGCGGGGGTGAGCCCGGCCCGTTCCGGGACGGCCGCACGGGCGGCTGGCCGCCCCGCGACGACGGCATGCCGAGCGACGGGCCCCGCCGGGCCGGCCGTCACGGCCGGAGGCCGCAGGAGCCGGACGGCGACGTCGCGCCGGAGCGCGCCGGCGACGGCTCCGCGATCGGCGCCCGCCGGAGCGTGTGGCGCCGCGGGCTCACTGGTCCGGGCGGCGGGGAGCCGGGCCGGGCGGACGAGGAAGCCCCCTGGTGACCGCCCGGCGACCCGCAGGGACCCGGCGCCCGCAGGCGGCCCGGCGGCCACCGGCTGCCCGTCGGCTGCGGGCGAACCGGCTGCTCCTGGCGCTGCTGGTGCTGGTCGCGCTCGGTGCGCTGTATGGCATCGCGGGGCTCAGCAGGCCCGCGAGCACGGCGGCCGGCTCCCTCGCCCGGTCACCGGGATCGCTTCCGGTGACCTCCGCGCTGCTCGGCTGCCCGGCACCGGGATCGGGCGGCCTGACCGGCGGCGGCGTGGCGGTCGCCGCCGTTCCGGCCGGGGCACGGGGGAACGGCCAGGTGACGCTCACGCCGGCCAGCGTGCCCGCGTCCCCGGTCGGCCGCCCGGGCCCGCGGACGGCGCGCCCCGGCCAGCTGACGGTGCTGAGGGTCGGCGCGGCGCCCGCGCTGCGGGCCAGGCAGGCGGTCCTGCCCGCCATGGCCGGCGGCCTCGTCCCGACCCGGGTGGGCAGGGGCGGGCTGATCGTGTCCGCCACGGGCGCCGCGGCTCAGGGCCTGGACGTCGAGCAGCTCGCCCCGGACGGACAGCCGGCCGGACGATGCCAGGCGCCGGGCTCGGACTTCTGGTTCGTGAGCCCGGGCGCGCCCCGGCTCCACGTCGAGCTGTTCCTGCTCAACGCCGACGGCCTGCCCGCCGACGTGCAGGTCGGCGTCCAGACCGACAGCGGCCCGCTGCTCGGGGCCGCCGACTCGGGAATCACCGTGCCGCCCGGTGGCCTGGTGGTCCAGAGCCTGGACCGGCTGGTCCGCTCGGCGAAGGCGTTCGCCCTCAACGTCACGACCAGCACCGGGCGGGTCGTGGCCGCGGTGCGGGAGACCACCGGCGCCGCCAAGCCCGGGGCGTGGCTGCCGCCCGCGCCGGCCCCTGCCACCAGCCTCACCCTGCCCGGCCTGCCGAGCGCGCCGGGCTCGCCCGAGCTCTACCTGACCGTCCCCGGCGGCCAGGCGGCGCAGATCCGCGTGACGGCGGTGACACCCCGCGGCAGCTACCAGCCGACCGGAGGGAACCAGATCAGCGTGCTCGGTCACCTGACCACGGGAATCGCGATCCCGTCGCTCGGCGGGATCCCCGGCGCGATCAGGATCACGGCCAGCGTCCCGGTCAGCGCCGTCCTGGTGTCCTCCGGCGGGCCGCCCGGATCCCCCGGGGCATTCATCACCGGGTCTGCGCCCATCACCGGGTCTGCGCCGCTCGCCGGCCAGGGGGTGGTGGCCGCGAACCCGGTGGGCACCGCAGGCCGGACCGACCTGGTGCTGTCCGCGCCGGGGCGCGCCGCGAGCGTGCGGCTCACCGTGGCGGCCCCCGGCCAGCCGCTCCCCGGGACGGGCGGGCAGGTGGTCCGGATCAAGGCCAGGTCGGCCACGCTCGTGCGGATCGCGGTGCCCAGGGGCGCGGCCCGGCCACGGGCCTCCATCGCGGCGATCGTCGTGACCGTGCTGCCCGGCTCGGGCCCGGTCTACGGCGCGCGGCTGGCCCTGGCCGGCGGCACGGTGCAGGAGATACTGCCTGTGCTCCCCTCGCCGTCGGTCGTCCGCCTGCCCGCCGTGCGCGAGTCGCTGCTGACCGTCCTCGGCTGACCACCCGGTCCGGGGGCCCGGCGGCCGGGTCAGTCGTCGTCGGCGGGGTAGCCGGGGTCCACCACCTGCGGGTCCAGGCCGAGGAGGCGGGCGAACTCCTCGACGACGACGTCGAGGACGAGCTCGCTGAGGTCCTCCTCCCCGTCGGCGCGCGCGAGCAGCGGACGGCGGTACAGCACGATCCTGGCCGGACGGGCGGGATTGGCCGGATCGCCCGGATCGGGCCAGGCGGGATCCAGCCTGGCCAGCGGCACCGGATCGTCGCCGAAGGGCACGGCAGGCTCGCCGGGCAGGTCCGCGCTCGGCACCTCCTCGACCGCGAACTCCACGCCGGACAGCTCAGCCTCCCAGCGCGGCTCCAGCTGGGCCACCGCCTGCAGGACCAGGTCGTCGAAGCGCTCGGCCCGGCTCCGGTGCAGCGGAGAACCCGCCGGCGCGAGCGGCCCGCGCAGGCCGCGCCCGTGCCGGTCCCGCCTGCGGATCCTCGCGGCGGCTCTCGGGCGGTCCGTTGCCTGGCGCATATTCACCCAGGGTAGTACGGGCCGGCGGAGGTGGCGAGCGGCCGTGCCGGCCCGGCCGAGGTGGCGCCGGGCCGGCACGGCCGCCCGTGGCGGGTGCCGGCGCAGGCCCTGGACGGGACGGTTGACCGGGTTCCCCCGCCTGCCCCGGCAGGCGAGACACGATCGTGCAGAGTGCCCCGGGTGATGGCGTTAGCTGCCGGGCTACCGGTACGGTCAGCCCTTGTGAGCCAAGTGCGCGGGCCCGCGGCCGGCGGACCGCGGCGGGCGACGGCCCGGCCCGGGCCGGCGCCCGGGATCAGGGGTGTGAGCGAGGTGAGCCGTTGAGTTCTCGCCGCTGCTCTCGGCCGGCCTGCAGGCGGGATGCCGTGTGCACGCTGACCTACGTGTACCGGGACTCCACGGCGGTCCTCGGGCCGCTCGCCGCGTTCGTCGAGCCGCACTGCTACGACCTGTGCGGCGAGCACGCCGACCGGCTCACCGCGCCGCGCGGGTGGGACATCGTGCGGCTGCCGCTCGGCCCCAGCCACGAGGCGGCGTGCGACGACCTGGAGGCCCTGGCCAACGCGGTGCGGGAGGCGACGAGCCCGGCCCGGCCCGGCCCCGGGGCCGAGCCGGTCGGGCAGGGCGTCGAGGTCGGCCGGCGGGGGCACCTGCGGGTGCTGCGCTCGGCGCCACCCGAGCGAGGCAGGCGGGAGTAGGCCGGGCCAGCCGGGTAGTCTTCCGACGGGTGGAGGCGGAGCCGGCCCGCGGGGTGCCGGCGGGAGCCGGCGGGAAGAGGCAGGCGAGTGGCCGACTACGAGAAGATCTTCAAGGCCTATGACATCCGCGGCCACGTCCCCGAGGAGCTGGACGAGGGAGTCGCGGAGGCCGTGGGCGCGGCGTTCGCCACGCTGACGCGGGCGCGCTCGATCGTGATCGTCCACGACATGCGCACCTCGTCGCCGCCGCTCGCCGCGGCGCTCGCGCGGGGGGTGACCTCGGCTGGCGCCGACGTCATCGACGGCGGGCTCGGCTCCACCGACATGCTCTACTACGCCAGCGGCAGCCTGGGCGTCCCCGGCGCCATGATCACCGCCAGCCACAACCCGGCGGCCTACAACGGGATCAAGCTGTGCCGGGACGGCGCGCGCCCGGTCGGCCAGGACAGCGGCCTGGCCGAGCTGCGCGAGATGGCGGCCGGCGGCGTCGCGGCGAAGGCCGCCCGGCCGGGCACGGTCACCCGCCGGGACCTGCTCGCCGGCTACGCCTCCTGCCTCAGGCGGCTGGTGGACCTGTCCGGGATCAGGCCGCTCAAGGTCGCCGTGGACGCGGGCAACGGGATGGCCGGCCATACGGTGCCGAAGGTGTTCGAGGGGCTGCCGGTCGAGATCGTGCCGCTCTACTTCGAGCTGGACGGCTCGTTCCCCCATCACGAGGCCAACCCGATCGACCCGGCGAACCTGGAGGACCTGCGGCGGGCGGTGATCGACACGTCGGCGGACGCCGGCCTGGCGTTCGACGGGGACGCCGATCGCTGCTTCGTGATCGACGAGCGGGGGCACATCGTCTCCCCGTCGGCGCTCACCGCGCTGATCGCCGTGCGCGAGCTGGCCCGCGAGCCCGGGGCTACGATCATCCACAATCTGATCACCTCGCGCGCGGTTCCCGAGATCGTCGCCGAGCACGGGGGGGTCCCGGTGCGCACCCGCGTGGGCCACTCGTTCATCAAGGCGGTGATGGCCGAGCGCGGCGCGATCTTCGGGGGCGAGCACTCCGGCCACTTCTACTTCAGGGACTTCTGGTACGCCGACTCGGGGATGCTGGCTGCGCTGCACGTCCTGGCGGCCCTCGGCGGCCAGGACGACCCGCTCTCCCGGCTGCTGGAGCGCTACTCCCGGTACGTGCCCTCCGGGGAGATCAACAGCCAGGTGCGGGACCAGGCGGCCGCCCTGGCGCGGGTCCGCGAGGTGTTCACGTCCCGCCCGGGCGTCACCGCGGACGATCTCGACGGCCTGACGATCACGGGCCCGGACTGGTGGTTCAACGTGCGCCCGTCCAACACCGAGCCGCTGCTGCGGCTCAACGTCGAGGCGGGCGACGCCGCGACGACGGCTAAGGTGACTGACGAGGTCCTGCGCCTGGTGCGTGACTTCGCCTAGCCGATCGCGTGGGAGAGTGCCGTGAAGCTTGAAGACTGGCTGCTGGAGATCCTCGCCTGCCCCAAGTGCCATGCGCCGCTGCGGGCGGACGACGCGGCCGAGGAGCTCGTCTGCACCGGCGACGGATGCGGCCTGGCGTACCCGGTCCGCGACGACATCCCGGTGCTGCTGGTCAGCGAGGCGCGCGACCCGGCGGCCGGCTAGCCGCCCCGGCCGCGCCGCGCGATGAGCCCGGACCACGCGAGCAGCCCGCGTGCCGTGCTCGCGGCGCTCGCCGCGAACCTGGGCATCGCGGCGACGAAGTTCGCCGCGTTCGCCGTCACCGGCTCGGCGTCGCTGCTCGCGGAGTCGGTCCACTCGGTCGCCGACTCGGGCAACCAGGTCCTGCTGATCATCGGCCGGAGCCGGGCCAGGCGCGGGGAGACGGAGGAGCACCAGTTCGGGTTCGGGGCCGAGCGGTACGTGTACGCGTTCGTAGTCGCGGTCGTGCTGTTCGTCGCCGGCGCCGTGTTCTCGGTGTACGAGGGCGTCCACCGGATCGCGCATCCCGAGCGCCTCGCGTCCCCGGTCGTCGGCTTCGTCGTGCTGGGGGTGGCGGTGGGGCTCGAGGCGTTCTCGTTCCGCACCGCCATCAGGGAATCGAACGCCACCCGCGGGCGGGCGAGCTGGCGCGCGTTCATCAGGCACGCGAAGGCGCCCGAGCTGCCGGCGGTGCTGCTGGAGGACCTCGCCGCGCTGACCGGGCTGGCCTTCGCGGTCATCGCGCTGGTCGTGACGACCGTGACCGGGGACGGCCGCTGGGACGGAGCGGGCTCCCTCGCGATCGGCGCGCTCCTCGGCGCCGTCGCGGTGGTGCTGGCCGCGGAGATGAAGAGCCTGCTCGTCGGCGAGGCGGCGAGCCCGGAGGCGCAGCGGGCGATCGTGGCGGCGATCGAGGCCGGGCCCGGGATCGAGCGCGTCATCCACCTGCGGACCCTGCACATCGGCCCGGAGTCGCTGCTGGTCGCCGCGAAGGTCGCGGTGCGCCCGGCCGACACCGCGGCGAGCATCGCGGCCGCGATCGATGCCGCCGAGCGGCGGATCCGGGCAGCCGTGCCGATCGCGACGCTGATCTTCCTCGAGCCCGACCTGTACCAGCCAACCCGGCTCGACGTCAGCGAGCCGTCGGTGCGCGCCGCCCGGCGGAAGAAGTAGCTGCCGGAACCGTCCCGGGCTGCCCGGCCCCGGGCTGCCGCGCGCCGGGACCCGCCGGCGCGCCGGGCGGGCTGGCGAGCAGGCGCAGCGCGCGCTCCTTCTCGAAGTCCATCGCCATCGCCGGAAGCGGCCGGATCCTGCCGATCCGCTGGCCGAACTCGGCGACCTCGGCGCGGGCGGCCGGATCGGCGAGCACCCGCAGCGCGAACGCGAGCGCCGCCGGGCTGATGTCGTAACGCCGCTCGATCGCCAGGCCGAGCGAGACCGCATCGAGGTCGGGCTGGCCGAACCGGCGGTGCCGGCTCGGCGGCAGACGCGGGGCGCGGACGGCGGGGAGCAAGCCGAGAGCCTCGCGGTAGCGGAGCATCCGGGCGGAGATCCCCAGGCGCCGGGACGCTTCGGTGATCCGCACGCGCATATTCTAACAATCTTTCGTCAGGAACATCCCCTGGCCGCTGCGCCGAGCGGGCCGGTGAACGTATCGTCGGGACCAGTCCCCGGCAGGCAGGAGCGCAGATGGCCGCAGAGCAGGTTCCGTTCAAGGTCGCCGACCTGGCGCTGGCCGAGTTCGGCCGCAAGGAGATCCGGCTGGCCGAGCACGAGATGCCGGGGCTGATGGCAGTCCGCAGGGAGTACTCCGGCACGAGGCCGCTGGCCGGGGCGCGGATCACCGGATCGCTGCACATGACGGTCCAGACCGCAGTGCTCATTGAGACGCTGGTCGCGCTCGGCGCCCAGGTCCGCTGGGCGAGCTGCAACATCTTCTCGACCCAGGACCACGCCGCCGCGGCGGTCGCGGTCGGCCCCGACGGCACGCCCAGCGAGCCGCGCGGCGTCGCGGTCTTCGCCTGGAAGGGCGAGACGCTCGCGGAGTACTGGTGGTGCACGGAGCAGGCGCTGACCTGGCCGGACGGGAACGGGCCGAACATGCTGCTGGATGACGGCGGCGACGCGACGCTGCTGGTCCACCGGGGGGCGGAGTTCGAGGCGGCGGGCGCGGTGCCCGCCGCGGCCGACGACGACCCGGAGGAGTGGCGGGTGATCCTGGACGTGCTGCGGGCCAGCCTCGCCGCCGACCCGCGCAAGTGGACCAGGATCGCCGGCGGGATCATCGGCGTCACCGAGGAGACCACCACCGGGGTCCACCGGCTCTACGAGATGGCGAGGGCGGGCACGCTGCGGTTCCCCGCGATCAACGTCAACGACTCGGTGACCAAGTCCAAGTTCGACAACAAGTACGGCTGCCGGCACTCGCTGATCGACGGCCTCAACCGGGCGACGGACGTGCTCATCGGCGGCAAGGTCGCGGTGGTCTGCGGGTACGGGGACGTCGGGAAGGGCTGCGCGGCCTCGCTCCGCGGCCAGGGCGCCCGGGTGATCATCACCGAGATCGACCCGATCTGCGCGCTCCAGGCCGCGATGGACGGGTTCCAGGTGGCCAGGCTCGAGGACGTGGTGGAGACCGCCGACATCTTCATCACCGCCACGGGGAACCTGCACATCATCACGGCCGAGCACATGAGCCGGATGAAGCACCAGGCGATCGTCGGCAACATCGGCCACTTCGACAACGAGATCGACATGGCGGGCCTGGCGCGGCTCCCGGGGGTCCGCAGGATCGCCATCAAGCCGCAGGTGGACGAGTGGGCGTTCCCCGACGGGCACTCGGTCATCGTGCTGTCGGAGGGCCGGCTGCTCAACCTCGGCAACGCGACCGGGCACCCGAGCTTCGTGATGTCGTCCAGCTTCACCAACCAGGTGCTCGCGCAGATCGAGCTGTTCACCCGGGCGGCCGACTACCCGCTCGGCGTGCACGTGCTGCCCAAGAAGCTCGATGAGCGGGTGGCGCGGCTGCACCTGGATGCGCTGGGGGTGCGGCTCACCGAGCTCACCAAGGAGCAGGCGGACTACATCGGCGTGCCCGTGGAAGGCCCGTACAAGGCCGACCACTACCGGTACTGATGAGCGCCGACCCGGCGGGGCTGGCCAGGATCGACTGGGCGCGCCGGGCGATGCCCGTGCTGGGGCTGCTGCGCGAGGAGTACGCGGCGACGCAGCCGTTCGCCGGGCGCACGGTCGCCGCGTGCCTGCACGTCACCCCGGAGACCGCCGTGCTGGCCGAGGTGATCACCGCGGGCGGCGGGCAGGTCCGGCTGGCGGCGTCGAATCCGCTGTCCACCCAGGACGACATCGCCGCGGCCCTGGCGAGCCGGCCGGGGGTGCGCGTGCACGCCCGGTCCGGAGTGGACCGCGAGACCTACTACGCCCACCTGCACCAGGTCCTGGAGGAGACTCCGGACCTGGTCATCGACGACGGCGGCGACCTGCTGAACACGCTGCACGCCGAGCGCGCCGACCTGCTGCCCGGGGTGGCCGGCGGCTGCGAGTCCACCGCCACCGGCGTGGTCAGGCTCCGCCGGATGGCGGCCGAGGGGGCGCTCGCGTTCCCCGTGGTCGCCGCGGACACCTCGCTGACGAGGCGGATGTTCGACAACGGCTACGGCACCAGCCAGTCGGTGATCGACGGCCTGCTCCGCGCCACCAACATGCTGCTGGCCGGCAAGACCGTCGTCGTGGCCGGCTACGGGCCGTGCGGCGCGGCGATCGCAGAGCGCGCCTCGGGGCTCGGCGCTCACGTGATCGTGACCGAGATCGACCCGGTCCGGGCGCTCGCCGCGCTGATGCGCGGCCACCGGGTGATGCCCATGGCCGACGCGGCCCCGCAAGGTGACGTGTTCGTCACGGCCACCGGATCCCGCGACGTGATCACCGCGCAGCACCTGGCGCTCATGCCCGACGGCGCGGTGCTCGCCAACGCCGGCCACTTCGACGTGGAGATCGACGTGCGGGCGCTCGCCGCGGGCGCCGCGACGGTGCGCCGCGGGATCCGGCCGCATGCCGACGAGTACGTGCTCGCCGACGGGCGCCGGCTGGTCCTGCTCGCCGAGGGGCGGGTGGTCA
This sequence comes from Actinomycetota bacterium, assembly GCA_021324595.1. Taxonomy (GTDB): domain Bacteria; phylum Actinomycetota; class Actinomycetes; order Streptosporangiales; family Streptosporangiaceae; genus Chersky-822. The sequence goes on along the minus strand of JAJPIV010000090.1, from coordinate 1,053 downwards.
ACCTGATCGCCGCCGAGGGGAATCCGGCCGCGGTGATGGACCTGTCGTTCGCGGTGCAGGCGATGGCGCTGGCGTGGCTGCTCCGCCAGGACGGCGAGCTGGGCCCGGGCGTCCACCCGATGCCGCCGGGCATCGATGCCGAGGTCGCCCGCCTCACTCTGGCGACGCTCGGCGCGCGGATCGACCGCCTCACCCCCGCCCAGCGGGAGTACCTGGACTCCTGGCGCCAGGGCAGCTAGGCGCGGCGCCCCGGACGGCGAAGGGTCCGGCGGGATGGGGCGGCCAGGCCGGGACGGGGCGGCGCGGGCTGGCCAGTTGCGCTGAGATGGCACCCTAAAGAAATGACCACCGACAGTGCGGGCGCGAACCGGGCGGTGCCCGGACTGCGCGAGCCGGCGAACCGGGTCAGCCGGCGGGCGATCACCTACTGGACGGCCCGCGCGGCGCTGAGCGGCATGGTGATCGTGGCCGCGGAGGCCGCGGCCGGAGCGGCGGCCGGATGGTCGGGCGCCTGGACCGCGGGGGTCACCGTGACGGTCGCGGTGCTCGGGGCGTGGGCGGTGGTCATGCCCCGCTGGAGGTACCGCGTTCACCGCTGGGAGGTGACCGACCGGGCGCTGTACACCCGGTCCGGGTGGTTCTCGGTGCGCTGGCGGATCGCGCCGATCAGCAGGATCCAGACGATCGACAGCCACCGGTCGTTCGGCGAGAGGATGTTCGGCCTGGCGAACGTGACCGCGACGACCGCGTCGGCCGCCGGCCCGGTCCGGATCCACGGCCTCGACCGGCAGCTGGCCGACCGCCTGCTCGATCAGCTCGCGGTGGCGACCGGCCAGGCGGCCGGAGATGCCACGTGACCGTGCCGCAGGGCGGGGACGGCGCGCGCGCCCCGGCGGGGGCTGCCGGGGAGGTTCTGCCGGGGGAGGTTCTGCCGGGGGAGGTTCTGCCGGGGGAGGTTCTGCCGGGGGGGGTTCTGCCGGGGGAGGGCAGCGCCTGCGGCCCGCGCGCGGCCGGCGCCGGCGGAGGCCGCCGGCCGCGGACCAGCCGCCGCGC
>JAJPIV010000149.1 GCA_021324595.1 Actinomycetota bacterium | reverse complement strand
TGATGCCGCGCTCATCGAGGTCGGCGAGGACCTCCTCGGACACGTTCGGGATGTCGCGGGTGATCTCCTCCGGCCCCAGCTTGGTGTCGCGGGCGTCCACCTCGTGCTCCTCGATGTGGATCGAGGACAGGACGTCGTCGGTCACCAGGCGCTGGGAGAGGATGATCGCGTCCTCGTAGTTGTGGCCCTCCCAGGACATGAACGCGACGAGCAGGTTCTTGCCGAGCGCCATCTCCCCGTGGTCCGTGCACGGGCCGTCCGCGATCACCTGCCCGGCCTCGACCCGCTGGCCGGCGGACACGATCGGCTTCTGGTTGATGCAGGTCCCCTGGTTGGACCGCTGGAACTTCTTGACCAGGTAGGTCTTCCTGGTCCCGTCGTCGTGCATGATCGTGATCTCGTCGGCGCAGACCTCCTCGACGACGCCCGCCCGCTCGGCGATGATCACGTCGCCGGCGTCGGTCGCCGCCCGGTACTCCATGCCGGTGCCCACCAGGGGCGCCTCGCTGCGCAGCAGCGGCACGGCCTGGCGCTGCATGTTCGAGCCCATCAGCGCGCGGTTGGCGTCGTCATGCTCCAGGAACGGGATCATCGCGGTGGCCACCGACACCATCTGCCGCGGCGAGACGTCGATGTAATCCACCTCGTCGGGCTTGATGTAGTCGACCTCGCCGCCCTTGCGCCGGACCAGGACCCGCTCGTTGGTGAAGCTGCCATCGGCCTCGAACGGCTCGTTCGCCTGGGCGATGACGTGGCGGTCCTCCTCGTCGGCGGTCAGGTAATCGATCTGGTCGGTCACCTTGCCGTTCTTCACCTTGCGGTAGGGGGTCTCGACGAAGCCGAACGCGTTCACCCGCCCGAAGGAGGAGAGCGAGCCGATCAGCCCGATGTTCGGGCCCTCCGGGGTCTCGATCGGGCACATCCTGCCGTAGTGGCTCGGATGCACGTCGCGGACCTCGAACCCGGCCCGCTCCCGGGACAGGCCGCCGGGCCCGAGCGCGGACAGGCGCCGCTTGTGCGTGAGGCCGGCCAGCGGGTTGGTCTGGTCCATGAACTGCGAGAGCTGGCTGGTGCCGAAGAACTCCTTGATGGAGGCGACCACAGGCCGGATGTTGATGAGCGTCTGCGGCGTGATCGCCTCGACGTCCTGGGTGGTCATCCGCTCCCTGACCACCCGCTCCATCCGCGCCAGCCCGAGCCGGACCTGGTTCTGGATCAGCTCGCCGACGGTTCGCAGCCGCCGGTTCCCGAAGTGGTCGATGTCGTCGACCTCGATCGGGATGATCTGGTCGCCGGCCTTCATCTCGTCCTCGCCGACGTGGAGCCGGACCAGGTACTCGATCGTGGCGACGATGTCGTCCTCGGTGAGCGTGCCGCGGGTGATCGGGACGGTCAGCCCGAGCTTCTTGTTCAGCTTGTACCGGCCGACCTTCGCCAGGTCGTAGCGCTTGGAGTTGAAGTAGAGGTTCTCCAGCAGCGCCTGGGCGGATTCCCGCGTCGGGGGCTCGCCGGGCCGGAGCTTGCGGTAGATGTCAAGCAGCGCCTCGTCCTGGCTGCCGGTGTGGTCCTTCTCCAGCGTGGCCATCATCGACTCGTAGCCGCCGAAGCGCTCCCTGATCCGGGCATCGTCCCAGCCGAGCGCCTTGAGCAGGACGGTGACGCTCTGCTTGCGCTTGCGGTCGATCCGCACGCCGACGCTGTCCCGCTTGTCGATCTCGAACTCCAGCCAGGCGCCCCGCGAGGGGATCACCTTGCAGCTATAGATCTCCTTGTCGGAGGTCTTGTCGACCTGCCGGTCGAAGTAGACGCCCGGGGAGCGGACGAGCTGGGAGACCACGACCCGCTCGGTCCCGTTGATGATGAAGGTGCCCTTGTCGGTCATGAGCGGGAAGTCGCCCATGAACACGGTCTGGCTCTTGATCTCGCCGGTCGTGTTGTTGATGAACTCCGCGGTCACGAACATCGGAGCCGAGTAGGTCATGTCCTTCTCGCGGCACTCCTCGACCGAGTACTTCGGCGGCTCGAACCGGTGGTCGCGGAACGACAGCGACATCGTGCCGGTGAAGTCCTCGATCGGGCTGATCTCCTCGAAGATCTCCTCCAGGCCGGACTGCTCGGGCAGGTCTCTGCGGCCTGCCGCCTTCTCGGCCGCGAGCCTGGCCTTCCAGGCGTCGTTCCCGAGCAGCCAGTCGAAGGACTCGACCTGCAGGGCGAGGAGGTTGGGGACCTCCAGTGGCTCCTTGATGCGGGCGAAAGAGATGCGATGTGGACCTTGGGCGATGACTGAGGCGCTGCGCGAGGCTGCCAACAGGGGTCCTTCCGAACTCGTGGCCTGAACGGTCGCGCGCACGCTGAGCCCTGCGGCCTCCGCCGCTGCGGGTCTACCAGCTGTGGGATGACGAGCTGTAGTCTGACGATGGTGCCGAGGGCAAGTAGGTGCAGCGCAAATTGGCAGTGTAGTCTACGCACACACCGCCAGTCAACCTACCGTCACCTGACACATCACGGCTGAAGGCAGCATCGCTCGTGATCGCCGAAACGTCAAGAGCCGGGCGCGGCCTGTCGTCACACACGGCAACGTGACGAACATCACAGGGGCTGCCTGGTTTGGCGGGCGCGCCGGCGAGGTATCAAAGAAGGTTCCCGGGACCCTGGCCCCGGCGGCGGGCACGGCGGCCGGCCCGGAGCACGGCGGCCGGCCCGGGAGCACGGGGCCCGCCGGAGCACGGCGGCCGGCCCGGGAGCACGGCCACCGCGCTCCGGCCGCGCCGCCTACTTGACGGTGACGGTGGCGCCGACGGCCTCCAGGGCTGCCCTGGCCTTCTCCGCGGTCTCCTTGTTGACCTTCTCCAGGATCTTCTGCGGCGCCGAGTCGACCAGGTCCTTGGCCTCCTTCAGGCCAAGGCCGGTCAGCGGCCTGACCTCCTTGATGACCTGGATCTTCTTGTCGCCGGCGGCCTCGAGGATCACGTCGAACTCGTCCTGCTCCTCGACCTCCTCGGCCGGCGCCGCGGCACCGGCGGCGACCGGGCCGGCGACCGCGACGGGAGCCGCGGCCTTCACGTCGAAGGTCTCCTCGAACTGCTTGACGAACTCGGACAGCTCAAGGAGCGTCATGTCCTTGAACGCCTCGAGCAGGTCCGCGGTGCTGAGCTTGGCCATGGTGTGTCTCCTCCGTGTGGGTGTGTCAGCCCTGGGCCGGCGCGTCCGCGCCGCCGGCCGACTTCTTCTCCTCAAGCGCCGCGAGCAGGCGCGCCATCTGGGTCGGCAGCGCGGCGAACGTCGCCGCGGCGTTCGCCAGCGACGCCTTCATGGCGCCAGCTAGCTTGGCGAGCAGGACCTCGCGCGACTCAAGATCGGCGAGCCTGTCGATCTCCGCGGGGGTCATGACCTTCCCGTCGAGCACCCCGCCCTTGATCACCAGCAGGGGGTAGCTCCTCGCGAAGTCGCGCAGGCCCTTGGCCGCCGCGACCACGTCGCCGCCGACGAACGCGATCGCCGACGGCCCGGTCAGCATCCGCGAGAACTCCCCGGTGACCCCGGCCCGCTCGGCCGCGATCTTGGTGAGCGTGTTCTTGACCACGGAGAACGTCGCGTTCTCCCCGAGCGCCCGGCGCAACTCGCGCACCTGCGCCACGGACAGGCCGCGGTACTCGGTGAGCACCGCGCCCGACGAGCTGCTGAAGCGCTCGGCCAGCTCGGCGACCGTGGCCTCCTTGACCGCCCTCGCCATGGGCCTCCCTCCTGAGCCGGAAGCCGCGGGGGCGGCTCCCGATGATGGTGCCGGCCCGCCTGGCGGCGGGGCCGGCACGGACGAGGACCGTGTCCGCACCGGGACCGTGTCCGCACGAAGGGGTGACCCAGAACGCCCCGGGCGCAGGGCGCCCCGGGGCGGCGCCGCGCCCCGGGGATGGGCGCGCGTCAGCTCGGCTCGCCTGCGCGGGCCGCCCGGTCACCCGGGCCTTCGGCCACCGCGCGCGTGCGCGGTGGCAGCCGGCGGTCTTCGGCGTGGCACAGCCTACGCGCGCAGGGCCAGGGGCGCCAAATCGCGGTCAGGCGGCCGCCTCGAGCTCGGTCGTCAGGTTGCGGGTGATGCTCGGGTCGACCGGGATGCCGGGCCCCATCGTGGTCGAGAACGTGACCTTCCTCAGGTACCGGCCCTTCGCCGCGGCCGGCTTGAGCCTGATCACCTCGTCAAGGACCGCCGCGTAGTTCTCCACCAGCGCGCGGTCGGGGAACGACACCTTGCCGATGACCACGTGCAGGTTGCCGTGGCGGTCCACCCGGAACTCGATGCGGCCGCCCTTGATGTCGGTGACCGCCTTGGCCACGTCGGCGGTGACCGTGCCGGTCTTGGGGTTCGGCATCAGCCCGCGCGGGCCGAGCACCCGGCCGAGCCGGCCGACCTTGCCCATCATGTCGGGGGTCGCGACCACCGCGTCGAAGTCGAGGAAGCCGCCCTGGATCCGCTCGATCAGCTCGTCCGAGCCCACGATGTCCGCCCCGGCCGCGCGGGCCTCGTCGGCCCGCTCCCCGGCGGCGAAGACCAGGACCCGGGCGGTCTTGCCGGTGCCGTGTGGCAGGTTCACCGTGCCGCGGACCATCTGGTCTGCCCGGCGGGGGTCCACGCCGAGCCTGATCGCCACCTCGACTGTCGCGTCGAACCTCGTCGTCGAGGTCCTTTTCGCCAGCTCCGCCGCCTGGGCCGGCGTGTACAGCCGGCCCGGCTCGATGAGCTCGTCCGCCTTGCGGTACGCCTTGCTGCGCTTCACTGCCTTGCTCCCATCGGAGTTCGTGGTCCTCGGGCCAGCGCCTGGCCCTGCCACTGCTTCCCGGCGCCCTTCCCGGCGCCCTCCACCGGCGTCAGCCCTCGACGGTGATCCCCATCGACCGGGCGGTGCCTACGATGATCTTCTCCGCGGCCTCGGCGCTGGTCGCGTTGAGGTCCGGCATCTTGGTCCTCGCGATGTCCCGAACCTGGGCCATCGTCATCTTGCCGACCTTGTTCCGGTGCGGCTCCGCGCTGCCCTTCTCCACCCCGGCCGCCTTCTTGATCAGCTCCGCCGCAGGCGGGGTCTTGGTCACGAAGGTGAACGAGCGGTCCTCGTAGATCGTGATCTCGACCGGGATGATGCTGCCCCGCTGGGACTCCGTGGCGGCGTTGTACTGCTTGACGAAGTCCATGATGTTGACGCCATGCGGGCCGAGCGCGGTGCCCACCGGCGGCGCGGGCGTGGCGGCGCCGGCGTTGAGCTGGACCTTGACGACCGCGGCGATCCTCTTCTTCCTCGGAGCCATCTGCCTTCCTTGCGTGGTTGTGCCAGGCCCGCCGTCAGATCTTGCTGACCTGGTCGAACGAGAGCTCCACCGGGGTCTCGCGGCCGAAGATCGACACGAGCACCTTGAGCTTCTGGGTGTCGGGGTTGATCTCGCTCACGGTAGCGGGAAGCGTCGCGAACGGGCCCTCCATCACCGTAACGGACTGGTTGATCTCGAAGTCCACCGCGGCCGCCCGCATGGTCTCCGCCTTCTTCGCGGCCTTCTCCTCCGGCACCGGGGCGAGCAGCGCGGCGACCTCGTCCAGCGGCAGCGGCGACGGCTTGCTCGACAGCCCGACGAAGCCGGTGACGCCGGGGGTGTTGCGGACCACGGCCCAGGACTCGTCGGTCAGCTCCATCCGCACCAGAATGTAGCCGGGCAGCACCTTCTCCTGCACCTGCTGCCGCTTGCCGCCCTTGACCTCGATCACCTGATGGGTCGGGATCTCGACCTGGAAGATGTAGTCCTCCATGTTGAGCGACTGGATGCGGCTCTCCAGGTTGGCGCGGACCCGGTTCTCGTACCCGGCGTACGAGTGCACGACGTACCACTCGCCGGGCAGCGTGCGCAGCTCGGCGCGGAACGCGGCGACCGGGTCGGCCTCCGGCTCGGCCTGCTCGCCCCCGGCGCCCGCCTCGCCATGCGAGACGGCCTGCTCGTCCTCGGCGGGCTCGCCCAGCGGGCCACCGACCTGGTGCTGCGACTCGGACACGATTGCTCTTCCCTTTGCGTCTTTCAGCGCCGTCTCCCGCGCTGTCCCGGCACTGCGTCCAGGCGCCAGCCGGGCCTGGGCGCCGGCCGGCGTCGTTCCCGCGCCCGTCCCGCGCCGCCCGCGCGCGGGCGATCATGCCGCCGCGGCGTGCCCGGGACCGCTCGCGGCGCCGGCCTCAGCCGAAGACGGCGATCACCAGCTTCGTGAGGCCGAAGTCGAGGCTGGTCACGATGGCCACCATGATCAGGATGAAGACGACCGCCACCGATGTGTAGGTGATCAGCTCCTTGCGCGTCGGCCAGATCACCTTCCGCAGCTCAGCCCGCACCTCGCGCAGGAAGACGACCGGCCCGGTCCGGCCCGGACGCGCCGGCGTCCTGGCCGGCCTGCGCTCTCGCTGGCCGCGTACCTGAGTCGCCATGTCCTCACCTATCGGGCTGATCGCCGCCCGGCGCTCGGGCCGGGTGCCGCCGGCGGGTGCCGGCCCGGCTTCGCAGGGCAGGAGGGACTCGAACCCCCAACCGCCGGTTTTGGAGACCGGAACTCTAGCCAATTGAGCTACTGCCCTGTGTTGTCCGGCGCTGTCCACGGTGGCCCGGCCGCGCCGCGCCGGACCCGCTGACGGGCAGCCGCGTGCCACGCCCGTCAGCCGGAGATTAGAAGTGTACGTTGCCGGGGGCCTCCGCGTCGAACCAAGCGCGATCCGGGCCGGCCCCGGCCCGCCGGACCAGGCGCGCCCGGGCGGGCAGCCACCAGTTCCACCGGCCGAAGAGCGCGACGAGCGCGGGAACGAGCAGGGACCGGACCACGGTCGCGTCCAGCAGGATCCCGGCGCCCACCCCGGTGGCGAAGATCTTGAGGAACGTGATCGGCGCGCTGGCGAGCGCGGCCATGGCCAGGAACAGGATCAGCGCGGCCGAGGTGATCAGCCGGCC